>NZ_AMXD01000148.1 GCF_000310185.1 Thauera aminoaromatica S2 | reverse complement strand
GCAGGCGCTCGCCGTGGCGGGCGGCGAGCGCGGGATTGCTGCGGCGTGCGAGCGCGAGCACCGCGATGCCGCGATCGAGCAGCTCCGCGGCGACCGCCTCGCCGAGGCCGCGGTTGTGTCCGGTGAGTACGGCGCGCATCGCGTTCATCGGCGCCCCTCCCCCAGCGCGGGCGGACGGCGCGCGACCAGGCCGACCAGGGCCGAACGCCCCTTGTGGCCCACACCCTCCTCCAGCACGTCCTCGTATTCCTGCACATGCACGATGTCGAGCCCGGCGCAGGCCTCGCGCAGCAGTGCGGCCGTATACAGGTTCTCCACCGCGGACGGGCCGCCGGTGCGGTATTCGAGCTGTTGCGGCGTGTAGCCCTGCAGGATCAGGTGGCCGCCCGGCTTCAACGCGCGCGCCATGCCGGCAAAGATGCGCGCACGCTGCGCCGGGTCGGCGAACTGGATGAAGATCGCCACCACGAAGTCGAAGGCGGCCTCCGGGTAGTCCCACTCGACCGCGTCGGCGAGCACGAAGTCGACCTCGACATGGCGGCCGGCGGCAAGCTTGCGCGCCTTCTCCAGCGCCACCGGGGAGATCTCGGTGGCGGTCACCGCGAGCCCCTGCTCGGCCAGCCACACCGCGTTGCGCCCCTCGCCGTCGGCCACCGAGAGCGCGCTGGCGCCGGCTGCGAGCAGCGCCGCCTGTGCGGCGAGGAAGCGGTTGGGGGTGGTGCCGAAGACGTAGTCCTCGCCCGCGCTGCGATACCGGGTGGACCACATGTGTTCCTGTTCCTGTGCGTTCATCCCTGGTCCCTGAAAGCGCCGCGGCGGCGCGGCGGTCACCACGGCACGGGTTCGCCGCGGTGGTCGAAGAATTCGCCCGAGTCGCCCGGCCCGAGGCCCTCGATCACCCCGAGCAGGCGCGCCGCCGCCTCGGCGGGGGCCTGCACCTGCAGCCCGGACTTGGCGAAGGGCGCCGACAGCCCGGTGTCGACCGTGCCCGGATGCAGCGCCACGCAGATCGCCTGCGGCCGGCTGCGGCGCAGCTCGACCGCGGCGGTGCGCACCAGCTGGTTGAGCGCCGCCTTCGAGGCGCGGTAGGCGTACCAGCCGCCGAGCCGATTGTCACCGATGCTGCCCACGCGCGCCGACAGCGTGGCGAACACCGCGCGGCGGTCGCGCGGCAGCAGCGGCAGGAAATGCTTCATCAGCAGGGCCGGGCCGATCGCGTTGATCGCGAACGCGTGCGCCAGGTGGGCCGCATCGAGCTCGCGCCAGCTCTTCTCCGGCTCCATGCCCGCGCCATGGAGGAAACCGGTGGCGTCGAAGACCAGGGTCGGCACGCCGCGCGCACGCACCGCGGCGGCCGCGGCGGCGATCGAGGCCTCGTCGAGCAGATCGAGCGCGGGGCTGCTCCGGCGCCCGAGGGCAAGGACCTCGTCGTGGCCACCCGCCTCGCGCAACGCGGCGACCACGGCCGCGCCCACCCCACCGCCGCCGCCCACGACCACGGCGAGCGTCCTGCCGCCGGCTTCCTCCACGCGCACCTCGGCGCGCGCCGCCTCGCTCGTACCGCCGCTCATGACACCTCCGTGCAGATCTCCGCGCCCGCCTCGATCGTGTCGCGCCCCTCCTCCACCGCATGACAGGCCACGCGCCGGCCGTCGTCGAGCTCGCGCAGGACCGGCGCCTCGCCCCGGCAGCGCGCGTCTGCGAGCGGGCAGCGCGGGTGGAAGCTGCAGCCGGATGGCGGGGTGATCGGGTTGGGGACCTCGCCACGCACCGCATCGTCGCCCCGACCACGGCGGGAAAAGTCGGGGATGGCCGCCAGCAGCATGCGCGTGTAGGGGTGGCGCGGGCGCTCGAACAGTGCGCGGCTGGCGGCGATCTCGACGATGCGGCCGAGGTACATCACGCCCACCTCGTCGGCCATGTGGCGCACCACGGCGAGGTCGTGGCTGATGAACAGGAAGGTGAGCCCGAGTTCGTCCTGCAGGTCGCGCATCAGGTTGAGGATCTGCGCCTGCACCGACACGTCGAGCGCCGAGGTCGGCTCGTCGCAGACGAGGAACTCGGGCCGGTTGGCGAGCGCGCGCGCGATGCAGATGCGCTGGCGCTGCCCACCGGAGAACTCGTGCGGATACTTCGCGCCGTCGGCCGGCGACAGGCCGACCTGGCCCAGCAGCGCGGCCACGCGCGCACGGATCGCCGCCTCGTCCCGCTCCAGTCCGAACACGCGGATCGGCTCGGCGATGATGCGCTCCACGCGCCAGCGCGGGTTGAGGCTGGCGTAGGGGTCCTGGAAGATCATCTGGAAGCGGCTGCGCAGCTGCTGGCGCTCGGCGCTCCCGCGCACCTCGGCCACGTCGCGGCCGTCGAAGACGATGCGGCCGGCCGAGGGCTCATGGAGGCCGACGATCAGGCGCGCGACCGTGGATTTGCCGCAGCCCGACTCTCCCACCAGCGCGAAGGTGCATCCGCGCCCGATCGCGAACGAGACCCCATCGACCGCGCGCAGCCAGCGCCGCGGCTCGCGCGCGAGCACCCGCTCGAGCCAGGGCCGGGAGACGTCGAAGGCGCAGCGCAGGTCCTCGACGTACAGCAGCGGCGCCGCGGCACGCGCATCGCGCACACGGCGCGCGCCAGCCGCAGCCGGCGCCGGTGCAAGCGCTGCGGGCTCGATCTCGGCTTCGACCGCGGCCGCCACGGCGGGATGGTCCGCCACATCGCCCGTCCGCTCCGCGACCGCTCCCTGCGCGTCCTGCCCGGCCTGCGGCCGATGCACCAGGCCCTCGGCCTGCTCGACCGCGGCGCGGTCCTCCTGCTTCGCCTTGGCGAGCGCGCGCTCGATGATGCTCACTGCGGGCCTCCGTCGGTGTTCTCGCGCGCCGGCGCGTACAACCAGCACGCCGCGCGCGTGGCGCCGGCCGGCAGCAACTCCGGGCGCTCGACGCGGCAGCGCGCGCTGGCCTCGGTGCAGCGCGGATGGAAGGCGCAGCCGGACGGGATCGCATCCAGGCGCGGCATCGCGCCGTCGATCTGCACCAGGCGCTCGACCTCGGCGCCGAGCACGGGAATGGCGCCCATCAGGCCGCGGGTGTAGGGATGCGCCGGAGCGCGCACCACCTCGGCCACCGGCCCGATCTCCACCACCCGCCCGGCGTACATCACCGCGACGCGGTCGGCGGTCTCGGCGATCACGCCCATGTCGTGGGTGATCAGCATCACCGCGGTGCGGTGCTGGCGGCACAGGCGACGCAGCAGCGCGATGATCTGCGCCTGCACCGAGACGTCGAGCGCGGTGGTGGGCTCGTCGGCGATGATCAGCTCGGGCTCGGCGCACAAGGCGAGCGCGATCACCACGCGCTGGCGCATGCCGCCGGAGAACTGGTGGGGGTAATGGTCGATGCGCTGCGCCGGCGCCGGGATGCCGACCTCGTCGAGGAGCGCGAGCGCGCGCTCGCGCGCGGCGGCGGGCGTCAGGTCGAGGTGGGTCAGCATGGTCTCGACCAGCTGCTCGCCCACCGTATATAGCGGGTTCAGGCTGGTGAGCGGATCCTGGAAGATCATCGCGATGCGGCGTCCGCGCAGGCGCCGCATGGCCTCGCCGCGCAGCGCGTGGATGGCCTCGCCATCGAGCAGGATGTCGCCGCCGGCGATACGCCCGGGGGGCTCGAGCAGGCCGATGATGGCCGCGCCGGTGAGCGACTTGCCCGCACCCGACTCGCCCACCACGCCGAGCACCTCGCCGCGCGCGATGTCGAAGGAGACGTCGTCGAGCGCCACCAGCGTCCCGCGCCGGCGGGGAAATTCCACGCGCAGGTTGCGTACCGACAGCAGCGGCAGGTCGCCACCGGCGTTCATCCGGTCGATGTGCGGCACGTTCATCGGCGCAGCCTCGGGTCGAGCGCGTCGCGCAGCCAGTCGCCGAGCAGGTTCACCGACAGCGCGAGCAGCAGCAGCGTCAGCCCGGGGAAGAACACGATCCACCACTCGCCCGAGAACAGGTAGTCCTGGCCGACGCGGATCAGGGTGCCGAGGCTGGGCTGGGTGGGCGGCACGCCCACGCCGAGGAAGGACAGCGTCGACTCCAGGATGATCGCCAGCGCGAGGCCGATGGTGGCGATCACCAGCACCGGCCCCATCACGTTGGGCAGGATGTGGCGCAGCAGGATGGTGGGCGCCGGCACGCCGATCACGCGCGCGGCCTGCACGTATTCCTTGTTGCGCTCGGCCAGCGTGGAGCTGCGCACCGTGCGCGCGTACTGCACCCAGTCCGACAGGCCGATCGCCAGGATCAGCACGTAGATCGCCGCCTTGTCGTGCAGCGCCGGCGGCACCACGCCCTTGAACACGCCGAAGATCAGCAGCGCCACCAGGATCGCCGGGAAGCTCAGCTGCACGTCGGCGATGCGCATGATCAGGCTGTCCACCCAGCCGCCGCGATAGCCGGCGATCAGCCCGAGCGCGATGCCGAGCACCGCGGCGAAGGCCACCGCCGCGAAACCGACCAGCAGCGACACCCGCGAGCCGTAGAGGATGGCCGAGAAGAGGTCGCGCCCCTGCGCGTCGGTGCCCAGCCAATACACGTTGCCGGTGAACGCGTTGGCCTGCATGGGGCGGCTGAAGCCGTCCATCAGGTTCAGCGTGGCGGGATCGAAGGGGTTCTGCGGCGCGATCACCGGCGCGAGCAACGCGGCGATCAGGATCGCCAGCACGATCAAGGCCGAGAGCACGGTGATCGGCGAGCGGAGGAAGCCGTGCAGGAGGTCGCTGTCGAGCAGGCGTGCGAGCGCACCGCGCGGTGCGGCAGCGGTGGTGGGCGTGGGGGATTCGGTGCTCATGCTGGGTTCCGGGGTTCCGGGGGCGCTCACTGCCCGCGCCCGGTGCGCTGCACGCGCAGGCGCGGATCGACGACGAAGTAGAGCAGGTCGACGATCAGGTTGATGACGACGAAGATCAGCGCGATCAGCACCAGGTAGGCCGCCATCACCGGGATGTCGACGAACTGCACCGCGGTGATGAAGAGCAGGCCCACGCCCGGCCACTGGAATACCGTCTCGGTGATGATGGCGAAGGCGATGATCGAGCCGATCTGCAGCCCGGTGATGGTGATCACCGGCAGCAGGGTGTTGCGCAGCGCGTGGCCGAAATGCACCGTGCGGTCGGTGAGCCCGCGCGCGCGGGCGAACTTGATGTAGTCGGTGCGCAGCACCTCGAGCATCTCGGCGCGCACGAGGCGCATGATCAGCGTGAGCTGGTACAGGCCGAGCGTGATCGCCGGCATCACCAGCGACTTCAGCCCCGAGGTGGTCAGCAGCCCGGTTGTCCACCATCCCAGGTCCACCACCTCGCCGCGGCCGAAGGCGGGCAGCAGCTTCAATTCGACCGCGAACACGTAGATCAGCAAAATGCCGATCAGGAAGGTGGGCAGCGACACCCCCACCAGCGACAGGCTCATGATCGCGTGGCTCAGCCAGCCGTCGCGGCGCAGCGCGGTATACACGCCGAGCGCGATCCCCAGCGCGAGCGCGCCGAAGCCCGAGATCAGCGCCAGCTCCAGCGTCGCCGGCAGGCGCTCGGCGATCACGTCGGCCACCGGCCGCGCCATGCGGTAGGACACGCCGAACTCGCCCTGCGCCGCATTCACGACGAAGCGCAGGAACTGCACCGGCACCGGGTCGTCGAGGCCGAGCGACTCGCGCAGCGCCGCGCGCTCGGCCATGGTCGCCTCCTGACCGACCATGTTGTTCACCGGGTCGCCGATGAAGCGGAACAGCCCGAAGGAGACCAGCGCCACCGTCAGCATGACGAGGACGGACTGCAGCAGGCGGCGCAGGATGAAGGCGGGCATTCGGGGGAGCGGGAGTGAGGAGTTGGATGCGGGGTGCGAGGGAGGGGATGGGAGCGTGATCGCGGGCGGGGGAGCGGGGGATCGCGACTGGCGTCGCGCCTACAGGGCGGTCGTCGCGTCCGGTGAGCTTTCTGTAGGAGCGACGCAAGTCGCGATCCCGCGGGTCATCACTTCCTGTACTTCAACAGCTTGAAGTAGGGATAGTTCTCCGACTGCACCGGGAAGTCGATGTCGTCCTTCATCGCCCAGTTCAGCATCTGATGGTGGATCGGCAGGTAGACGACG
The DNA here is from genome assembly GCF_000310185.1 of Thauera aminoaromatica S2. GTDB lineage: Bacteria > Pseudomonadota > Gammaproteobacteria > Burkholderiales > Rhodocyclaceae > Thauera > Thauera aminoaromatica. Next base: position 2,626 of record NZ_AMXD01000148.1, on the reverse strand, counting down.
TCGTCCTGCACCGTCTTCCACACTTCGGCGACCATGCCGGCGCGCTTGCCGAGGTCGATCTCGCGGTTCATCGCCTTGGTCAGCTCGTCCACCTTCGCGCTGGAATAGCCGGTCACGTTCCACGAGCCGCCCTTGTCGGTCCTGGTCTCGTAGAGGTAATGGAAGACGTAGTGCGAGTCCATGGTCGGCACACCCCAGCCGAGCATGTAGAGGTCGAGCTCGCCCTTGGGCAGCTCGGCGAAGTGGATGCTCTTGGGCCGTGCGTCCAGCCGCGCCTTGACGCCGATCTGGCCGAACATGCCGGTCACCGCCTGGCAGATGGCCTCGTCGTTCACATAGCGGTCGTTGGGGCAGGACAGCGTCACCGCGAAGCCGTTCGGGTAGCCGGCCTCGGCGAGCAGCGCCTTGGCGCGCGCGACGTCGGGCGCCGGCACGACGTCCATCGCCTTGTCGTAGCCGTCGATGAAGGGCGGCGCGACGATGCCGGCGGGCACCGACTGGCCGCGCATCACCACGCGCTTCACCGCGTCGCGGTTGATCGCGATGTTCATCGCCGCGCGCACGCGCTTGTCCGCGAAGGGGTTCCTGCCTTTCACGTCCGCGCTGCGCAGCTCCGCCGCGCCCTGGTTCATGCCGAGGAAGATCGTGCGGTTCTCCGGCCCGGAGCGCACCACGATACCCTTGGCCGCGGACAGGCGCTCGAGGTCCTGCACCGGCGGGTCGAGGAGGAAATCGACCTCGCCCGAGAGCAGCGCCGCGACCCGGGTGGCGGCCGAGCGCACCGGGGTGAACACCACCTTGGCCACCTCCATGGGATAGGTCCCCTTGCCCCAGTAGTCCTCGTTGCGTTCGAGTTCGGTGCGCACGTCGGGCTCGCGCTTCACGAGCCGGAAGGGACCGGTGCCGTTGGCATTGCGCACCGCGAAGGTCTCGTCGCCGGCCTTGTAGTTCTGCGGCAGCATGACCTTGTTCGCCTCGGACCACTCGCGGTCCATGATGAAGAGGTTGGTCAGGTTGTTGGGCAGCAGCGGGTTGGGGCCGTCGGTGCGCATGCGCACGGTGTGCTCGTCGACCTTCACCACCTCGACCACGCTGGTGAGCAGGCCCTTCATGTCCGAGTTCTCGTGCTTGGCACGCTGAATGGAGAACACCACGTCGTCGGCCGTGAAGGGGTTGCCGTTGTGGTACTTCACGCCCTCGCGCAGCTTGAACTCCCACACGTTGGGGTCCTCGGTGATCTTCCACGCGGTCGCCAGCCGCGGCGCCAGCTTCATGGCCTGGTCGCGGAACACCAGCGAGTCGTAGACCTGGTGGTTCATGACGTGGGTCGGGCCCTCGTTCTGAGAATGCGGGTCCATGGTCAGCGCGTCCCCGGCCGCCGCCCAGCGCACGGTCTGTGCAGCCGCGGGGGCCGCCGCCACGCTGGCGAGCGTCGCGAGGGCGAAAGGCAGGGCGAGGGCAAGTCGGGTCTTGTTCATTTTTCGATCTCCGTCGGGTGCTGCCGGGATTGAGGAACGGGTGGGCCGGGGGACTGCCGGGCCGGCTCGGCACCGAGCATGCCGGTCGATTGTTGCACCGGCCGGGCCGGCCGGCAAAGCACGCAGCGTCAGGATCAGGGTTCTCCCCGATCCGGCCGTTGCGACGAGCGGTGTGCATGGGTGGCCACCGCCCCGCCGCGAACGGGCGCTGCGGCTCAGCCCAGCCAGCGCCCGATCGTACCCATGGCGATGGTGAGGAAGCCGAGCGTCAGGTTCGTCCCCACCAGCTGCCGGATACGCCCGAGCGCCGCACCGCCCGCCTTCCACTCCTCGGCCGCGACCGCCTTGCTCAGGGCTGCGTAGGGCACGGAATAGACGAACACATAGATCGCGATCATCACCAGGCCCATCAGCAACATGAGGTGCTGGTGCGGCGGCGCCGCCGCGAAGCCGATGCGCAGCAGCAACGCCAACCCGCTCGCCAGCACCGCAGCCACCGCAACCCACACCCAGGTGAAGAAGCGCGCCAGCACCCCGCGCCACAGCCGCAAGCGCGGCGGTGGCTCGAGCTGGCTGGCGGCCTCGGGACGCAGGCAGACGTAGGCGAAGAACATCCCGCCCACCCAGACGACGACGCCGGCGACGTGCACGAAAAGCAGCAGCGGATGGAAGTCCATGGGGATTCTCCTTCGTGGGATCGGGAACCCGATTGTGCCGCAAAAGCCGGCCCGCACCGGCGGATCCCGGCTTGCCCCGGCTTCATCCGGCGGATGGAAGATGGACGAGGTCGGCCGGGACGTCGATGTCTTGCAGCGCGGGCAACACCTGATACGACCACGCCAGCGCATCGAGGCGCACCCGGGTCGCCGCCGCGACCGTCGATGTACTCCAGGCGATGCCCTCGAACAGGCTCGGGTCGAAGCGGCGCAGGCCGAGAAGCACGTAGCCGCCGTCGAAGCTCGGCACGATCACCGCCTCGACCTCGTCGAGCGCCTCGGCCGCGGTGCGCAGGCAGGCTGCGTCGAGCGCCGGGCAGTCGGTGCCGATCAGCAGCACGCGCTCGCCGCCGGCAAGCACCCGCCGCGCCGCGCCCGCCATGCGTGCGCCGAGATCGCCCTCGCCCTGCGCGGACCAGCGCAGAGGATGTC
>NZ_AMXD01000147.1 GCF_000310185.1 Thauera aminoaromatica S2 | reverse complement strand
GTCTCGCTCCGGTACGGCGCCTGGCGCTCGATCGCCGGGCGCCCGCTGCCCGGCAAGGCGCTGCCGTGGCCGCCACCGACGCAGCAAGCGGCCACCGCCCTGCGCGCAACGCCCGGCGCGACCGTGGTGCTGACGCGCGCGGGCCGGCTGCAGGTGGACGACGAGGCCTTATGCGTGCCCTGCCTGCCCGGCGCCGACCTGCAGCGCATGACGAAGGCGCAACGCGGGCTGGAGCACTGGCGTTCGGCCGAGGTGATGCGCTTCATGGGCTGGCTGCGGCGCGAGCTGCAGGCCCTGGGCGAGCGGCTGCTGTTCGACACCGATCCGGGCGACCCGCGGCCCGAGCTCGCCCTGCGCGGCTTTTTCGGGCGCCTGCACGAGGCCGGCGCCTTGCGCGGCGCGCAGCCCGAGCACGCCTACCGCATCCGCGAATTGCCGGCCGTCGATTCCGCGATCGCGTTCGAGATCGAGATCGCGCCGGCCTACCCGATCGACCACCTGCGCCTGACCTTCCTGCACGACCGCCACGCGGCCGTGACGGAAACCCGCATCGAGGCCATCGATGGCTGACTCCGCCGGCGAATTCATCCCCTTCCGCTTCCGCGTCGCGCTCTACGACGGCGAAGGCGGCCGGCTGCTGTGCCGCGGCGCCTTCAGCGAGGTCAGCGGCCTGGAGGCCACCATGGCGCCCAAGACCCTGCGGGAAGGCGGGCGCAACTGGGGCGAGGTGCAGCTCGCCGGCCCCACGAGCTTCGCGCCCGTCATCCTCAAGCGCGGCATCACCGAGGTGGCGGACCTGTGGAACTGGTTCGACGTGAGCACGCGCCAGTCTAACCATGCCTTGCGCCTGTCCGGCACGATCGACGTCTATCACCCGCAGGACCCCGACAAGCCGCTGCTGCGCTGGCGGATCACGAACGCCCTGCCGACCCGCTTCAAGGGCCCCGACCTGTCCTCCACCGCGAGCCAGGTCGCGATCGAGGAGCTTCAGCTCGTACACGAAGGGCTGGAGCTCGAGCGCGGCTGAATGGAGACGACGACATGCCTGCCCCGCAGATCGCCCGTGCCAAGCTGATCCCGATGAACGGCGACCAGGTCGAGACCGACGAATCGAAGCACATCGACGTCCAGTTCAACCCTGCGACGCTGCGCGTGACCCTGTCGAACACGCTGAAGGCCGACAACCGGGCAGGCAGCGGCGGCAGCGGCGCGGCGGCGCAATACATCGACAAGAGCGAATCGACCCTCGCGGTCGAGCTCGTGTTCGACACCAGCGTGGCCGCGAAGCTCGGCTCCGACGCCCGGGCGAATCGCGAGACGGTCGCCGCCGACAGCGACGTGAGGACGCTCACCAAACGTATCGCCGAAACCTTCATGAAGCCGCAGGACGCCGGGTCGAACCGCCCGCGGGCCCCCGGGCGCTGCCGTTTCCAGTGGGGCAGCTTCCAGTTCACCGGAATGCTGTCGAGCTACTCGGAGACCCTCGACTTCTTCGCGCCCGAGGGCATCCCGTTGCGCGCCACCCTGGCCCTCACCTTCAAGGAGGACCGCTACCAGTTCGCGCTCGACCCCACGGTGCGTGCAGACGCACGCCCGATGCCCGGCTTCGCTGCCGGCGGCGAAGGCCGTGATGCCGCGAGTGCCGCGCAGTCTGCCGGCCGCGATCCGCGCGACTGGCGCGTCATCGCCGAACTCAACCGCCTCGACAACCCGCGCTTCACCGTTCCGGGCGCCTTGCTGATTCCGACTGGAGGCACCTGATGCCGCTGATCATCGACGAACTCGTCGCCGAGGTGCAGGCCGAGCCGAACCCCGCGCAAGCTTCGGCCACCGAGGCGCGCCCACCGGCCGGTCCGCCCGGCGACACCCTGCTCGACCTGCTTGCCCTGGCCGGCGAACGGGAGGCTCGCCTTGCCATCGACTAGCGCCGCGCTCCTCAGCGTCCGTCCGCGCATGCGCGTCGATGGAGACGACCGCCCCGCGCTCGGCACCGCGGTGCAGGCGCTCTCGGTGCATCTGCCCGCGAGCGGCATGGCGAGCGCCGAGGCGCGCGTGGTCAATTGGGCCGCGGGGGAAGGCGCGGCACCGGACTTCGCGTTCCAGGATCTGCGCCTGGGCAGCAGCATCGAGATCCTCCTCGGGGAGCACGCCAGCGGCGCCGTCTTCGTTGGCGAGATCACCGCGCTGGAGGAGCGTTACGGCGACGGCGCGCCGCAACTCGTGATCCTCGCCGAGGATGCGCTGCACCGGCTGGCGCGCCGGCGCGCCAGCCGGGTGTTCGAGAACCGTGGCCTGGCCGCGGTCGTCCGTGCGATCGCCGACGACGCCGGACTGCAGGCCGACGTAGGCATCGAGGTCGGCAGTGCGGACTGGCTGCAGCACAACGAAAGCGACCTCGCCTTCCTGCTGCGCGTGCTGGGCCCGCACGACATCCCGCTGCGCATCCAGGACGGGCGCCTGCACGCGCGCGCCGAGGAGGCGGACCCGGACCCGGTCCGCATCGACGCCGGAGCGAACGCGCGCCGCATCCGCATCATCGCCGACCTCAACCAGCAGCCACGGGAAGTGCTCGCACACGGCTACAACCTCGCCACCGACTCCAGCACCCAGGGCAGCAGCGCCGCACTCGCGCCCGCCCCCCCCGGACGCAGCGCCGCGACGACGCTGGCCGAGCTCGGCTGGGAGGGGCGCTCGCCACGCCCCCACCCCTTCCCGCGCACCCAGGCCGAGGCCGAATCGCTCGCGCGTGGCGCGTTCCGCCGCGATGCACGACGCTTCCTCCACGGCGAGATCGTCTGCACCGGCACGCCCGAGCTGGGAGTCGGGCGCGAGCTCGAACTCACCGGGGTATCGCCGCGGCTCGCCGGACGTTACCGCATCGCCGAGTGCTGGCATCACTTCGACAACACCCAGGGCCTGTCGACACGACTGCGCGTCGAACGGCCGGACTGGACCCCCTGAGGAAGCGCCCGCCATGTCGCGCCATAGCCCCGGTCCGCTGCAGGAACTGCACCTCGGCGTCGTCCTCGACAACGACGACCCGGAAGACCGCGGTCGCGTGAAGCTGCACCTGGCGGCGACCGGCCTGGAGACCTGGGCCGCCGTGATGGTGCCGAGCGCGGGCGGCGGCTACGGCGTCAGCCTCCTGCCACGCGTGGGCGAACAGGTCGTGGTCGCCTTCGTCGGTCCCGACCTGCCGATCGTGCTCGGCGCGGTGTGGAGCGGTGGCGCCAGCCAGCCCGAGGACGCGCGCCCGGTCGACGAACGCTACCTCGTGCAGAGCCCTGCCGGCCTGAAGGTTCTGCTCGACGACCGGCAGCCGAGCGTGACGATCGAGACCCCGGCCGGAAACCGCCTCGTGATCACCGACCAGGGCGGCGGCAAGGTCACGATCGAACAGGGCGGCGAGCGGGTGGACATCGCGCCGGGCACGGTCAAGCTCACCGGCTCGGGGATCGTCAGCATCGAGGCCGCCCAGGTCACGATCTCCGCCGGCCTGGTCAAGGTCGACGCCGGCCTGAGCAAGTTCTCCGGCGTCGTGCAGTGCGACACGCTGATCAGCAACGCGGTGGTGTCGACGAGCTATTCGCCGGGAGCGGGGAACCTATGGTGAGCATCGATTCCGCCCTGCGCGCCGAGCGCCCGATGCGTCCCGCCCGCGGCGCCCCCTCCGCGGCTCCCCACCAGCCGCAGGTCATCGCCCCCTTCTTCGCCGGCGAAGGCGAGGGGCTGACCCTGCATCGCTACTTCGACGAGGACTTCGTCGCGCGTTTCCTCAACGACGCCCAGGCTGGCCGGCTCACCGGGACTGCCGCGCAGCCATGGTTCCGCGCCGACCGTTTCGGCCGCTTCGGCGCCGAGCCGACCCTGCGCCTGCCCCTGCACCGCTGCTTCTACCTCGTGTGCGCCGAGGTGCGCTGCATGGCCGCAGGCGGCCCCGCCTTCGATCCGCGCAAGATCCTCGGCGCCGGCCTCGTGGTGCGCCGGGTAGCGGCCGACGGCTCGGCGCAGCGCTGGATGATCGCCGACGGCCAGCCATTGGGCTGGCGCGACGGCAGGATCCCCGATCACGACCCCGACGACGTGCACCGCCTCCGCGCGCGCGGGCTGCTGCCGGTGCGCTTCCCCGAACCGCCCTATTCCGGAGAGGAGGTCGCCCCCCTGCACACGCTGCTGGCGACCCGCCGCGACGCACGCGGAGTCGAGCGCAAGCACACCCTGCTGTGGGGCTACCTGCCGCTCTCGGGCAGCGCCCGCGTGCAGGCCGAGGCGCCGCTGCCGCAGACCGACGGCGGCGACGCCCCCGACTTCGGGCTGGAGCATGCATGGCCGCTCGGCACCCGCGACGCCAGGCCCTGGGTGGACGGCGACGGCCTCGTCGTCACCGAGGGTGTCGCCAGCGTCGGCTTCGTCGAGCTGCTGCAGACCCTGGTCGCGCAGTTCCGCATCGACGACGCCACCGACCCCGACAACGCCGGCCTCCGCACCCTGCTCGGCCAGATGCGCTTCCACCACTTCGAGGTCCGCCTCGTCGAGGGCGAAGGCTTCCCGCAACGGGTGCCGGTGTTCGGCGACACGGCACTCGAATGGCTGGACCGCAGCGCGGCGGCCCTGGTCGAGTTCTTCGCCCGCATCGACCGCGGCGAGTTCGTCGCCGGCCGCACCGCGCTGCCCGACGGCACGGGCGGAAGCCGCAAGGACCGCCTGCTGCTCTCCGAACAGCAGGCCGAGAACCTGCGCAGCCTGGTCGGGCTGCGCCTGGCGCGCGCCCAGGTGCGCTTCGACGACGGCCTGCCCATGCCGCGCTACGGCCAGGGCGACGACGACCGCTTCACCGCCCTGCCCTTCATCCGCTGGCACGACGAGTGCGGTTGCGAGCGCGTCGCCTGGGGCCCGGCCAGCCACGTCTTCCGCGTCGCCTCGCCCTTCGACCCCGAGGCGCAGCGTCCGACCACGGTGGTCCTGCCCGCGCTCGACGACCTCAAGCGCGGGCTTCCGCGCGGCGTGGCGATGCTGGCGCCCAAGTCGCTCGCCGACGTGCTGCGCAAGATCAGTCCGGACGCCGACATGAAGGGCGACGGCCCGGGCAACCGCAGCGGCGCGTGCTGGAGCTTCAGCTTCAGCCTGCCGGCGATCACGCTGTGCGCGACCATGCTGCTGATGGTCGTGATCAACCTGCTGAACCTCTTCCTCGGCTGGCTGCCGCGGGTATTCCTCGCGCTGCCGCGCCTGTGCCTGAAGGCGCTCCGGGGCAAGTGAGACCAACGAGGAGACCGCGATGCCGACCCCGGAGTCCCTGCTCACGAGCTTCCCCCTCCTCGCCAGCCCGGTCGCTGGTGGCCGCCAGCACTGGCAGACCGGCAACGCGAGCGTGCGCGAAGTGATGCTCAACATCCTGCTGACCCGCCCCGGCGAGCGCCTGATGCGGCCCGAGTTCGGCGCCGGCATCCGCAGCTTCATCCACCACCCCAACAACGAGACCACGCGCGCGCTGATCGCCGACGCCGCGCTGCGCGCGCTGCGGCGCTGGGAACCGCGCGTGAGCATCGAGGCGGTGCGCGCCGTGGCCGACCCCGAGCGCCTGTCGCAGGTGAACCTCGAGGTGCGCTACCGGCTGCTTGCCGACGAGCGGCGCGAGACGCTGCAACTGGCGCTGGACCTGGGATGACTGCCATGCACGCCGCACGCCGGTCGATCGCCCCCACCCCGTCTCGACGCCGCCAGGCGAAGGGTGCTGCCTTCGCCCACGCCCGCCGCGCACCCGAATCCTGAGGGAACCGAACAAATGTCGCCCCCCAAGCCGTTCCCCGTCCCCGACCTTGACGACCGCCGCTTCGACGAACTCGTCGCCGAACTGCAGGCACGCCTCGCGCGCCACGTGCCGGAACTCGCCCCGCTCGCGCCCGGCGACCCGGTGTTCGCGCTGGTGGATCTGTTCGCCTGGCTCACCGAAACCATCCTTTATCGCGCCAACCGCATTCCGGACCGCCAGCGCCTGGCCTTCCTCAACCTGCTGCAGATTCCCCTGCGCCCGGCACGCCCGGCGAGCGGCATCGTCAGCATCGACTCGACCGCGCACGCGCTGCCGCTGCCGATTCCACCCGAGGCGCTGCTCAAGGCGGGGACGACGAGTTTCTCGACCATTGGCGAGGTGCAGCCCACGCCACTCACCCTGCGCATCGTCGTCAAGCGCAGGCTCGACGAGGCCGCGCTTGCCGCCGAGGGCATCAGCCTCGACCAGTTGCGCGCGCAGTACGGGGTAGAGCCGGCCGCCTTCCGGCCGGTGACGCTGCACCCCGGGCGCGACCGGCCGAGCGCAGCCGGGACCTGCGACGGCGCACTGCATCTGGGCATCTGCCTCGCCAGACCAGCCCCGGCGACGCAGGCCGAACGCGTGCGCCGGGCGCTCGGTGGCGTCCTCCTGAACGTCGGGCTGGCGCCGGACACGGAGCTGGAGGGCGGGCTCGCCACCGGCCTGCGTGCGCGCAGGCTGACGTGGGAGCTGGCATGGTGGCCCGACCCCGAAGATGCACCGCAAAGGGTGCAGTACCTCCCGCTCGAAGTCGTCGCCGACAGTTCGGCGGGCGGACGCAGGACCGGCGTCGCACGTCTCCGCCTGCCGCGCGACGCGGAGATGCTGCGCGCGACGAGCGCCCTCGATCCCCAGTTCGCCGGACTCGGCGACACGCCGCCCGAGGCACCCGCCGACCTGCGCCCCGATCAGCTTCTGTTCTGGCTGCGCCTGTCCTGCGCGGAGGAGGCCGATCTCACGCTCGGCTACCTCGGCCTCAACGCGGTCGAGGTGATCGGCCAGGGCATCGCGCGCGACGTCCTGCTCGGCGCCGGCACCGGCCGTCCCGACCAGCGCCTCGAACTGCCCGACCCGGACGTGGATGAGCGCAGCGTCGAGATCGAGGTGGAGGCCCGACGCGCCTTTCGCGCCTGGACCCGGGTCGCCCATTTCGCCGGCAGCGGTCCCGACGACACCGTCTTCGTCGTCGACTCCGCCGACCGCAGCGTGCACTTCGGCGACGGCGTCCGCGGCATGCGTCCGCCCGCCGGGGCCCGCATCCGCGCCGCCTTCTACCGCCACGGCGGCGGCAGCGGCGGAAACCTTCCACCCGGCAGCATCCGGGAACTCCATGGCGCGAGCGAAAAGCTCGCGGTACGCCACGAGTGGCCGACCCGCGGCGGCGTCGACGCCGAGTCGCTGGACGAAGCCGAGCGCCGCATCCCGGCCTTCCTGTCCCACCGCGACCGGGCAGTCACGGCGGAGGACTTCGCCGTGCTCGCGCGCGACAACCCGATCAACCCGGTGGCGCGCGCCGAGGCCGTGGCAGGATTCTTCCCCGGCGCAAGCCTCGCCGCGGTGCGGCGCAACGTCCCCGGCGTCGTCAGCGTGTTCGTGATGCCGCCGGCACCGCAGGCGATGGCGGCCGCACCGCGTCCGAACGCCGGGCTGCTCGCGGACGTGCACGCGTACCTCTCGGCGCGCTGCATGCTCGGCACCGAGCTCTACGTGCTGTCGCCACGCTTCGTACCGATCGCGCTCGCACTCTCGCTCGAGGTGGTCGATCCGACGAGCGAGCAGCAGGTCCATGCGGAGGTCGAGCGCGCCCTGCTGCGCTACCTGTGGGCCTTGCCGCCGGGTGGGCCGCGCGGTGCGGGCTGGCCACGCGGCAAGGCCGTCGAGATCAACGAGCTGCGCACCCAGGCCGGGCGCGTCGAGGGCGTGGAGGCGGTCAATGCGCTGCGCCTCTTCTACCGGACGACGGAGCAGGACCCGCCGAGCTGGCGCGAGCTCACCGGTGTGCAGGCACTTACGCTGCTCGACTTCGAACTCCCCGAGCTGATGGCGGTCTCCATCCGCCCCGGCGAGGACCGCCCCGCCCCGCCGCGCGGCTTCGGACCCGAGGCGGGCGCGGCAGCGGACGGCCCGCGCCCGGTGCCGGTACCGGTGATTCCGGATCTGTGCTGATCGAGGCCACGTCCATGAACAGCAACGGCACCCGCTTCCTGCTCCTCGACGGCGCGGCCGACTTCCACAACACGAGCCGGCAATGCAGCTGGGACCACGAGCAGCGCGCCTTCACGCTGACCCGCCAGGACGCCCCGCGCCTGCCACGCCTGGCGGCCGCGCGCGCACGCGAGCGCCTGCTCGCGGCGACGCCGTGGATGCTCGACGACCACGGCCAGCTCGGTCGCCTGTCGGACGACGGCCTGCGCCTGGAGTGCGCGCCGTCCTGGCCGCCACGCACCTGGCAGCCGGTGCGCGCCACGCTCGACGAAACGCACGCCGATGCCTCCGCCCTCGAGGTGCTGGTGCTCGATCCGGTCGATGCGCCGGCGGGCCGCTTCACCGACCTCGCCTTCGGCGGCAGCGGCCTGGTCGTGCTGCCGTGGAGCGACGGTGGCGTACAGCATGGTCTCACCGCGGTGCATCTGCGCCGGCGCTGGCAGGCCCGCTGCACGCTGCCCTTCGCGCCACGCCGCGCCTGGGTCGAGGCCGCCAGCGGCACCGACCGCGTGTGGCTGCTCGGCGAGACGCAGCTGGGCCTCGCCGTGGGGGCGCCCCTGCCACAGCCCTACCGCGGCCGCCCCGAGCGCTTCGAGCCGCTGCAGACCAATCCCGATCCGCTGCGCCTGGCGTGGACGCTGGCCCTGCCGCCCCACGGCGGGCTGCTCGGGCTGTGCACCGACGAAGACCATCTCTTCGTGCTCGGCGAAACCCCCGACAGCACGGCGGACGCCCCGCGCATGCAGATCTTCATGCGTGCGCTCGGCGCCGCACCGGGCGAGGGCTTCGACATCCGGCGCCTGCCGGACGGGCTGCCGCTCGCGACCGACCTCGCCGCGGCCGGCGAGGGCCGGCTCCTGCTCCTGCCGCCCATCGACGAAGGCGCGGAACCTGGAACGCGGCGCGACTGCCCGCTCATCTCCATGCGCGAGGACGCGCCCGCCGCAGACTTGATGCCCGAG
>NZ_AMXD01000146.1 GCF_000310185.1 Thauera aminoaromatica S2 | reverse complement strand
GCGAGCGCATCGACGTCGCCGGGCGGCACGGCCAGCCCGGCGCCGGGAGGCAGCGTGCCCGCGAGCGCGCCGCCGGTGGTGGCGAGCACCGGCAGCCCGGCGGCGATCGCCTCGGCGACCACCATGCCGTAGCCCTCGTAGTGGGAGGGCAGCACGAAGAGGTCGGCGGCGGCGTAGGCGTCGCGCAGGGCCGCGTCCGCGCATTCGCCGGAGAGCCGGATGCGGTCCTGCAGGCCGAGGCTGCGGACGAGTTCGGCCACCTCGCCGGCGTAGCCGGGGTCGCGATGCGTGCTGCCGATCAGGGTGCAGCGCCAGGGCAGCGCTCGTACGCGCTCGAGCGCGCGCACGAGCACGTCCTGGCCCTTGCGCGGGGTCAGGCTGGCCACGCACAGCAGCTGCGGCGGCTCGCCCTCCGCGGCGGCCAGCGCGAGCGGCGCCACGCCCGGCTCGACCCAGCGGATGCGCTCGGCGCGCAGTCCGAAGTCGAGCAGCCGGCGCGCGGTGAAGGCGCTGGTGGTGATCGCGAGGCGCACGGCGGCGAGCGCGGCCCGTTCGCTCGCCAGCAGGCAGCGCCGCAGCACGGGATCGAGGCCGCGCTCGTCGGCCAGGGGGTGGTGCACCAGCGCGACCAGTGCCAGCCGTCCGGCGTGCTCGATCGCGACCTCGGGCAGGCCGCCGAGCGCGAGCCCGTCGATGACCACGCGCCGACCGGCGGGCAGGGTGGCGAGGGTGTCGTGCAGGGCGTCGCGCGCCGTGGGGTCGGCGTCGGGGAAGCGGCCGGGCAGGCCATGGACGGTGACGGTCCAGCCGAGGTGGCGCAGCGCCTCGACGATGCGGGCATCGTAGAGATAGCCGCCGGTGCGCTGGGCGGGGTCGCCGGGGACGATGAAATCGAGGTCTGTGCTCCCCCTGTGAGCGCTCACAGCGCGCCCTCGTAGCTCGCCCATGCGACGTGCGACTCGTGCAGGCTCACCTTCAGCCGCTCCAGCCCCTGCGCCCCGGGGCCCAGCCGGCCGGCGCGGATCGTGGCGGCGAGGCGGTCGAAGATCACCCTGGCCATGAACTCGGTGGTGGTGTTGCGGCCGCGGAATTCCTCGAGCTCGTCGAGGTTGCGGAAATTGAACTCGGCGAGCACCGCCTTCAGCGTTGCGGCGGCGAGGCCGATGTCGACCACCAGGCCGTCGGCGTCGAGCTCGCTGCGCTGGAAGCAGGCGTCGACCAGGTAGGTCGCGCCATGCACCCGTTGCGCCGGGCCGAAGATCTCGCCGCGGAAGCTGTGGGCGATCATGATGTGTTCGCGGACGGTGAGGCTGTACATGGGGGCTCCGGATCGATGCTCGGGTGGATCTCAGGTGCTCGGACTGGCATAGCGGATGCGCTCGCACAGCGCCCCGGCGGGGGCTTCGGCGAGGCGCTGCATCAGCGCGGGCAGGTCGGTGAAGTCGGTCTCGCCGCTGATCAGTGCGTCCAGACGTGGATCGACGAGCAGCGCGAGCGCGAGTTCCATGCGGCGACGGTAGTCCCAGCGCGGGCTGCGTGGCGGCGGCAGGCGGCCGACCTGGCTGGACTGCAGGCGCAGGCGGCGGGCGTGGAAGGCGGCGCCGAGCGGCAGCTCCGCGCTGCGGCGGCCGTACCAGCTCATCTCCACGACGGTGGCGTCCTGTCCGGCGAGTTCGAGCGCGCGCACCAGGCCGGCGGGGTTGCCGCTGGCGTGGAAGACGAGGTCGCAGTTGCCACGCGCCTGCTCCGGGAGGCGGTGAACGAGGCCGAGCGCGGCGGCGAGGCCGGCGCGGCCGGGGTCGGTGTCGATCAGCTCGAGCTCGACGCCGGGGAGGCGCGCGCACAGCCAGGCCACCAGGCTGCCGACCACGCCGGCGCCGACCACCGCGATGCGGTCGCCCAGCGCGGGGGCGCCGTCCCAGCAGGCGTTGATCGCGGTCTCGAGGTTGGCGGCCAGCACCGCGCGCGCGGCCGGCACGCCGGCGGGGAGGGGGACGACGGCGCCGGCGGGTACCACATAGCGCTGCTGATGCGGGTGCAGGCAGAACACCGTGCGGCCGCGCAAGGCGGTGGCCGCGGTGCCGACGCCGTCCTCCACCACGCCGACGCCGATGTAGCCGTACTTGAGCGGCCCGGGGAAGTCGCCCTCCTGGAAGGGGGCGCGCATGCGTTCGTATTCGCTTTCGGGCACCTCGCCGCGGAACACCAGGCTCTCGCTGCCGCGGCTGACTGCGCCGAAGAGGTTGCGCACCCGCAGCTCGCCGTCTGCGGGCGGGCGCAGCGGCGCCGGGCGCAATTCGCCGTAGCCCGGGCGGACGGTCCAGAAGGCGAGGTTGGTGCTGGACATGCCGAGCTCCTTGTGCGAACCCTTTCGCGCGGCGGATGATCGAAGGAGGAATGGTAGCAGGGCGCTGCAGCCACTGTAGGCGCGCCGCCAGGCGCGAATGGGGCCTGAACGACGTGGGAAAGGGGCGCAAGGGCAGCATGGCGATGGAGCAGGGCGGATCTTGTGTTCGGCGCGGCGGACTTCCCCGCCTCTGGCTCGATCTGGCCGGGGGCTTTGGCGGCCTCGTCGCGCTCGTCGCGCTGGCGTCGAGCACGCTCGCGCTGCCGCTCGCGGCTGCTTGGGCGGCGGGCGCGGTGTTGCTCGCCATCGCTGCCTTGATCCGGCACTTCTGGTCCGACCCGCGCCGCGGCTTGGGTCCGGCGAACCGGGTGACGCTGGTGCGCGCCCTGCTGGTCGCCCTCCTCGCCGGGATGCTTGCCACGCCCGCATGGGTGGATGCACATCCCGTGCAGGTGGCCGCGCTCGCCGCGCTCGCGCTGCTGCTCGATGGCGTGGACGGCTGGGTGGCGCGGCGCTGGCGCTGCGAGAGCGACTTCGGCGCGCGCTTCGACATGGAGCTCGACGCCTTCCTGATCCTGGTCCTGTGCGTGCATCTGCTGGCGATGGACAAGGCGGGACCCTGGGTGCTGGCGATCGGTGCGATGCGCTACGTCTTCGTCGCCGCGATGCGGCCCTGGCCTTGGCTGGAGCGGCCGCTGCGGGAGAGCCGCCGGCGCAAGCTGGTCTGCGTCTGGCAGGTCGCCTGCCTGCTGCTATGCCTGCTGCCGGCGATCGGCGGTGCGCTGGCGACGGCGCTGCTGGTGCTGGCGCTGGCGCTGCTGGCGTGGTCCTTCGCGGTCGATGTGCGCTGGCTATACCACACGCGTCCGCAATCCTGACCGCGGAAGCCACATTCGCAAGTCCCTGGAGGAGAAAGGAAGATGGAATCGCGCAGACGTTTTCCCCGCATGCTCGCCGCGGCCGTGCTGGCGGGCGTCCTCGGTGCCGCGCCGGCCTGGGCGGAGCCGCGCAGCTACACGATCGACCCGGAGCATTTCGCCATCGGCTTCCAGGTCGAGCACCTCGGCTACGCCGACATCATCGGCCTGTTCCTGAAGGCGAGCGGGCGCTTCGAATACGACGAGGCCGCGCGCACGCTGAAGTCGGGGAGGGTGGTGGTGGCCGCCGACAGCGTGTTCAGCAACCACGAGGCGCGCGACCGCCACGTGCGCGACAGCGACTTCCTCGACGCCAGGAAGCATCCCGAGATCGTCTTCGAGGCCACCGGCTTCGAGCCCGGCGCCGAGCGCGACGGGCGCCTGCACGGCAAGCTCGCCGGCCGTCTGACCCTGCTCGGGCAGACCCACCCGGTCGTGCTCGACGTCACGCTCAACAAGGCTGCAAGCTATCCCTTCGGCCACCGCATGCACACGCTCGGCATCTCGGCGCGCACGACCATCGAGCGCAGCCGCTGGGGCATGGACTACGGCGTCAGCCGCGGCATGGTGGGCGATGCGGTGGCGCTGCGCTTCGAGCTGGAGGCGATGCGCGACGATTGAGGCGACGATCGAGGTGGCGCAGGCCGCGGTGGCGGCGGCCGCGACCGCTTCAGCCGCCGATGTAGGACATCTCGATCTTGCGCAGCGCGGCGGTCTCGGCGGTGCGGATCTCGGAGTAGCGGTCCTCGCGCCCCTGCCACACCTGGGCGATCGCGGCGTCGATGCGGGCGTCGTCGGCGCCCTCGCGCAGCAGGGCGCGCAGATCGTGGCCCTGCTGCGCGAACAGGCAGGTGTAGAGCTGTCCCTCGGTGGACAGGCGGATGCGCGTGCAGCTCGAGCAGAAGGCCTGGGTCACCGAGGAGATCACGCCGATCTCGCCGGCGCCGTCCTTGTAGCGCCAGCGCTCGGCGACCTCGCCCTCGTAGTTGGGGTCGACCGGCTCGAGCGGGAAGAGGCGGTCGATGCGCTCGACGATCTCGCGCGAGGGCAGCACCTCGTCCATCTTCCAGCCGTTGGAAGCGCCCACGTCCATGAACTCGATGAAGCGCAGGATGTGGCCGCTGTTGCGAAAGTGCGCGGCCATGGGCTCGATGTCGACGTCGTTGGTGCCGCGCTTGACCACCATATTGACCTTGATCGGGCCCAGGCCCACCACCTTGGCCGCCTCTATGCCCTCGAGCACCTTCTCCACCGGGTAGTCGGCGTCGTTCATGCGCCGGAAGAGCGCATCGTCGAGCGCGTCCAGGCTCACGGTGACGCGGTGCAGGCCGGCGTCCTTGAGCCGGCGCGCGAGCTTGGGCAGCAGCACACCGTTGGTGGTGAGCGTGACCTCGACGCCGTCGAGTGCGGCGAGCATGCCGATCAGGCGGTCGACGTCCTTGCGCAGCAGTGGTTCGCCGCCGGTGATGCGGATCTTGCGCACGCCGCGCGCGACGAACAGCCGCGCCACGCGCAGGATCTCCTCGAAGCTGAGCAGCTGCCGCCGCGGCAGGAAGGCGTAGTCGTCGCCGAAGACCTCGCGCGGCATGCAGTACACACAGCGGAAGTTGCAGCGGTCGGTGACCGAGATGCGCAGGTCGCGCACGCTGCGCGCGCGGCGGTCGACCAGCGCAGCGCCGGGCGCCGCAACGGGCGCGGGGGCCGCGGGGGCGAGGGGAGACGCGGCCTGCTGGATCGGGATGACTTTCATGGTCGGCTGCGGCTGCGGGCTGGGGTTCGGGTTGCGGGATTATCAAGTCGTGGACAGCGCGGCGCAAGGCGAGGTTCGCGCAGGCGTGCATGTCGACCTTCGTCGCAAGCCCGCGGCCGATCGCGACTCGCGTCGCTCCCACGAGAACCGGAGCCGCCGTAGCCGGGGGCAGTGGGCGTGGATCACGGGGCCTGCGGGGCGGGGTGTATCATTGCGCTCCCTGCCGCTCCGGCACCAGAAGAAAGATCAAATCCATGGCCGATCTCGTGCCACTGCCGGCGACGGCATTGCGCAAGCGCTGCGACCCCGCCTGCTTCAGCTTCGACACCACCGAATCGCTCGCCGACCACGCCGGCGACCTTGGCCAGGAGCGCGCCGTCGAGGCGATCCGCTTCGGCCTCGCGATGGGCCACACCGGCTACCACGTGTTCGTGCTCGGGGATGCCGGCAGCGGCAAGCACGCGACCACCTTCCGCCTGCTGCGCGAGCGCGCGGCGCGCGAGGACGTGCCGCCCGATCTCTGTTATCTCCACAACTTCGACGAGCCGCTCAAGCCCCGCCTGCTGACCCTGCCGGCCGGGCGCGGCGCTGCGCTGCGCACGCGCATGCAGACCTTCATCCGCGACCTCGGCCCGGCGCTCGGCGCCGCGCTCGACAGCGACGCCCACGTCGAGCGTGTCGAGTCGCTGCAGAGCGCGCACAAGGCGCGCGAGGAAGGGGCGCTGCGCGAGCTCGGCAAGGCCTGCAACGCCGAAGGCATCTCGCTGCTGCAGACCCCCGAGGGCTTCGTGTTCGCGCCCACCAAGGACGGCGAGCCGCTGTCGCCCGAGGCCTTCGAGGCCTTGCCGGAGGACGAGCGCAAGGCCATCGAGGCGCGCATCGGCGCGTGGAGCGACCGCCTCGAGGATCTGCTCAACGACTTTCCCGGCTGGCGCAAGTCGGTGCGCGAGTCGATCGACCGTGCCGAGCGCGAGGTGCTCGGCCCCGCGGTCGCGCACCTGCTGCGCGAGGTGCGCGAGGCGCACGAGGACCTGCCCGAGGTGCTCGCCTTCCTCGACGCGGTCGAGCGCGACGTCATCGACAGCGCGGTGCGCGGCACCATGCTGGAGGAAGAAGACGACGAGGCCCCAGAGCCCGAGGAGAACACGCGCTACCACCGCTACCAGGTCAAGCTGCTGGTGGATCATTCCGGCTCGCAGGGTGCGCCGGTGGTGTTCGAGAACAACCCCGGCTACGGCAACCTGATCGGCCGCATCGAGCACATCGTGCAGCAGGGCAACCAGGTCAGCCACTTCAACCTGATCCGTGCCGGCGCGCTGCACCGCGCCAACGGCGGCTACCTGGTGCTCGACGCGGAGCGCCTGCTGTCGCAGCCCTTCGCCTGGGAAGGCCTCAAGCGCAGCCTGCGCGCGGGCGAGATCCGCATCGAGCCGCCGGCCGAGGCGCAGGGCTGGAGCGGGGCGTTGACCCTGGAGCCGGAGGCGGTGCCGAGCGCGCTCAAGGTGGTGCTGATCGGCGACCGCGAGGTCTACTACCTGCTGATGGAGCACGATCCGGAGTTCGCCGACCTCTTCAAGGTGGCGGCCGACTTCAACGACGACATCCTGCGCACGCCCGAGAACGAATGCGAGTACGCCCGCCTGATGGCGCTGCTCGCGCGCGGCGCGAAGCTGCTGCCGGTCGAGCGCAGCGGTGTGGCGCGCCTGGTCGAGGAAGCCTCGCGCCTGGCCGAGGACTCCGGGCGCCTGTCGCTCAACACCCGCGCGCTCTCCGACCTCATGCGCGAGGCCGACTTCCACGCCCGCCAGAAGGGCCTCGCCGCCACGACGCGCGCCGAGGTCGAGGACGCGCTCGCCGCGCGCGCGCGGCGGGCCAATCGTTACCCGACCCGGGTACTGGAGTCCATCCTCGACGGCACCACGCTGATCTCCACCACCGGCGAGCGCGCCGGCCAGATCAACGGCCTGGTGGTGATCGAGCTCGCCGGGGAGCTCTTCGGCCACCCGGTGCGGATCACCGCCACGGTGCGCATGGGCGAGGGCGACGTGGTCGACATCGAGCGCGAGACCGAGCTCGGCGGTGCGATCCACTCCAAGGGCGTGCTGATCCTGTCGGCCTTCCTCGCCGCGCGCTACGCCCGCCACCAGCCGCTGTCGCTGTCGGCGAGCCTGGTGTTCGAGCAGTCCTACGCGCCGGTCGAGGGCGACTCGGCCTCGCTCGCCGAGCTGTGCGCACTGCTCTCGGCGCTGACCCAGGTGCCGATCCAGCAGCGCTTCGCGATCACCGGCTCGGTGAACCAGTTCGGCGAGGTGCAGGTGATCGGCGGTGTGAACGAGAAGATCGAAGGCTTCTTCGACCTGTGCAGCGCGCGCGGGCTGGACGGCACGCAGGGCGTGGTGATCCCGGCGGCGAGCGTGCGTCACCTGATGCTGCGCGAGGACGTGGTGCAGGCCGCGGCGGAAGGCCGCTTCCACATCCACGCGGTGAAGACGGTGGACGAGGCGATGACCGTGCTGACCGGCGTCGAGGCCGGCGAGCCCGACGCCAAGGGCGTGATTCCCAAGGGCACGCTCAACCACAAGATCGCCACCGTGCTCGCCGAGATGACCGCGGCGCGCCACGCCTATTCGGACGCCGACGGCGCCGCCGGCGCCCGCCAGCACCGCCGCCGGCACGGGGTGTGAGCCCCGCGCCGGACGGGCCGGCTTACGAGAACATGTCCTCGTAGATGGTCTGCGCCCAGCCGAAGTCCTGCGAGATCGTCGCCGCGGTGCGCTCGTTGTAGTCGATCTGGGTCTGCTCGATGATGCCCTGGGCGTTGACCTTGTAGTCGAACTGCACCGAGATGCCTTCCTGCGGGGCGATATTCACCATCATGAAGCAGAGGTTGTCCGGGAGCCGGTAGTCGGGTTCCCGCCCGGCCTCGCGCTCGGAGATGTAGTAGGCCACGATGCGGGCGTGGCGGTTGGCGACGTGGCCGGCCTTGGGGTAGAAGCCGAACTGTGGCGACACGAAGCCGACCGCGTCGCCGATGACGAAGACCTCCTTGTCCGTGCGGTCGTGCAGGAAGAGTGGATCGACGTCGGCCCAGCCGCCGCTCGGGTTGCCCGCACCTGGACGCGGCACCAGACCTGCCTTCCAGGCGAGGTCGCCGGCCTGGTGCGGGGCCATGAGGATGGCGTGCTGGAAGTCGAAATCGCCCGCCTCGGTGCGGATCCTGCGCTTGAACGGATCGACCTCCTCGATGCGCGCGTCGGGGACGTAGGTGATGATGTCCTTGTACAGCTCTTCGAAGGTGGAACGGAAGCCCGGGCCGATCGGGCGCGCGCCGTCCTTGTGGTCGAGGATGTAGATGCGCCCCGGGATCTTCTTCTGCTTGAACATCGACGCGATCAGGCAGGCGCGCTCGTAGGGGCTGGGCGGGCAGCGCTGCGGCGGGGGCGGCAGGGTCATCACGAGGTCGCCGCCCTTGAAGGACTGGAGCGCGTTCTTGAGGTGGAAGTGCTCGGCGCTCGGGATGTAGGCCGCCGGAAAGCGCGCCCGGGTGGCCTCGGCCATGCGGCGGTCGTTGCCGAACCAGGCCTCGTAGTTGTAGCGGATGCCGGGGGCCACGATCAGGTAGTCGTAGTGGATGGCGCCGGCCGCCGTGATCACCCGCTTGCCCTCGCGCTCGATCTCGAGGATCTCGGTCTGGATGAAGCGGTAGGCGTACTTCTCGGCGACGGCGAGGTAGTCGTGGGTGAGATACCGGGTATCCACCTGATCGACCAGCCACTTGTTGCTCATCGGGCAGGAGAAGAACACGGGGTTGCGCTCCAGCAGCACGACGTCGAGCTGGGGGGCGAGCTGGCGCAGGTACTTGGCGGCGGTCACCCCGCCCCAGCCGCCACCGCAGATCACGACGCGGCGTTGCTTGCCGGGTGGCAGCAGGGTGTCGGTGGCGCGGCCGCTCAGGAAGGGCAGGCTGCGCTCGGTGCTCGCGGCGGGGGGCGCGGACTGCGCCAGGGCCGGGCCGGCGACGGCGGCGGTGGCGAGCCCGCCGGCC
>NZ_AMXD01000145.1 GCF_000310185.1 Thauera aminoaromatica S2 | reverse complement strand
GCGCGAGGCCGCCCCCGCCGCAGACTTGATGCCCGAGCGCTGGCCGCGCCGTCCCGCCGCAGCGCTGCCCGCCGCGGACCGCTTCGTGCGACACCGCGACGGCCGGCCGCGCGCCCTGAGCGCAGACGGCCCGGTCCGGCTCTACCGCCTCGCGCAGGCCCGCTTCGCGCCCAACGGCACGGTCACGCTGGGCACGCCGCTCGACTCGGCGATGCCCGACACGCTGTGGGACCGCATCTTCATCGACGCCTGCATCCCCCCCGGCTGCCGGATCGATTTCGCCGTGCAGGCGGGCGACGACCGCGAGAACCTGCCCGCGGAGTGGATCGCGCAGCCGCAGCCGGTGCTGACCGCGGTGTCGTCGGAGCTACCCTTCGCGTCCGGGCGCGCACCCGGGAGTGGGGATCACGCAGATCGTTCCGGCCTGTTCGAGCTGCTGATCCAGCGCGCCAGCGGCGCGGTGCGCGAGGTGCGCGGGCGCTATCTGCGCCTGCGCATCACGATGCACGGCGACGGCCGCCACAGCCCGGCGATCTTCGCGCTGCGCGTGCAGTACCCGCGCTTCTCCTGGCAGACCCACTACCTCCCCGAGCATTTCCAGCAGCAGGAGCGTCCGCTCGCTAGCGCGGAGGCCAACCAGGCAGAGGCGAACGGCGCCGACTTCCGCGAGCGTCTGCTGGCGAGTTTCGAGGGTCTGCTGACCCCGATCGAGGACCGCATCGCCGCAGCCGAGATCCTGCTCGACCCCGCGGTCGCGCCCGTGGCGCACCTGCCCGGCCTCGCCGCGATGCTCGGCACCACGCTGCCGCCCCACTGGCCGGAAGCACGCCGCCGGCGCTGGCTGGGCGCGCAGGGCATGCTTCAGCAGAGCCACGGCAGCTACCGCGGCCTGCTGCTCGCGCTCGACATCCTCACCGATGGAGCGGTGGCGCGGGGCGCGGTGATCCCGGTCGAGCACTTCCGCCTGCGCCGCACGATGGCAACGATCCTCGGTGTGGACATGGATGACCGCGACCACCCGCTGACCCTGGGCACCGGTCTTTCCGGCAACAGCCTCGTCGGCGACAGCCTGATCCTGTCCGACGACCTCGCCCGCGAGTTCCTCGCCCTCTTCGCCCCGGAGGTTGCCGAAGCGAAGGGCGAGGCCGCGGTGGTCGAACGCTTCTTCGAAGAAGCCGCGCGGCGCATGACGGTGATCCTGCACGGACCGGCGCGACGGCTCGCGGCCGTCGTGCGCGACGCACTGCCCGCGCTCGTGCCCGCGACCGTGCAATGGGCGATCCGCAGCAGCGAGCACCCCTTCGTGCCGGGTCTGTCGCCGCTGCTGGGCATCGACACCTGGCTGGAAGCCTCGCCACCAGCGCGGCCCGTGGTGCTCGACCGCACACGGCTGGGTCGCGGTGACCTGCTGCACAACCCGGTCGCCCTCGACCCCGAGCACGCCGTGCCGATCGACGCGACCGTCCTGGACGCACCGTGAAGGACAACACAGGAGAAGGGCCATGAGCGAGCCCGACGACAAGCGCGACACGAGCCTCGCCAGCGACGGCCGCTTCGAGGAAATGCTGAAGCGCGTGAACTACGCACCCGGCATGCTGCTCGGCATCGAGGCGACGCTTGCCGAACAGGATTACCACCGCCGCCGCGCCACCCGCCACGGCTACTGGCTGCATGGCGCCGGCACCGTCGCGGGTCTGCGCGTGAGCCTGCAGTCCAAGGATCCCGGCAACGACACCGAAAACGTGCGCGTGCGCCTGGTGGTGAGCCCCGGGATCGGCGTCGACGGCCTCGGACGCGAGCTGAGCGTGGCCGAGCCCTACTGCGTCGATCTCGGCGCCTGGCTCACCACCCAGCACGAGGAGCCCGAGCGCTGGAACGCGCTGATCCGCGACGGCTACGCAGCAGACGACAACCTGCTGTGGCTCAAGGTCACGATGCGCTATCAGGACTGCGCGAGCGGCCTGCAGCCGGTGCTCGCAACCGAGCTCAACGCGGGCACCGATCCGGTGCAGCCGAGCCGCGTCGCCGACTGCGTGCTGTTCGAGCTCGTCGCCGAGCGCCCCGACGACGCTCCGGCCGAGGAGCACCTCTTTGCCGCCCACGCGCGCATCCGCCCCTACGACGAGATCGAGGACAAGCTGGGCGAGCGCGAACGCGCCCAGGTCGAGGCCGCCACCGGCGGCGCGCGCGCGCAGCTCGAGCTCGGCGCCCGCCTGCTGCATTCGCTAGGCGACGACAACCGGGCCCTGGTCGCACGCCAGGCCTTCCTGACCGACCCGGCCGCACTCGCTCGCACCCTGCTCGCGCGCATTGCGATCCGCCTCGCGCCGCCCGCGCCCGATCCCGACCTGATCGTCAATCCGCGCCGAATCGAGATCGACAACCTCGTGCGCCCCTTCCTCTTCAACGCCGTCGCGCTTGCTCGCCTGATCCGCGCCTAAGGAACCGCCATGGCCAACATCCACTTCACCCCGCTCCGGATCGGCACGAGCAACGCCGCCGGCGAGCGCATCTCCAGCGTCGATCCCCTGCTGTCGCGCACGAACTACTTCGACGGCCAGCTCCTGAAGGCGGCCGACCTCGCACGCGACCAGATCTACCTCGACGAACGCCTGCTCGAGCTCGGCCAGGTCTTCGGCGCCGGCATCGTGCGCGGCCTCGAACCCAGCCTGCATTCGGGCCACCTGCTGGAAGTCTCTCCCGGGATCGCGATCGCGCCCTCGGGCCGCGTGCTGCAACTCTCGAACACCGCGCTGAGGATCGACCTGCTCGACAGCGGCCTGATCGCGACCCTCAACGACGGCCGCTTCCGCGGCCCCGCACGCGGCCTACACGCCCTCGCGCTGACCCACACCCAGGTCGTCGATGGCGTCGCCGAGGCCTTCCCCAAGGACCTCTCCACCGCGCGGGTTCCTCATGTCGCGGCATGGGC
The DNA here is from genome assembly GCF_000310185.1 of Thauera aminoaromatica S2. Classification (GTDB taxonomy): domain Bacteria; phylum Pseudomonadota; class Gammaproteobacteria; order Burkholderiales; family Rhodocyclaceae; genus Thauera; species Thauera aminoaromatica. Next base: position 6,130 of record NZ_AMXD01000145.1, on the reverse strand, counting down.
CGAGGGCGTCGAGCTGCGCCTGATGCCGCTGCCGCTGCCGCTGCCACGCCAGGACGAGATCGCCGTGCGCGCCAGCCTCGCGCGCGAGCTGCTCTCCGGTGGCGAGCGCCTCGCGCTGCCCTCGGACGACGCCGTCGCGCTCGGCCTCATCGCGGTCGAGCGCGGACGGATCCTGTGGCTCGACCGCGGCCTGCTGCGCCGGCCGCAGCGCCCGCCGAACACCCCCGACGCGATCCAGCAGGACCTCGCCACGCATTATCAGGAGCTGATGCAGGCCGTGCTCGCGGCGCGCCGCAGCGCCGGCCTGCGCGGAGCCTTCGCGGCCGGTCAGTATTTCCGCGTGCTCCCCCCCTGGGGGCCGCTGCCGCAGGAAGCGATCGACCCGGTCGGCGGCCGCCAGCAGTTCTTCCCGCAGGATTACGAGGTCGCCATCGCCCCGGTGCGGCGCAGCGAGCTCGCCGCCGTGCTCGCCGACTCCGCCCGGCTCGCACCGATCGACCTCGAACGCGACGCCGACTGCGACGTGATGGTGCTCGTGCCGATGAGCGACAGCGCCTTCGCGCTGCGCGCCCGCCAGCTAGAGGCACCGGCCGAGTTCCGCCCGCGCGCCCTCGGGCGGCTCGCCAACCTCGACCGCCTCGCCCTGCGCATCCTCCCGCGCCCGCCGATCCACCGCGTGGACACCGACGCGGACGTGTGGCGCGCGATCTGGGCCGAAGCGGATCCGGCCGAGCTGATGTACGTACGCCGCCCGCCGCGCACCGCGGAAACCGGGGTGAGCGCGCTGGTACTCGCCCTCGGGGCGAGCCTGCCGCCGCCCGGCAGCGCGCTGCCGCCCGACGTCGCAGCACTCGAGGAACGGCTCGATGCGGCCCTCGAAGCGGTCGACGCCGCCGCGCAGGCGCGCACCACGCTCGAGAACGAGGCGGCGCGCCTGAGGCTGCACATCGCAGAGCTCGAGAAGGCCCTCGCCGCAACCGGCACCGACTTACCTGACGACCTGCTCGCGGAGGTGGAGCGCCTCGGGCTCGCGCTCGAGACGGCCCGCAAGGAGATCGCCGCGCTCGAGGCCGAAGACCGCAACGCCGCCATCCTCGCCAACGCGCTCGAGGCGGCGAGCGACCGGATCGACGCGCTGAAGCTCGCGCTCGACGCCGCCAATGCCGAGATCGAGCGCCTGAAGACCGCCAGCGCCCCGGTCGATGAGACCCTCGAGGCGCGCATCGAGGAGCTCGTCGCCGCACTCGGCAGCGAGCGCACCCGGGCGGCCACACTGGAACAGGAACGCACGGCGCTCTCCACCCGGCTCGCGGTCGCGGAGGCCACCATCGGCAGGCTCGAGCGCGAGGCTGCGCAAGCCGGCGACCTCGCCACCCAGCTTCCCCTCGCGCTGCTCGCACAGGCCCGCGGCGCGGACGACGCCGGCATCAAGGCCGCGACCGGCGCCGACAAGCTGATCGGCGCCGACGCGCGGGCGCGCATCGCCGCAGTGCAGATCGTGGGCATGGCGGACCGCCGCCTCGACCCCGCGCTGTGGCCGACCCTGCCAGCGCTGGCGCGACTCGACCCCGCCGTCTTCGTGAAGCTTCGCGACCACTTCCTCGCCGCGGCCGGTCAGCTCGATCTTGCGAAGTTCTTCCTCGAGGAAGGCCCCGGCCTCGGTCTTTCCGGTGCGCTCCTCGAACTCTGGAAACGCGTCCTCGGCTGACGACCATGGACACTCCGGGCGCCGCATCCCGAACCCACACGAGGCGTTGAGCAATCATGGCCACCCTGTCCTTCATCCCGCCCGGCCTCCTCGCCGCGCTCGCGTCGCGACCGGCCGCGGCCCTGCTGCCCCGCACGCCACCGTCCATCCGCCTGCACGAGCCGCAGCGACGCCCGGACGACCCGCGCCGGATCAACCTCTTCCCCGGGCGGGCGCTCGGCGAGCGCGAGTTCGAGCGCCTGCAGGCCTACGTCGACGATCGCATCGCACCGTTGCTGGCGAGCCTCGCGCCAGGCATCGTCGAGGGCCTGGCGTGCGCGCTCTTCGGCACCGGCACCGACACCCGCGTACGCGTCGGGCCTGGCCTCGCCGTCGGCGCGGCCGGCCAGCTCGTACGCCTGTTCTACCCGCTCGACCAGGCATGGAACGAGCTCGTCGCCCAGGCCGAGCGCGACCAGGACGCCCCGCTGCGCGACGGCCTCTTCCTGCTCACCATCCGCAGCGCGGTCGAGGAGATCGACGATGCGACCGCAGCGGAACCCTGCACCCGCAGCGAACCGGATCCGCTGCGCGAGCGCCGCATCGAGACGGTCAGCCTGCTGGGCCTGCAGCGCATCGCGGGCAGCCCGCGCATGATGGCGATGCCGCAGGCGCGCGCCGCCAACCGCATCGGCGTCCGCCTGCTGCGCGAATCGCCCTTCCGCGCGGACTCGGGGGGCGTGCCGCTCGGACTCGCGAAGATCGTCGGCAAGCTGCCGGTCTGGTTCGACGCGTGCGCCGGACGCCTGCTCGCCGAGCCGGATGCGGCCGCCCATAGCCTGCTCGCCCATGCCGTCGCCACGCTCGAGACCTGGCAGCGCGCGCATCCCGCCCCCCTCCCCGCGGTGGCGACGCAGACGCTCGACGAACTCCTCGGGCTCGATTTCCTTCCCGCTGCCGGCCCGCTCCCGGCCGCGCTGCTGCGCGACCCCGCCGCGCGGAGCCCGAGCCTCGCCTTCTTGCCTGGCGACCTGCGCGTCGAGCTCGCGCCGGTGCCGGCGGGCACCGTGGAGGAGGTGGTCGTCGGCGAGCTCGGGCGCGGTCCCGTCGACCTGATCCACGGGCTCGGCGAACATCTCCGCCTGTTGCTGGCAATCCCCGATCTCGACTACCGCCGCGACCTCTTCGACCTGCCACAGCGCGACACCCGGCTCGAAGACGAACTGTTCCGCCGCGGCGAACGCGCGGCGCACGCCTACCAAGCGTGGAAGGCGCGGTGGTATGCGCTCTTCCACGGTCTGAGCGGCGCCCAGCTGGAGGCGCTGCGCGCGCCGGTGCTGCTCACCAAGGCTCCCCCCGAGCCCGGGCAATACCGCACGAAGCTGGTCACCGACCGCGCGAAGACGCTGCGGCCCGCTCCGCAGGGCACGACGTCCCATCCCCTCGCGGACCTCGCCACGGAGGGCACGGCAGCGCTGCCCGAACCCTACGCCAGCCACCTCGCCGACCCCCACCCCGCCCCGGACGACTACCAGCCCGTCCCCGACATCCAGCCCGCCGGCAACGGCCTGCTGCACCGGCGCGAGGCGCTGCGCGCCGACATCCGCCACCTCGAGGCCGCGCTCGACAAGAGCTTCCGCCTGCTCGAGGAGGTCGGCGACTTCCTCGGCCTGCAGCGCCAGCAACTCGACGCGCTGACGGTGTCGTTCAGCACGCTTGCGGGCGGCGTACCGGGCGACGGCCTCGGTTCGCAGCTCGTCAGGTGGACGGCGAAGGCGAACTTCGTGCCCAAGCCCCCCACGGAGAACCCGTCATGAGCGACATCCTCAAGCGCTTCACCACCGACGCGAGCGCATTCACCGAACTCAAGTTCGTGGACGCGAAGGGCACGGCAGCCGCGGTCGATCTCGCCGACGCGACCCGGGGCGAGGCCACGATCTCCGCCGGCATGCTGGCCGCCCTCGCCGACCTGCAGCCGAAGGCCGCGCCCGACGAGCCGCTCACCGAGCCGGTCTTCAGCAAGGCAACGAGCACAGGCAGGGGAATGCTGGCGCATGTCGAGCGGGTGCACGACAGCTTCCTCAACGTGCGCCGCGACCTCCTCGAGCTGCGCGCCAGGGCCAACGCTCGCCAGAATCAGGCGAAATCGCTCATCGACCGCGTGTGCGACTTCCTCGACGACTATCTCAAGCCGGAAGAGCTGCGCCGGCTCGGCGTCATCGACGACGAGGCCCAGGCACGTCCCTTCCGCCTGCTCGTCGCGCCCGATCTGCACAACGCCGAGGGCGTGCTGCTGCGCCCCCGACTCGACCTCGCCCTTCCCCGCCCGGGCGAGGACGACATCGAAGGCGTCAAGCACAACGACGAATCGGCGCTCTTCCATGCCGGCAAGGTCGTTGCCGACGACATCCGCCAGGTCGAGGCGCTGCGCGGCGCCCTGACCACGCTGCGCCGCCGCCATCAGGAGGCGCTCGAGGACCTGCGCACCCGCCTGGTCGCACTCGAGGCCGAGCTACCCGGCGAGCTTCGCCGGCTCGACGTCCTGGAGCGCGAACGCACCGAGACCCTGGACGACTACGCGGTTGCACAACGCCTGCTGGCCGAACACTGGCGCGAGGTCGAAGCCGCCCACGCCGAGCGCCGGCGAATCATCGAGGCTCATCAAGGCCTCTTCTACGTGAAGGTGCGCGAGACCCCGCTCGGCCGCAGCCTGCCCGACCCGCTCGAGCTGCGCCCGAGCAGCCCCGACGAGCTCGTGCCCGGCTGCGCAGGACGCGACACCGCGCTGCCGGCTGCGCTCGCGCCTTTCATCGAGGCGGTGTACGACATCCCGGCGGCCGATTGGGCACACCTGCGGCCACTCGGCCACCTGCTGCCGGGGCGCACGATCCTCGCCGGCCTGGTCGAGATGCGCCGCCAGAAGCTCGCACTGCGCCTGAACCGCCCCCCGGACGCCGGCCTCGCCTTGCTGTCCGGCCTGGTGCAGCAGAACAGGGCCCTGGTGCGCGACATCGCCGCGCGCCCCTTCAGCGCCGGCGCACTCGGCGAGTTGCAGCGCCAGGCAGGCGCGATCCTCGCCCTCGACGACCTGCTCGCGATCCCCTCGCCACAGCTGCGCGACCCGGCGCGTGCCCTGCACCAGCGCCTGGATACCGCCGCCGGCTGCCTGCTCGAGCGTCTGCGCACGATCTCTCCCTCGATCCGGCTGAACTGGGCGAGCGCGGCCGAGGCTGACCGGCTCGCCGTCGAGGCCCCCGAGCGCTGGCCCGGCCTCGCCGAGGCGGAGGAGCGCGACTTCAACGGCGTGCGCACGCTGGTCGAGCTCGTCGCCTGGTGGTTCCGCCAGCTCGATGCCGACGCCTCCGCCGCCGCGCACGGCGCGATGCGCAACCTGGTGCGCGCCTGCCTGCTGCTCGCGGCCAGCGACGACCCGCAACAGCTCGTGCAGGGGCGCCTGCAGAGCATCCCGGGGCGCTTCCGCCTCGGCGAGGCGCTGCGCCTGAAGCTCGACCGCGAGGCCGCGCCCGGCACCCTGCTCCAGCTCTTCGACGACGACCAGCGCGTGATCGCGACCCTGCGTGTCGACGACCATGACGACCAGGGCACCGTCGCCTCGGTCGCCTCCATCCTCGACCCCGAGCTCGAACGCAACCCCGGCGCCGTGCTCGCCACGGGACTGCACATCAGCGGAGTCGATCGAGGCTGAGCCCGATGATCGCGCTCGCCGACCTCCACATCGGTCGCCTGACGCTGCGCGGCAGCGCCACGGCGATCGCGCACGCACGCGCGACCCTGCCGCCCGCACTCGCCCGCGCGCGCTGGCCCGACGAGGAAGCGATCCTCGTCGTGCGGCGCATCGCCGTCGGCGGCACTGGCACCGAGCTGCCCGCGCGCGCCGCTGCGCTTGCCGGACAGCTTGCCGGCCGGGCGGTCGATCCGTGGACTCCGGGCGCCGATGGCGCCGAGGTGGTGCGCTTTCGCGACGCACGCGACTACCGCGCCTGCCTCGTTCGCGACCTCCTCGCCGGCACCGCCGCACGCCGCTGGCTATGGCGTCATCGAGCGGCCCTTCTCGCCCACCCCACCGCGACCGCGCTTGCCGAGCTGCTCGGCGAGGATGCCCTCGCACTCCCCGCGCTGCTCGAGCACCCGCCGCTGCGCGCGTGCCTGCCGACCCTGTGGTGCCGTCTCGATGCCGCCGCGGCACGCAGCCTCCTGCGCGCGATCGGGGCCGCGACCGGCTGGCACGGCGCCATCTCGGACGCGCTCGCTTCTCGTGCCGCGGAGGCGGCAGGGAGCGGCGCGGACCTCATGACGGAGGCCCAAACCCACCATGAGCGCATATCCGGAGACGAAATCCGCCCAGGCCCCGAGCCCGGCCCGTCGCCCCCGCCCACCGGGCCGGCGGCGACAAGGGCGGGTTCGCCGCGCCGGCCAGCCCCG
>NZ_AMXD01000144.1 GCF_000310185.1 Thauera aminoaromatica S2 | reverse complement strand
GCGCCGACGGGCGGCTCCCGCCTGCTCACCCGGATCGCGCTCGCGCTGCACGCCCTCGACGGGCTGCCCGCGCTGCGCGCGACGATCGCCGCCGGCCGCTGCACGCCGCACGAGGCCACGCAGCGATTCACGCAGGCGATCGCCGCGCTGCTGGCGCTGGTCTTCGAGGCGGCCGACATCGCGACCGATCCAGCCATCTCGCGCCTGCTGGTGGCGCTGTTCAACCTGATGCAGGGCAAGGAGTTCGCCGGCCAGGAGCGTGCGGCCGGTGCGGCCGCCTTCGCCGCCGGGCGGGCGAACGCTGCGGCCAACGCGCGCCATCCCGCCGAGCCCGACCTGCTGCATCTGATCGAGACGCAGGAGGCGTGCTTCGCGCGCTTCGCGGCCTTCTGCCCGCCCGAGGTGCGCAGCGCCTGGGATGCGGCGTGCCAGGCGATGCCGCTCGCCGAACTCGAACGCCTGCGCCGCAAGTTGCTCGCCGCCGGGAAGGGCGGGGCGCTGCCGTCGGCGCTCGCGGAGCCCTGGTTCGCATGCTGTTCGGCCCGGCTCGACCACCTGCGTGTGATCGAGGACCTGCTTGCCGGGGGATTGCGTGCGGCCTGCGCGGCGCGGATCGCCGCGCTGCAGCGCGATCCCGACGATCCCGAGGTGCTGATGTGCGCGCTGGCAGGGGGGGCGGACGCCGCCCCGGTGTTTCTCGCCGGCGGGGCGGACGAGCTGGCCGGAGCGCCTGGCGAGGGGGACGAGCCTGGGACGGGGCAGACGGCGATCGCCCCCGGCGCGGAGCGTCCGGCGGCGGTGCCCGGGCGCCTCGAGTTGGCGGCGGATCCCTTCGGCCCGCGCCTCACGCGCTCGCTCGTCGATGTGCTCCACGCCCAGTCGTGCCGCCTGCAGGCGATGGGCGAGGAGCTCGCCGCGGTGCGCGCCAGCCTCGACGAGCGCAAGCTGATCGATCGCGCCAAGGCCGCGCTGATGCGCCATCAGGGCCTGAGCGAGGATGCCGCCTACCGCCTGATGCGCCAGACCGCGATGAACCAGGGCCGCCGCCTCCCCGACGTCGCGCGCGCCGTGCTGGAACTGGAGGCCTTCCTGCCCGGCGTTGCATCGGCCGGGTGATCGCGACTGTGGGAGCGACGCAAGTCGCGATGGCGGTGGCCGGGCTTGGGGTGGCGCGGATTCCGGGCGCCGTGATCGCGACTGGCGTCGCTCCTACGTCCCACCCCGGGCGCTGCGGGTTTGGGGGGATCGCGACTTGCGCCGCTCGTGCGCCAAGGCCGGGAGCGTTGCAGGTTCCTGTGGGAGCGACGCAAGTCGCGATGGCGGCGGCCGGGCCGGGGTGGTGCGGATTCCGGGCGTCGTGATCGCGACTGGCGTCGCTCCTACGTCCCACCCCGGGCGCTGCGGGTTTTGGGGGGATCGCGACTGGCGCCGCTCGTGCGTCAAGGCCGGGAGCGTTGCGGGTTCCTGTGGGAGCGACGCAAGTCGCGATGGCGGCGGCCAGGCTGGGTGGCGCGGATTCCGGGCGCCGTGATCGCGACTGGCGTCGCTCCTACGTCCCACCCCGGGCGCTGCGAGTTTGGAGGGATCGCGACTTGCGCCGCTCCCACATCCCACCCCGGGCGCTGCGGGTTTTGGAGGGATCGCGACTGGCGCCGCTCGTGCGTCAAGGCCGGGAGCGTTGCGGGTTTCTGTGGGAGCGACGCGAGTCGCGATGGCGGCGGCAGGGTCGGGTGGTGCGGATTCCGGGCGCCGTGATCGCGACTGGCGTCGCTCCTGCGTCCAACCCCGGGCGCTGCGGGTTTTGGAGGGATCGCGACTGGCGTCGCTCGTGCGCCAAGGCCGGGAGCGTTACGGGTTTCTGTGGGAGCGACGCAAGTCGCGATGGCGGCGGCAGGGCCGGGGTGGTGCGGATTCCGGGCGCCGTGATCGCGACTGGCGTCGCTCCTACGTCCCACCCCGGGCGCTGCGGGTTTTGGGGGGATCGCGACTGGCGTCGCTCCTACATGCCAGGCCGGGCGTGACGAGGTTCGGGGAGGTGCGATTCGATGCGACCCCGGACGCTGCGGGTTGGGGATTCCGGTGCGGTGTGCTTCGCACCAGGGCTGTGCATGTGGGTGTGGGTGCTGCACCGCAGCAGTGCGGGCGGTGGGGGTTGGGCGGCGCTTTGGTCGGTTCGATCGCCCCCAGGCGCTGGCATGTTTGATGCTTATTCTCCCTCGAGCCCCTGGCCAACGGCGGTCGGGTGAGCGGCAGCGAGTGCTGCCGCAGCGTTTTACGGTCTGGTGGACAACGGCGTCCATTCCACTCGCCCCCTGCTGGGGATCGAGCGGGATGGGCGCCGTTTTCATTCCGACCCAATCGGCCTTGTTGCGGAGAAACCCCATGAAGAAGATGAAACTCGTGCTGGTCGGCAACGGCATGGCGGGCGTGCGCACGATCGAGGAGCTGCTGAAGCTCGCGCCCGACCTCTACGACATCACCGTGTTCGGCGCCGAGCCGCACGGCAACTACAACCGCATCCTGCTCTCGCCGGTGCTGGCGGGCGAGATGACGCTGCCCGAGATCATGCTCAACGATCTCGACTGGTACGGCGACAACGGCATCACGCTGCACGCCGGCCGCAAGGTGGTGAAGATCGACCGCGTGCGCCGCAAGGTGCTCGCCGGCGACGGCACCGAGGCCGACTACGACCGCCTGCTGCTGGCCACCGGCTCGACGCCCTTCATCCCGCCCATCCCCGGCAACGACCTGCCGGGCGTGCTCGGCTACCGCGACATCGCCGACACCGAGGCGATGATCGAGGCCGCCGGCAAGTACCGCCACGCGGTGGTGATCGGCGCCGGCCTGCTCGGCCTGGAGGCGGCCAACGGGCTGATGCTGCGCGGCATGGACGTGACCGTGGTGCACCTCGGCGAGTGGATCATGGAGCGCCAGCTCGACCGCGCGGCCGCCGACATGCTGCAGGCCTCGCTCGAGGCCAAGGGGATGAAGTTCCTGCTCGCGCGCCAGACCGAGGCGCTGCTGCCGGCGCGCAACGCGCAGGGCGGCATGAACGGGCGCGTGGGCGCGGTGCGCTTCAAGGACGGCATGGAGATCCCCGCCGACCTCGTCGTGGTCGCCGCCGGCATCCGGCCGAACTACGAGCTCGCCGAATCCGCCGGCCTGTACTGCGGCAGCGGCCGGGTGCGCGGCATCCATGTTTCCGACACGCTGCAGACCGTCACCGATCCGCGCATCTACGCGGTGGGCGAGTGCGTGGCGCACCGCGGCATCGCCTACGGCCTGGTGGCGCCGCTGTTCGAGCAGGGCAAGGTGTGCGCCAACCACCTCGCCAACTTCGGCATCGGCCGCTACGAGGGCTCGGTCACCTCGACCAAGCTCAAGGTCACCGGCATCGACGTGTTCTCGGCGGGCGACTTCAGCGGCGGCCCGGGCACCGAGGACATCGTGCTGCACGACCGCCAGGGCGGGGTGTACAAGCGCGTCGTGCTCAAGGACGACCGCATCGTGGGCTCGGTGCTGTACGGCGACACCGCCGACGGCTCGTGGTACTTCCAGCTCATGAAGGACCGCCAGAGCGTCGCCGAGATCCGCGACCACCTGATGTTCGGCCAGAACAAGCTGGGCGACGCCGGCCACAAGGGCGAGAACCGCGCCGCCAGCATGCCCGACACGGCCGAGGTGTGCGGCTGCAACGGCGTGTGCAAGGGCACCATCGTCAAGGCGATCAAGGAGAAGGGCCTGTTCACCCTCGACGAGGTCAAGAAGCACACCAAGGCGGCGTCCTCCTGCGGCTCCTGCACCGGCCTGGTCGAGCAGATCCTCGCTTCCACCGTCGGCGGCGCCTACCAGGCGGTGAGCGCCAACGACAAGCCGGTGTGCGCGTGTACCGAGCATTCGCACAAGGTGGTGCGCGAGGCGATCTTCAAGCACCACCTGACGAGCAAGGAGGCGGTGTTCGACACGCTGAACTGGAGGACGCCCAACGGCTGCGACAAGTGCCGGCCGGCGGTCAACTACTACCTGATCTCGTCGTGGCCGCACGAGGCCAAGGACGATCCGCAGTCGCGCTTCATCAACGAGCGTGCCCACGCCAACATCCAGAAGGACGGCACCTATTCGGTGGTGCCGCGGATGTGGGGCGGGCTGACCACGCCTGCCGAGCTGCGCGCGATCGCCGATGCCGCGGAGAAATACCAGGTGCCCACGGTCAAGGTCACCGGCGGCCAGCGCATCGACCTGCTCGGGGTGAAGAAGGAGGATCTGCCGAAGATCTGGGCCGACCTCAACGCGGCCGGCATGGTGTCGGGCCACGCCTATGGCAAGTCGATCCGCACCGTGAAGACCTGCGTCGGCGCCGAGCACTGCCGCTTCGGCACCCAGCTGGCGATGGACATGGGGGTCAAGCTCGAGAAGATGCTGTTCGACATGTACGCGCCGCACAAGGTGAAGCTTGCGGTGTCGGGCTGCCCGCGCAACTGCGCCGAGGCGGGGATCAAGGACGTCGGCGTGATCGGCGTCGATTCCGGCTACGAGCTGTATGTGGGCGGCAACGGCGGCATCAAGACCGAGGTCGCGCAGTATCTGTGCAAGGTGGGCAGCGACGAGGAGGTCATGGAGTATGCCGGCGCCTTCCTGCAGCTCTACCGCGAGGAGGGCTGGTACCTCGAGCGCACGGTGCATTGGCTCGACCGCGTCGGCCTCGACTACGTGAAGGCCAAGGTGGTCGAGGACGGCGAGAACCGCCGCCGCCTGCACGCGCGCCTGCTCGACGCGCTCAAGGACGCGCGCGATCCGTGGCAGACCAGCCGCGAGGAGGAGGCGGTGAAGCAGTTCATCCCGATCAAGGTCGAGGCCTGAGTTTCCGGGCGCCGGAATCGCGACTCGCGTCGCTCCTACGAAAACCACGGCGCCTCGATGACGTCCCGTAGGAGCGACGCAAGTCGCGATCACCCCCCCCCCGACCGAGCGCGGCGCGGATTCCGGGCGCCGGCATCGCGACTGGCGTCGCTCCTACAAATAACAACCGAACCAAGCTTCCGAAGAAGGAACCCACCATGACCGACTGGAAACGCATCTGCCTGCTCGACGACATCCCCCGCCTCGGCTCCCGCGTCGTGCGGCGCCCCGGCGAGGACGACATCGCCGTCTTCCGCAACGCCGACGACGAGGTCTTCGCGCTGCACGACCAATGCCCGCACAAGGGTGGCCCGCTCTCGCAAGGCATCGTGCACGGCCGCAAGGTGACCTGTCCGCTGCACGGCTGGAACTTCAACCTGCAGGACGGCCAGGCGGTGGCGCCGGACGTGGGGGCGTGCGCGAGCTTCGCGGTGAAGGTGGAGGGCGGCGAGGTGTGGCTGGCGACCTAAGGGGCGACCCAGCGGGTGATCTCCACTCCGCATCGATCGTCGGCCCCGCCGCTCCCGCAGGGGCGACCGGCTGGGTCGCCCTACGCGGCTCCCAGCCGCACGCGCTGTACCGGCACCCAGGCGATGAACGCGACGGCGGCGCTGCAGAAGGCCACGCCGACGATCATCGGCAGCGCGCTGCCGTCCATGTTGGCGCCCACCCCGTAGGCGGCGGCGAAGGCCACCACCATCATCAGGAAGCCGGTGATCGCCGACGCGGCGCCGGCCGCCTTCGGGAAAGGGGCGATCGCGCCGCTCTGGCCGCAGGGCTGGTGCACCCCGTGGCCGAGCATGAAGATGAAGGCCGGCACCATGATGGTCCACACCGTGCTCACCCCGGAGAGCGCGAACGCCAGCATCAGGCCGCCGCCGCTCAGCGACAGGGCCCCGCCGATCATCACGCTGCGCTGCACGCCGAAGCGCTGGATCATGCGCCGGCACAGCATGGTGCCGCCGATGTAGAACGCCGACAGCAGGAGCAGCAGCACGCCGTAGAAGCTCGGCGAGGTGCCGAGCAGGTTGATGAAGACGAAGGACGACGCCGACAGGATGCAGAACAGCCCGCCGAAGGACGCGGTGCACAGCGAGGCGTAGGTCCAGAAGCTGCGGTTGCCGACGATGCCGCGCGCGGTGCGCAGCAGGACAGCGGGCTGCAGCGCCTCGGGGTGGCGTTCGTGCAGGGTCTCCTGGAAGTGGCGGGCGACCACGAACAGGGTCGCCGCGCCCATCACCGTCAGCGCCGCCAGCGTGGCGCGCCAGCCGAACCATTCGGCCAGCACGCCGCCGAGCGGCGGGCTCAGGCAGGCGGCCACGCCCAGGCCCGACAAGCCCTTGCTCATCGCGCGCGCCCCTTCCTGCGGCGCATAAAGATCACGCACGATTGCGCGCGCGCATACCGTGCCCGCGCCCATGAACGCGCCCTGCAGCACCCGCCAGAACACCATTACCTCGATCGAGCCGGCGAGCGCGCTGCCGACCGCCGCCAGCGTGTAGCCGGCGAGGCCGATCAGCAGCACCCGGCGGCGTCCGATGCGGTCGGACAGCGGGCCCCAGAACAGCTGTGACGCGCCGAAGGCGAGCAGGAGCGCGGTGAGCGTCAGCTGCGCCTGCGCCGGGACCGCGCCGAAGCTGGCGGTGAGCGCGGGCAGGGCGGGGAGGTAGAGGTCGGTGGTGATCGGTTGCAGGCCGAGCAGCAGGGACAGGATGAGGATGACGAGGGGGGCGGGCATGGTGGTTTTTGTAAATCGAGAATAAAGAAAATTATCGAGAAAATAGCATGAATGCTGCCCGCAGGCGTGCTTCCTCGTCGGCGCAGGGGGACTTGCGCGCAAGCCGGCACGCCCGCGTGCGCACCGCTTTTGTGCACCGCACACCAAGCTGGTGCGTCGCCACCGTCGAGCGCAAAGTCCAACTGACTGATTTAGAACGATTTCAAATGTGGCACGACGCTTGCTGAGCAGACACCAGCACAGCGTACGACCCCGCCAATGACGGCGGGGCGGTCGGGCGAAGAGGTTCGCGCTGGAGATTCCCGCACCGATGGTGCGCTTCAAGCACGACCCTGGAGCCCGACATGGACAAGAAATCCTTCCTGCAGGCCGGCCACACGCCGACACTGATCGCCGCCTTCCTCTACTTCGACCTCGCCTTCATGGTGTGGGTGATCCTCGGTCCGCTGGCGGTCGGCATCGCCGCCGACCTCGGCCTGTCGCACGCGCAGAAGGGCCTCATCGTGGCCACGCCGGTGCTGGCGGGAGCGATCCTGCGCATGATCATGGGCGTGGTGGTCGATCGCCTGTCGCCGAAGAAGGCGGCGATCATCGGCCAGCTCGTCGTGATCGGGGCCCTGGCCTACGCCTGGCTGGTGGGCGTGCATTCGTTCAACGAGGTGCTGGTGCTGGGGGTCTTCCTCGGCGTGGCGGGCGCGTCCTTCGCGGCGGCGCTGCCGCTGGCCTCGCGCTGGTATCCGCCCGAGCACCAGGGCACCGCGATGGGCATCGCCGGGGCCGGCAACTCGGGCACCGCGTTCGCGGCGCTGTTCGCGCCCGGGCTGGCGATGGCCTTCGGCTGGCACAACGTGTTCGGGCTGGCGCTGATCCCGCTGGTGATCGTGCTGGTGGCCTTCTGCTTCATGGCCAAGGACGCGCCCGACGCGCCGCCGCCCAAGCGCTTCGCCGAATACCTCGCGGTGCTCCGGGACAAGGACGCGTGGTGGTTCATGTTCTTCTACTCGGTGACCTTCGGCGGCTTCGTCGGTCTGGCCTCGTCGCTGGTGATCTACTTCAACACCCAGTACGGGCTGGATCCGAAGATGGCGGGCTACTTCACCGCGGCCTGCGTGTTCGCCGGCTCGCTGGTGCGCCCGATCGGCGGCAACGTGGCCGACCGCATCGGCGGCGTGAAGTCGCTCACCGTGATGTACATCCTGGCGGCGATCTTCCTCGCCATCGTCAGCGTCGGCCTGCCCCAGGCGTGGATGGCGCTGGTGGCCTTCGTGGGCGCGATGCTGGCGCTGGGCATGGGCAACGGCGCGGTGTTCCAGCTCGTGCCGCAGCGCTTCCGTCGCGAGATCGGCGTGATGACCGGCCTGGTCGGCATGGCGGGCGGCATCGGCGGCTTCTACCTGGCGTCCTCGCTCGGCTTCGCGCGCCAGCTCACCGGCAGCTACCAGGCCGGCTTCCTGATCTTCGCGGCGCTGGCGGTGTTCGCGCTGGTCGGGCTCACCGCGGTGAAGACGCGCTGGCGCACGACCTGGGGCGCGGCGCACCTGACCTCGGCGAAGATCTGAATGGCCGAATGGGGTCCCGAACGAGGTCAGGTCCTGAGTTTGATCATCCCGCATCCGTTGGCTTCACGTCGAGAAAGGCGAGTGAGCAGATGAAAGACCTGACCCCCCTGGAGATCCTCCTCGGCCACGCCAGCCGGACCGGGCCGCGCCCGGCCAACGAGGACTTCGTTGCCGCGGCGATGCCCGAGGGCGACGAGCGCGCGGCCAAGGGCGTGCTGCTGGCGATCGCCGACGGCGTCGGTGGCCACGCGCACGGCCGCGAGGCGGCGGAGTATTCCGTGCGCAGCCTCCTCGCCGACTACTTCTCCACGGCCCACACCTGGAGCGTGCAGAAGTCGCTCGACACCGTGCTCGGCGCGGCCAACCGCTGGCTGCTCGCGCAGTCGGCGCGTACCGCCGAGACTGCGGGCATGGCGACCACGCTCACCGCGCTGGTGCTGCGCGGGCGGCGCTGGCACCTCGCGCACGTGGGCGACTCGCGCGCCTACCTGTGGCGCGACGGCGCGCTGCTGCGCCTGAGCGAGGACCACACCTGGCCGCACCCGGAGCTGAGCAACGTGCTGCGCCGCGCGCTGGGGCTGGAGTCGCGCCTGCTGGTGGATCACGACGACGGCGAGCTGGCGCTGGGCGACGTCTTCGTGCTGCTGACCGACGGGGTGTGGAACACGCTCGGCGACGAGGCGATCGCGGCGCTGCTCGCGCGCCAGGCGGGGCAGGAGAAGGAAAGGGAGGGTGGGGGACGGGCTGCGGTGGGGGTGGTGACACCGAAACCCGTAACGCGGGGAACGGAGGCGCAGGGAAGGGCGGGGCGTGAAAATGGCGTGGGGGTGTCCGAGGAGGCCGGAGCGTGCGCGAGGGTAGCGGAAGCCGGCCTGGACCCGCAGGCCGCCGCCGATGCCCTCGTCGAAGCCGCCTTGCGCGCCGGCGGCAATGACAACGCCAGCGCGCTGGTGGCCTGCGTGCGCGCGCTGCCCGCCGACAACCTGCGCGACCGCCTCGCCGCCGGCCGCCGCC
>NZ_AMXD01000143.1 GCF_000310185.1 Thauera aminoaromatica S2 | reverse complement strand
CCCGAGCCTGCCGCCGCCCAGGCCGCCGAGGCTGCCGCCGCGGATGACCGGCCCTCCGCCGCGATGCGGCGGACCGCCGCGACCGCCGCCGCCGATGCCGAGCGCGAGCACGAAGACCACGGCGAGCACGCCGCCGACGAGGGCGAGAAAGAGGCTGGCGGTAAGCAGATGCACGATGAGCCCGGTGACGGCGCCCGTCGCGAAGGCCCCGGGTTTGCGCCCGAGCATGCCCACCAGCACCGCGCCGAGAATCGGCACGCCGACGAAAAGCAGGGCGCCGAGGTCCTCGATGCCGGCGCCTCCGCCGCCGCGTGCGGCGGGTTCCGGCGCAGGCAGGTTCTCGCCGCGGATCAGCGCGGACAGGCCTCCCACACCGGCGTCGATGCCGCCGGCGAAGTCGCCACGGCGGAGGGCCGGCGTGATCGCGCCGTCGATGATGCGCCGGGCGGCGAGGTCGGGGATCGCGCCCTCGAGCGCACGGGCGACCTCGATGCGCACCTTGCGGTCGTCCTTCGCCACCAGCAGCAGCACGCCGTCGCCCACCTCGCGACGGCCGATCTTCCAGGCATCCGCGACACGGAAGGCGTAGGCGGCGATATCCTCGGGCGTGGTGCTGCGCACGAGCAGCACGGCGATCTGGCTGCCATGCGCGGCCTCGAAGGCGGCGAGCTTGCCCTCGAGCGCGCGCACCTGCGCCGCCGACAGCGTTGCGGTGAGGTCGGTCACACGCGCCTGCAGTGCCGGCACCGGCTGCAGCGGCTGGGCAAGCGCCAGCCCGGTCGCGAACAGTGCGGCGAGCGTCAGCAGCGCGCGCCAGAGCTGCTGCGCCATCGCTCAGCGTCCGCCCTGGCCACCGAAGTCGACCCGGGGCGGCGCCGAGATCGCGGCCTCGTCGGCCACCGTGAAGCCGGGTTTGGGCTGGTAGCCGAACACCATCGCAGTGAGGTTGGACGGGAAGCTGCGCGCCAGCACGTTGTATTGCTGGACGGCGTCGATGTAGCGGTTGCGCGCCACGGTGACGCGGTTCTCGGTGCCCTCGAGCTGTACGCGCAGGTCCTGGAAGCCCTGGTTCGCCTTGAGGTCGGGGTAGTTCTCGGCGACCGCGAGCAGACGCGACAGCGCGCTGCCGAGCTGGCCCTGGGCCTGCTGGAAGCGCTCCAGCGCCTGCGGGTCGTCGAGCATTCCGGGGGTGACCTGGATCGATGTGGCGCGGGCGCGCGCCTCGATCACGCGGGTCAGCGTCTCCTGCTCGAAGGCGGCTTCGCCCTTGACCGTCTCGACCAGGTTGGGGATGAGATCGGCGCGGCGCTGGTACTGGTTGAGCACCTCCGACCACGCGGCGCGGGTCTGTTCGTCGAGGCGCTGGAAGTCGTTGTAACCGCAGCCGGACAGGGTCAGCGAGGCGGCGAGGACGAGCGGTAGCGCGAGGCGGCCGAGGTGACGGAAAGGCCGACGAGCGGGGCGGGAATCCATTTCGCTTCTCCGGAAGATGCCGGTGGAAAGATCTTCACTCTAGCAGTGCGCACGGGGTTTTTGTCCTTGCTCAAGGATTCCGCCTGCGCGCGGTACTAGGATTCGCGAGCTGCGATTCCGGCCGCAGGTTCGAGACCGGACCCCCAATGGAAGATCCAAGATGTCCGATAACGCTGTTCACCCCTTCGATGCGCGCGGCGTTGCCAAGCGCTTCCGCCATGCCGCCATCTTCGGTGCGCTCGAGTCGCTCGAGGACGGCGAGGTCATGCGCTTCGTCAACGACCACGATCCGCTGCCGCTGCTGAACCAGATCCAGCAACGCTACGGCAACCAGGTCGGCATCCACTACGTCGCCCGCGAGCCGGGCAACATCGTCATCGACTTCACCATCCAGCTCGGCGCTCCGGCTGCGGTGGGGGCGCCCGCTGCCGCGGTCGCCGGTGGCGGCGGTTGCGGCGGCGGTGGCGGCCACGGCTGCTGCTCCTAAGCCTTTCCGTACTTGCGGAAGACCGCGCGGGCATCGGCCTGCGCGCGTTCCAGGGTGCATATCGACGGATCGTCGTCGTGCCCGCTGAAGAACCCGTCCTCCTGGGCGGCCATCACCAGCTTGATGGCCGCCTTTTCGCTCTGGTCGTAGCGCTCGTATAAAAGCGTGGCGACCTCGTCCAGGTGTTGCTCGTAAGTCATCGGCATCGCTCGCTCCCTTAGCGCATGGTGACGAATTCTTCGGCGCTGGTCGGGTGGATCGCGACCGTGTCGTCGAAGTCCGCCTTGCGCGCGCCCATCTTCACCGCCACCGCGAAGCCCTGCAGCATCTCGTCGGCGCCGTCGCCGATCACGTGGGCGCCGACGATGCGCTCGTCCGCGCCGACGCAGACCAGCTTCATCGAGGTCTTCGGACGGTGCTCGGTGAGCGCGTTGTACATGGCGGTGAAGCGCGTGCTGTAGACCTTCACGTCGGCGAAGCGCTTGCGCGCCTCTTCCTCGGTGAGGCCGACGGTGCCGATGGCCGGGTGGCTGAACACCACGGTGGGGATGTTCTCGTAGTCCAGCTTGCTGTCGGACCCGCCGCGGAACAGGCGCAGCGCAAGCCGGCGACCCGCCGCGATCGCCACCGGGGTGAGCTCGGCGCGGCCGGTGATGTCGCCGATCGCGTAGATGCCGGGCACGTTGGTGTTCTGGAACGCGTCGGTGGGGATCGTACCCTTGGCGTCGGCCTCGATGCCGGCCGCGGCGAGTTGCAGGCGGTCGGTGTTGGGCTGGCGGCCTGTGGCCCACACCAGCGCGTCCACCTCGAGGCTGCCGGCCTCGCCGCAGTCGACGAGCAGGCTGCCGTCGGCCTGGCGCCGCAGCGCGCGCGCCCGGGTGCCGAAGCGAAGCGCGATGCCGTCCTCCTGCATCTGCGCGGCGAGTTCGTCGCGCAGCATGGCGTCGAAGGGGCGCAGCAGGCGATCGCCGCGCACGAGCATGGAGACCTCGCTGCCCAGGCCGTGGAAAACGCCGGCCAGCTCCACCGCGATGTATCCCGCGCCGACCACGGCGACGCGACGCGGCTGCGCCTCGAGGGCGAAGAAGCCGTCCGAATCGATGCCGAGCTCGGCGCCGGGCAGGTCGGGCAGGGCGGGGCGGCCGCCGGTGGAGATCACGATGTGGGGTGCGGTGAAGCGCTCGCCTTCGACCTCGACCACCCGCGGGCCGGAGAAGCGTGCGAAGCCGCGCTTCAGCTCGACGCCGGACTTGTCCAGCATGCCGGCGTAGATGCCGTTGAGGCGCTCGACGTAGGCATCGCGACGCTGCTTGAGCGTGGCCCAGTCGAAGCGCCCGGCGACCTCCGCGAAGCCGTATCCGGGGGCATCGCGCAGCGCCTGCGCGATGCCCGAGGCGTACCACATCACCTTCTTGGGCACGCAACCGACGTTGACGCAGGTGCCGCCGAGGCGGGCGGCCTCGATCAGCAGCACGCGCGCACCGTATTCCGCGGCGCGGCGGGCGGTGGCGACGCCACCGCTGCCGCCGCCGATGGCGATCAGGTCGTATTCCTTCATGGGTTCTCCCTTTCCGTGGGCGGCTGGCGGCCGCCTCGTTGTCGCGCTTGGTGGGGCGCGGCGCTCACAGCGCCTTCTCGATTGCCGCGATCACCTCGGGGGCGTCGGGCTTGGTGCGGCTGCCGAAGGCCGCCACCACGCGGCCGTTGCGGTCGATCACGTACTTGTGGAAGTTCCACTCCGGCGCCGCCGACTGGCGTGCGATCTCGCGGAACAAGGGATGCGCTTCGGTGCCGGTGACGTGGATCGGCGCGTACATGTCGAAGGTGACGCCGAAGTTCTGGAAGCAGACCTCGGCGGTCTCGGCCTCGTCGGCAGCCTCCTGGCGGAAGTCGTCGGACGGAAAGCCGGCGACCTTGAGCCCGCGCGCCTTGTAGCGCTGGTGCACCGCCTCGAGCTCGCGGAACTGCCGCGTGAAGCCGCAGTGGCTGGCGGTGTTGACCACCAGCACGGGCTGGCCGGCGTAGCGGTCTGCGAGCCGCACCGACTCGTCGGCGTGCAGACGGCGCAGGCTGTGGTCGTAGAGGCGCGTCGTCGCATCGTCGGCAGCGCCGGCGTTGGGGGCGAGGGTGGCGAGCAGAACGGCGGGGGCGAGGGCACGGGCAAGACGGGCGAAGGACATGATCGGTCTCCTGGCAGGAACGGCAAGCGGTGGACCGGGCGATGCGCGATCGGTTCGCCTTGTGGGCGTGGCACGCGCAGCGAGGCACCGGACCCGCCTCGTGGCGGATCCGCGCCGGGGCTCAGAGGCGGCTGAGATCCTCGATCGCATCGACCACCATCCCGGTGCCGACACTGATCAGCAGGATGTCGGCGGCGACGCGGACGAAGCGATGACCTTCGGGCGGCATGCCGAGGCGTAGCACGATGTCGCCCGGCGCGTCGTACCACACCACGTCGCGCGGCAGCGGCGCGCCGATGCGCCACTTCTTCGCCTGTCCCGGCGGCATGCAGCCGTTGCCCTTCTTTGCCAGTCCGGGTGGGCAGTCGCCGGCACGGAAGCGGTCGCCGTAATACTGACGCACCACCTCGCGGTGACGGTCGGAGAAGTAGGCCGAAACGCGCGGCGACGAGCCGGCGCGGTCGGTGCGATGTTCGCGGTCGCGGTCCTGCTCGCGGCCGCGCGCCTGGCCACCGTCGCGGTCTCCACCGCGCCCGCGCGTCTCGTCGCCACGCACGTCCCGATTGCCCTGCTCGCTGCGTTTGTCGGGGCGCTTGTCGCCGCGTTCCTGGGGACCGCCGTGATCGGGTTTGCCGCCCTGGACGCGATCGGGTTTGCCGCCGCCGGCCCCGTCCGGCTTGTCGGCGAAGGCCGGGCCGGCGAGGAGCGCGGCGACGATCAGGCCGGCGGTGGCCTTGTGGCGAAGTTTGCCGATGTTCATCTTGTTCTCCCTTGTCGTTTGTGCCGTGGGGCGCGCGGGGGCGGCCAGCCGGCGAGGAACATCCCGCCGGCGACCCGTGCCTGCAGGATAGATCGCCACGGACGCGGCCCGCACGACGGCTTACCTCTTGTCACCAGCCGTCGATCCCGGATGCAAATGTGCGCTGCGTCGGACCGCAGACGCTTACAGCAGCGCCACGGCGTCCTTCTCGCCGCGCTCGTACACCACGTTGGCACGGCCTACCAGCAAGGGATCGAGCGGGCCGATGAGGGAGACATCCTTGTTGGCATAGGGCAGCTTGTGCAGCACGTAGCGCAGCGCGTTGAGGCGTGCTCGCTTCTTGCAGTCGGACTTGACTACGGTCCATGGCGCGTCGGCGGTGTCGGTGTAGAAGAACATCGCCTCCTTGGCCTTGGTGTATTCGTCCCACTTGTCGAGCGAGGCGAGGTCGATCGGCGACAGCTTCCACTGCTTGAGCGGGTGCGACTCGCGCTCCTTGAAGCGGCGACGCTGCTCCTCGCGGCTCACCGAGAACCAGAACTTGATCAGGTGGATGCCGCTGCGCACCAGGTTGCGCTCGAACTCGGGGACCTGGCGCATGAATTCGTTGTACTCGTCGGGCGTGCAGAAGCCCATGACGCGCTCGACGCCGGCGCGGTTGTACCAGGAGCGGTCGAACAGCACGATCTCGCCGGCGGTGGGCAGGTGCTGGATGTAGCGCTGGAAGTACCATTGGCCGCGCTCGAGCTCGGAGGGCTTCTCCAGCGCCACCACGCGCGCGCCGCGCGGGTTGAGGTGCTCCATGAAGCGCTTGATCGTGCCGCCCTTGCCGGCTGCGTCACGGCCCTCGAAAAGGATCACCACGCGCTGACCGGTCTCCTTGACCCAGGCCTGCAGCTTGAGCAACTCGACCTGCAGGCGGTACTTCTGCTTTTCGTAGGCCTTGCGCGACATCAGGTTGCGGTAGGGGTAGCCGCCCTTGCGCCAGTCGGGCGAGAGCTCGTCGTCCGGATGGGCGCCCGGCGCCTGCGGCAGGTCGGCGCGCATCAGCGCGCGGCGCAGCATGTGGATGTCGTCGGGCGAGGCGCCGTCGAGGATGGCCTCGAGCGCGTCCTCCCTTTTGGCCTGCGGATCCGCAGCCGCTCGGGCCAGGATGTCCTTGACCGCGACGAGCTTGGAGTCCTGCGCGGCGTCGATCGCCTGCTCGATCTCGAAGGCCTCGATGCCCGTGCTGCTGAAATCGGGTGCGGTGTCGCCGGCCGCGATCGGGCGTGCGGGGCCGGCGGCCCTGGTCTTCGCGCGCGCGGCGCCGGCGTCCTTGGCGCGCGGAGCCGTGCGCGGCTTCTTGCTGCGGGTGGAGGCGGTGTCCACTACGGGGACGGTTTCCTCGGTCTTGTTCATGATGACGCTTCTCCCTTGTCTGCACGAATTCTAATCCCGTGCTTTCCGCAGGGCACGCCCGTCGTGGGGTGCGACGGGTAGAATCGCGGACTCCGCCCGTGGCCGGGCGTGGCCCGGCAAAACGCAATCCGTTCTCGATCATGCCGCTGACCAAAGAAACCCGTTCCCTGCTCGACATGGCCTACCGTGTCGGTGCCCCCCGCTTCCACGAACTCGCGGTGGCGCAGGCGCGTCATTCGGCGCAGAAGCTGCACTTCGCCTTCCGGCCCGAGGCGCCCGCGGTGGCCTCCACCGCCGAGGTGCCGATCCCGCGCCCCGACACCTCGGCGCTGCTCGCCCGCCTGTACCGGCCCTTCGGCAGCCACGTGGACGACCGTCTGCCGCTGGTGATCTTCGCGCACGGTGGAGGCTGGTGCATCGGCGACGTGGCGAGCTACGACGTGGCCTGCCGCGAGCTCGCCAACGGCTCGGGTTGCGCGGTGCTGTCGGTGGAGTACCGGCTCGCGCCCGAGCATCCTTTCCCCGCCGCGCCCGAGGACATGCGCCTGGCCTTCGATTGGTCGGTCGACAACGCCGACCTGCTCGGCATCGACCCGGTGCGCATCGCCCTCGCCGGCGACAGCGCCGGGGGCAACCTGGCGATCGTCACCGCGCTCGCCCTGCGCGCGGCCGAGGTGAAGCCGGCCTTCCTGCTGCTGATCTACCCGAGCACCGAGATCCGCAGCGCGCGGCCCTCGCGCGAGCGCTACGCCGAGGGCTTCTTCCTCGATCGTGAGTCGCTGCAGTGGTTCTTCGAGCGCTACCTGCCCGGCGTCGATACCGAGGACTGGCGGGTGTCGCCGATGCGCGCGGCCTCGCTCGCCGGGCTGCCGCCGATGCAGGTGATCTGCGCGGAATGCGATCCGCTGGTGGACGACTGCCTGGCGTTCGTCGAGCGCGTGCGCAGCGAAGGCGGCGAGGTGGCGCTGCGTGTCTTCGAGGGCGTGGTGCATGGCTTCTACACCCTGGGCAAGCTCATCCCGGAGGCGCGCGAGGCCGTGGCGCTGTCGGCCGCGGCCTTGCGCTCCCACCTCGCGGAGTGCGCGCAGTCCTGAGCGGATCCGGCAGGCGGGCGTCCGCCGGGAACGGCCGGCCGCGGAGTTCAGCCGCAGGCGGCGGAGATCAGCTCCTGACGGCTGGCGCGGGCTTCGGACATCAGGGTGTCGAAGCCGTCGCGATCGAGTCCGTCCGCCACGCTCGCTTCGAGCAGTTCGCCGCGCTGGCGGCTGCCGAGCAGGGTGTCGAAGGGGTTGGGCGATTCGGCCGCGAGGGTGGCGAGGAAGACCACGTCGCCGAGCTCGGCCGGCGGCCACTCGGTGTTGGCGAAGGGGTCGGCGGCGCAGGCCGTGATGATGCGCTCGGGCATCTCCAGGGCTTCGAGCACGGCGTCGCGCACCGGCTCGTCCCAGGTGGTGACCACCTCGGCGAAGCGGCCCATGTCCCCTTCCAGCGCCGGGTAGCGCGCCGCGCGCGCAAGCAGGTAGAACTGGCCGATGTCGAGCATCAGGCCGGCGAGCATCGCGGCATCGGGGTCGGGGCGCTTGAGGTGGTGTGCGAAGGCGCAGGACCACGCCGCCACGTCGATCGAGTGCATCCACAGGCCGCTGGCGATCAGGCGCATCTGGCGCGAGCGGTGGTCGCGCGCGAGCTGCTCGGCGGCGACCGCGAAGGCGAGGCAGCGCAGCGTGGACAGGCCGATGCGCTGGATCGCATCGCTCAGGCTGGTGATCTGGCCGCGGTAGGGGTTCAGCGTCAGCGTGTTCGCCATGCGGATGACCTTGGCCGCAAGCAGGGGCTCGGTCTGCACCGCGCCCGCGATCTGCGCGAGGGAGGTCTCCGGGGCGTCAGCCAGCTTCTGGACGCGCACCGACAGGTCGAATACGGTGGGAAAGCTCGTCACGCCTTCGCGCAGCTCCTGCTGCACCTGTTCGGCGAAGGCTTCGAATTGGGTGTCGAAAGAGCTCATGGGCCGGTTCCGTTCGTGTGATCGTCGCAGTCTATGCGCATGCTGGCCGGCGTGCGCGTGCATATCCCACGAACGACCGTCGCTTCAGGGCTGGGTGAGGCGGACGTGGCCGTTCTCCAGCGCCTCGACCTGGGCGAGCGTGCACACCGGCACGCCGAGGGCCTCGATGGCGGCGTGGCCGTGCTTGAAGCGCTTCTCGACGATGAAGCTCGCGCACAGCACCTCGGCGCCGGCCTCGCGCGCCATCTCGACCAGGGCCACCGCGGTGCGGCCGTTGGAGAGGAAATCGTCGACGATGACGACGCGGTCGGTGGGCACGATGTAGCGCTGCGACAGCACGAGCTTGGTCTCGCCGCCCTTGGTGGGCGAGGGGATCACGCGCGCGATCGCGGGGGATTCGACCTCGGGCGCGTACTTCTTCGCATACACCAGCGGCACGTCGAGGGCCTGGGCGACCACCAGTCCGGGGGCGATGCCGCTGGCCTCGGCGGTAAGCACCACGCTGGGTTCGAAGCGTGCCAGGCGCTTCGCGAGCTCCTGGCCCATCTCGGTGATGAAGCTGGGTTCGATGCGGTGGTTGAGGAAGTGGTCGATCTTGAGGATCTGGTCGCCGATGACGGTGGCTTCGGCTTCGATACGGCGCACGAGCGGGCCGTAGGGGCGGATGAGGTCGGGATCGGGAAGCATGCGCGGGTCCGTAAACGGGAACGCCCCCGGGCCGGGGGCAGGACGGGCGGATTCTAGCCGAAGGCAGCGTGCTTGACCTCCAAGCCTCGCGCCCGATCGTGACCGCGGCTTCGATCCGGTGGCGGCGCCGGGCGGCCGCTCGCGGCCCGTCGCCGGCTCGCGCTCCCGCGGCGAGGGGCTTGGGTGCACGGCACGCGTGCTCGGGCCAGGTCGACGGCGCGTGCGGCTC
>NZ_AMXD01000142.1 GCF_000310185.1 Thauera aminoaromatica S2 | reverse complement strand
GAGATTCCATGCAGAGGTCGCGAGCCCCGCGCGGGCAGCCGGCAGCGCGATCGCCCTCGCCCCGCCCGAGTGCGAGGAAGGCCCCGTCTGCGGTGCCGCGGGCGGCTTCGCGCCGCCGGTCGCGTCGGCGAGCGCGGGCATCTTCCTGCAGCTCGGCGCCTTCTCCTCGTTCGCCAACGCCGAAGGCTTCCGCGACACGGTGCGCAGCCAGGCCTCGGATCTGGCCGAGCGTTTCGAATTGTTCGCCGATGGCGAACGTTTCCGCCTCCACGCCGGTCCCTACGACACGGTCGAGGCGGCGCGCGATGCGGCCGAGCGCATGGGCAACGTGCTCAAGCTCAAGCCCTTCGTGGTGGTGCGCTGACCGTCGCGCACCGCGCCCGGGTTGCAACAAAGGCTTTCCATTTTTTGCCCGTCCATGCGCGGCGCCTATAATCCGCCGTTCCCATTCCCGCTTCTCCAGGTTTTCCCGATGCGTTTCCTCATTGCCGTACTCGTCTCGCTGTTCTCGCTGTCCGCGCTCGCGCAGACGGTGCCGCCCCCCGCGCTGGCCGCCAAGGCCTGGGCGCTGGTCGACCATGCCACCGGGCAGACGCTCGCCGAGAAGGACGCCGACGCCCGCATCGAGCCGGCCTCGCTGACCAAGCTGATGACGGCCTACATCACCTTCTCCAAGCTCAAGGAAGGCTCGCTCAAGCCCGACCAGGTGGTGCCGGTCTCCACCAAGGCCTGGCGCATGGAAGGCTCGCGCATGTTCATCGAGCCCAACAAGCCGGTCAGTGTGGATGAGCTCATCCGCGGCGTGATCGTGCAGTCGGGCAACGACGCCTGCGTGGCGCTCGCCGAGACCATCGCCGGCAGCGAGGAAGCCTTCGCCGCGCTGATGAACCGCGAGGCGCAGCGCCTGGGCATGACCAACACCCACTTCACCAATTCCACCGGCCTGCCCGATCCGCAGCTGTACACCAGCGCGCGCGACCTCGCCGTGCTGGCGAGCGCGATCGTCCGCGACTTCCCCGAGTACTACGGCCTGTATTCGCTCAAGGAATTCACCTACAACGGCATCAAGCAGCCCAACCGCAACCGCCTGCTGTACATGGACCCCTCCGTCGACGGCATGAAGACCGGCCACACCAGCAGCGCCGGCTACTGCCTCGTGTCCACCGCCCGTCGCGGCGAGCGCCGCCTGGTCTCGGTGGTGCTGGGTGCGGCCTCGGACTCCGTGCGCGCGCAGGAGTCGCTCAAGCTGCTCAACTTCGGCTACCAGTTCTACGAGACGGTCAAGCTCTACTCCGCCGACGAGGCGCTGTCGAAGTTCCGTGTCTGGAAGGGCAAGCTCAACGAGCTGCCGGTCGGGTTCACGAAGGACTTCGCGCTCACCGTGCCCAAGGAGGCGGCAAACAAGATCCAGGTCAGCCTGGAGAGCCGCCAGCCCCTGGTGGCGCCGCTGCAGCGCGGCCAGGAGGTCGGCACCCTGACGGTCGCGGTCGACGGCAAGCCGCTCGGCCAGTACCCGGTGGTGGCGCTGCAGGACGTCGAGGTGGCGGGCTTCTTCGGCCGCCTGTGGGATGCGATCGTGATGTTCTTCAAGAGCTTGTGATGCGCGCTCCGGACCGCGAATCCACGAATACGGTGATCCGCCATGGCTGACCAGCAGGACGCGCAGACGCGCCAGAGCCTGATCGAATATCCCTGCGACTTTCCCATCAAGGTGATGGGCGCGCGGGTGGACGGCTTCGCCCAGGCGGTGATCGACGTGGTGCTGCGCCACGCGCCCGACTTCGAGCCCGCCGGCGCCGAGATGCGGCCGTCGAGCAAGGGCAATTACCTCGCGGTGACCTGCACCTTCCGTGCGCTGTCGCAGGTGCAGGTCGATGCCATGTATCGCGAGCTGACTGCCCACCCGATGGTCAAGGTGGTGCTGTGATCGTCAAGCGCCTCGGCCTGGTGGAGTACGCGCCGGCGCTCGAGGCCATGCGTGTGTTCACCGCCGCGCGCGGCGCCGACACGCCCGACGAGCTCTGGCTGCTGCAGCACCCGCCGGTGTACACCCTCGGCCAGGCCGGCAAGCCCGAGCACCTGCTGCAGAACCCGGCCAACATCCCGCTGGTGCGCATCGACCGCGGCGGCCAGATCACTTACCACGGCCCCGGCCAGCTCGTGGCTTACCTGCTGCTGGACCTGCCGCGGCGCAGGCTCAAGGTGCGCGAGCTGGTGCATCTGATGGAGCAGGCGATCATCGACACCCTGGCGGATTACGGTATCGAGGCCGAGCGCAAGGACGGCGCGCCGGGCGTCTACGTCGCCGGCGACAAGATCGCCGCGCTCGGTCTGCGCGTGCGCAGCGGCTGCAGCTACCACGGACTGGCGATCAACGTGGATGCCGACCTCGCGCCCTTCGGCTGGATCAACCCCTGCGGCTACGAGGGTCTGAAGACGATCCGCATGAAGGACTTCGGTGTCGACGCCGGCGTGGACGCGGTCGGCGAAGTGCTGCTCGGCCACCTGCAGCGCCTGCTGCCGCCCCCATCGTCGGACATTGGGGAAACCGATAATGCGGATCCGGCAGCCCCCGGCGCCGCAGCGGCGCGCGCCGGGCCATAATCGCGCCGACGGATCCGTCCGAGATCAGCCCTTCCCACCCGGAAACCCACAGAGAACAGCGACCATGGAAACCCCTGCGCGCAAGCAGCGCGGCGCCGACAAGACCGCCCGCATCCCGATCAAGATCGTCCCTGCCGAACGCCTCAAGAAGCCCGAGTGGATCCGCATCAAGCTCGGCGCCGGCATGGAAGCCGAGCGCTTCAACGAGATCAAGGCCACGCTGCGCGACCACAAGCTGCACACCGTGTGCGAGGAAGCCTCCTGCCCGAACATCCACGAATGCTTCGGCAAGGGCACGGCCACCTTCATGATCATGGGCGACATCTGCACCCGGCGCTGCCCGTTCTGCGACGTCGGCCACGGCCGTCCCGAGCCGCTCAACCCCGACGAGCCGAGGGATCTCGCCAAGACCATCGCCGCGATGCGGCTGAACTACGTGGTGATCACGTCGGTGGACCGCGACGACCTGCGTGACGGCGGCGCCCAGCACTTCGTCGACTGCATCCGCGAGACCCGCGCCGCCTCGCCGAGTACCCGCATCGAGGTGCTGGTGCCGGACTTCCGCGGCCGCATGGAGATCGCGCTCGACATCTTCGACGCCGCCCCGCCCGACGTCATGAACCACAACCTCGAGACCGTGCCGCGCCTGTACAAGCAGGCCCGCCCGGGCTCGGACTACGCCTATTCGCTCGAGCTGCTCAAGCAGTTCAAGGCCCGCCATCCGGACGTGGCGACCAAGTCCGGCCTGATGGTGGGCTTGGGCGAGACCGACGAGGAGATCCTCGAGGTCATGCGCGACCTGCGCGCGCACGACGTCGAGATGCTCACCATCGGCCAGTACCTGCAGCCCTCCGGCGGCCACCTGCCGGTGCTGCGCTACGTGCATCCCGACACCTTCAAGATGTTCGAGACCGAGGCGCTGAAGATGGGCTTCAGGAACGCCGCCTGCGGCCCGATGGTGCGCTCGAGCTACTGGGCTGACCAGCAGGCGCACGGGGCCGGGGTGGTCTGATGTAAATTCCACCGATAAAAGCTAGTTTACATCGATCGCTGCAAATTTACATCGCTCCGTGCAAATTTGCAGGCCATGAGCCCACTCCCGAATTTTCCCAGTCTGACGCCGGACGAACGAGTCTGGCGTCTTGACTGGTTCGGCGAGTGCGCCTACCCCGGGAGTGTTCGACGCTACGCCCAACCCAGCATCAAGGTGGCTATTTCGCCGCTGCGGTGCGAGCCGAATGACGCTGAGTGTTGACGCGCACTGAAAACTACCCAGATTTCGCGGGGTCTGCGCGCTGAAAAGTACCCAGGTGATTAACCTCCGCCGCTTCCGTCGAGGAGCGGGGAACCGAGGAGATGATCACCATGAATCTGCTGGGGAAGGTCAGAAGGCTGTACTACCGGGAGGGGCTCACGCTCTCGGAGATCGAGCGTCGCACGGGGCTGACGCGCAAGACGATCCGCAAGTGGCTGAAGGCGCCTGAAGGGGTTGACCCGAAGTACCAGCGCAGGGTCGGCGACACCAAGATCGCGCCGTACGCGGCGCAGCTGGTCAAGATGTTGGAGACCGATGCGCGGCGACCGCAACGGGACCGGCGCACGGCGCTGAAGTTGTTTGGGCAGTTGCAGGTGCAGGGGTTCGACGGCGATTACAGCCGCGTCACCGAGTTCATCCGGCGCTGGAAGGCCGAAGGCGGTGCATCGGTCGCGAAGGCCTTCGTTCCGCTGCAGTTCGAGCCGGGAGAGGGGCGCACCAGTTCGACTGGAGCGAGGAGCATCTGGTCATCGGTGGGGTGTGGCGCAAGGTGCTCGTGGCGCACCTGAAGCTGTGCTACAGCCGTGCCTTTGTCGTGCAGGCGTATCCGACGCAGAGCCACGAGATGCTGTTCGATGCGCACGCGCGGGCGTTTGCCGCGCTCGGCGGCGTAGCCCGGCGCGGGATCTACGACAACATGAAGACCGCCGTCGACCGGGTGAAGAAAGGCAAGGCGCGGGTGGTCAATACACGCTTTGCGGCGATGGCCTCGCACTACCTGTTCGAGCCGGACTTCTGCAACGTCGCCAGCGGTTGGGAGAAAGGCGTCGTCGAGAAGAACGTGCAGGACAGCCGACGGCGGATCTGGCAGGAGGCGGCCGAGACGCGCTTTGGTTCCTTCACCGAGCTGAACCTGTGGTTGCTGGCGAAGTGTCGCAGCCTGTGGCATGAGCTCAAGCATCCGGAGTACGACCTCAGCCTGGCGGAAATGCTCGAGCAGGAGCAGCCCAGCCTGATGCCGATGATCACGCCCTTCGACGGCTACGTGGAGACGCTCGGCAAGGTGTCGAGCACCTGCCTGGTCACGTTCGAGCGCTGCCGCTATTCGGCGCCGTGCGAGTTGGTGGGGCAGATGGTCGGCATCCGGGTGTATCCCGAGCAGATCGAGCTCGTCGCGCACGACACCGTCGTGGCCCGTCACGTGCGCAGCTTCACGCGCAACGAAGCGCGCTACGACTGGCAGCACTATCTGCCGCTGATCGAGCGCAAGCCCGGTGCGCTCAGGAACGGCGCACCCTTCGCCGACATGCCCGCGCCACTGCAGACGCTGCGCGCACTGCTGCTCAAGCGCGAAGGCGGAGATCGGGTCATGGCGAAGGTGCTCGCCGCCGTGCCTCAGCATGGCCTGGGGGCGGTCATCGTGGCGGTGGAGTTGGCGCTCGAAGCGGGCCGCCCCAGCCCCGAGCACATCGAGAACGTGCTCAATCGCCTGAAGTCGGCCCCTGCCACGCCGACCGTCGACACGGTACTGACCCTGAGCGAAACACCGGTGGCGGACCCGCAGCGTTACGACCGGCTGCGTGCGGAGGTGAGCCATGCGTGATGTGCTTGCCGAACTGAAAGCCCTGCGCCTGTACGGGATGGCCGACGCCTGGGCGGAGCTGGTGTCCACGAGTGATCTCGGGTGTCAGAGTTCGGGTTGGCTGCTCGAGCACCTGCTCGAGGCCGAGCATACCGACCGTCACCTGCGCTCGATCCGCTATCAACTGCAGGCGGCCCGCTTCCCGGTGCATCGGGATCTGGCCGGGTTCGACTTCGAGCAGTCGAAGGTGGAGCGGGCGTTGATTCAGGAACTCGCCACACTCGACTTCACCGCGCAGGCTCACAACGTCGTCTTCATCGGTGGCACCGGCACAGGCAAGTCGCATTTGGCCACGGCCCTGGGGGTGTCGGGGATCACCCAGCACGGCAAGCGGGTGCGGTTTTACTCGACCGTTGATCTGGTCAATCTGCTCGAGCAGGAGAAGGCGGCCGGCAAAGCCGGCAAGCTCGCCTTCTCGCTGCTGCGCATGGACCTGGTGATTCTCGATGAGCTGGGTTACCTGCCGTTCAGCCAGAGCGGCGGAGCGCTGCTGTTCCATCTGCTCTCGAAGCTGTACGAGCACACCAGCGTGATGATCACGACCAACCTGAGCTTCGGTGAATGGGCCAGCGTGTTCGGCGACGCAAAGATGACCACGGCACTGCTCGACCGGCTCACCCATCACTGCCATATCGTCGAGACCGGGAACGAGTCCTATCGCTTCCGTCAGAGCTCGGCCAGCGCGCGGTCGCGGATCAAGGACCGCGAGCAGCGCAAGCGCGGCCCCCTCACCGAGGACGAGCCGTTCTGATCCCGGCGCCCGCGCAGAGAAGCCCGCTTCGGGCTACGCCCTTCGCGGGCTTCTCTGCGCACACTCACGAACGGTAACTCGACTAAACTGAAAAGCAGTTGCTGCATGACGGGCAACTAAAGTGCCTGGGTAAAATTCAACGCGCACCGCTGGGTAGTTTTAGACGCGCGCCGACACGCAGCTATCGCCGCAAGAACCGCCTCGATGTCTTCCTGCGGAATGCTCCGACGCCCGAAGGGCGCGAGGAAGCGGATGTTGGTGAGCCGTTGTGTTCGCACCTCGACTTCCGTGATCAGTCGGAATCGCCAACCGTGTTGCTTGGCGTAACGAACACCCCGCCTGAGCTTTGGGTGCAGTGTCGCCCAGTCCCTCGCGAGATCGGCGCGGTACTTGACTTCGCACAACCATGGTCGCCGCTGCAGTTCCGGAACGAACTCAACCAGGACGTCAGGTGTGTAGCGACGTGCGCCCTTCTTTGTCCCGTCCGACCACTCAATGCGCACGGGCTGGACTTCGTAACGCGCGACGTCGGGGGAAAAATCGAGCAGTGCCAGGAAGTCCCGTTCAAGCGTAGACTCGAACTCCGCCGGCCCTACGGCCTTACTCGATGCGGCGATGCCGGTCACGTTGCGAAAGTTCTTTTGAATTTTCCGTACTGGCATTTCAAGGAGGTTGCAGAGATGTGTGTAATTCTGAATTTCGTTGCACGTATCTATGTCTTTTTTAGCTCGTATCGGTGTAAAAGCAAGCCCTTTCATGGGCTATTTTTGCAAAAAGCGCTGTAATTGATAGCCGCGGGGGCGGCGACGCAAACTCGTCGCTGCGCTCCTCGGACATGCGTCGCCTTGTTTCCCCCGCGACGCCCTCCGCCTCGGCGCTCCTGAAGTTGGCGAGCGCCACCCCGGCCCCAAGGCCTCGCGCGTGCGCGCATCAGGGCGCCGAAAAACCTCGCCGATCAGAAGTCATCACGCTTCCGAAGCCGCGCCGTAGGAGCGACGCAAGTCGCGATCGCGGCCGCCGGTCGACCGCCGCGCGCGTTCCCGGCGCCGCCGTCGCCGTGGATTCCCGCGTCGATCCGTCCCGACCTGCGAGAACCCCGCCTACGGACAGCCCTTGCACCCGTCCGTCTGCGCGTTGAGGAAGACCGCCTGATCCAGGTTCGCACCGCTGAAGTCGGCGTTGCTCAGTTGCGCGCGGGTGAAGTTCGCCCCCTGCAGGTTGGCGCCGACAAAGGACGCGCCCGCGAGCTTGGCGGCGCGCAGGTTGCTGCGGGTGAGCTCGGCGCCGTCGAAGCGGCTGCGCTCGGCGCGGGCGTTGGTCAGGTCGGCGCCGCCGAGCTGGGCGGCGGAGAGGTCGGCGTCGTGCAGGTCGGCGTTCTGCAGGATCGCGTTGCGCAGGTCGGCTTCCTTGAAGCTGGCGCCGGTCAGGCGTGCGCCACGCAGGTTGGCGCGCAGCATCGAGGCCTTGTCCAGCGTCGCGCCTGCCATCTCGGCCTGGGAGAAGTTGGCTTCGTTCAAGGTGGCGCCGCGCAGGTTGGCGCCGGACAGATCCGAGCGGGTGAACTGCGAGTTGGCCAGATTCACCCCTTCGAGGTTTGCCCCGTTGAGGTTGAGGTTGGTGCACAGCGTGCCGCGGCGGATGTCGCAGCCGCCGATGTTGCCGGCGCGCTGGGCGTGGGCGGGCGGGAGCAGGGCGAGCAGCAGGCTGGCCGCGAGGGTGGCGTGCAGTGTGGCGCGGATCGTGGGCATGGGGTGCGTGGGCTTCCCGGTCAGGCGGGTTCGGTGAGAAGCTGTTCGAGCAGGCCGTGCAGCTTGTCGAAGTCGGGTTCGCCGAGGATCTTCTGCACGATCCTGCCGTGCTTGTCGAGGACGTAGCTGGTCGGGGTCAGGCGCACGCCCTCGAAGCCGCGCGCGATGCTGCCGTCGCGGTCGAGCACGAAGGTGAAGGGCAGGGCGCTGCGCTCGACGAAGGCGGCGACCTGGGCGGGCGGGTCGTAGTCCATCGCCACCGCCACGGTGCGGTAGCCGCGCGCCTCGAACTTCTCCTGCGTCGCCTTCAGCGCCGGCATCTCCTTGATGCAGGTGGTGCAGGTCGTGGCCCAGAAGTTCACTAGCACCACCTTGCCGCGCAGGTCGGCGGTGCGGAAGCTCTGCCCCTGCAGCGTGGAGAAGGCCACGTCGGGGGCGGCGGGCTTCTGGGTGAACACGAAGAAGCCGGCGACTGCGAGGACGAGGACCGCGACGGCGGCGGCGATCTTGAGCTTCATGGCGGGGTCCGGAACGGTTGAACTGCGCGGCGGCAGGCGCTTTACGGGCGATTTTGAGCGAGCGCCCGGGGCTTGTCACCTTCGACCGGTCGGACAGGCGCTGCCTGCAAAGGTGCCCGGCTTGCTAGACTTCAAGCATCGGGGACGCGCGACCGGCGTCCCTGCACCCGTTTTCCGACATTCGATCCGAGGCAAGACCGCAATGACCAGCCCCCCCGTGTTTACCTGGAGTGACCGTTTCCTGCTCGGGCACCGCACGATCGACGACACCCACCGCGAGTTCGTCGAGTGCGTGGATGCGCTGCTGCGCGCGAGTGACGCGGAGATCTCCGCCGCGCTCGACGCCTTCGCCCGCCACGCCGAGGCGCACTTCGCGCAGGAGGACGCCTGGCTCTCCGCGGCCGATTTCCCCACCGGTGGCGACTGCCACATCGACGAGCACGCCAAGGTGATGGCGTCGGTGCGCGAGGTGCAGGAGCTCGTCGCCAAGGGCGAGGTGGAGATCGCGCGCGAGCTCGCGCAGGCGCTGATGGACTGGTTCCCCGGCCACGCCGACTACATGGACTCGGCACTCGCCACCTGGCTGGTGAAGAAGTCCCACGATGGGCGTCCGCTGGTGCTGCGGCGCAAGGAAAACCTGTGAGCGCCGCGCCGGCCGGGCGCACGCCGCCTCGCACCCCGCGCAGCGCGGCCGACGCCGGCCGG
>NZ_AMXD01000141.1 GCF_000310185.1 Thauera aminoaromatica S2 | reverse complement strand
CGCGCGCGGCCTCGGCCGCGGCGAGACGAGCGGCCTCGGCGGCGACGCGCTCGGCGCGCTCGGCCTCGATGCGGGCGCGCTCGGCGTCGAGCAGGTCCTGGATCGCGAAGATCAGCGCCTGGGTGCCTTCGCCCTTCATGGCGGAGATCTGGAAGTGGCGTTCGACCGGCCCGTAGGCTTCGAGGAAGGCGGCCACGCGTTCGGCGCGCTCTTCCTCGGGGATGAGGTCGAGCTTGTTGAGCACCAGCCAGCGCGGCTTGTTGTACAGCGCCTCGTCGTACTTGCGCAGCTCCTCGGCGATGGCCTTGGCGTCCGCGACCGGATCGGCCTCGGGATCGAAGGGGGCGAGGTCGACCAGGTGCAGCAGCAGGTGGGTGCGCTGCAGGTGGCGCAGGAACTGGTGGCCCAGCCCGGCGCCCTCGGCCGCGCCCTCGATCAGGCCGGGGATGTCGGCGATCACGAAGCTGCGCGCCTCGCTGGTGCGCACCACGCCGAGGTTGGGTGCGAGCGTGGTGAAGGGGTAGTCGGCGACCTTGGGCTTGGCCGCGGAGACGCTGCGGATGAAGGTGGACTTGCCGGCGTTGGGCATGCCGAGCAGGCCGACGTCGGCGAGCACCTTGAGCTCCAGGTGCAGGTTGCGGTACTCGCCTTCCTGGCCCATCGTCTTCTTGCGCGGGGCGCGGTTGGTGCTGGACTTGAAGTGGATGTTGCCCAGGCCGCCGCGGCCGCCCTGGGCGATGAGTACGGTCTTGCCGTCCTCATCGAGGTCGGCGACGAGCTCGCCGCTGTCGAGGTCCTTGATCACCGTGCCGACCGGGAAGCGCAGCGTGATGTCGTCGCCGCCCTTGCCGTAGCAGTCGCGGCTGCCGCCGTTCTCGCCGCGCTCGGCGCGGAAGCTGCGGGTGTAGCGATAGTCGATCAGGGTGTTGAGGTTGCGGTCGGCCACGGCGTACACGCTGCCGCCACGGCCGCCGTCGCCACCGCTCGGGCCGCCCTTGGGGATGTACTTCTCGCGGCGGAAGGTGGCCGCGCCGTTGCCGCCGTCGCCGGCGTACACCTCGATGCGGGCTTCGTCAAAGAACTTCATGCCTGATCAACCTCTTGGCGGGGCAGGCCGGCAGGCGCACCCCGAAAATGAAAAAGCCCTACCACCGGGATAGGGCTTTCGATGCTGCGATGCGGACCGGAGCGCGCGATCAGGCCGCTTCCGGCACGATGATCACGGTGCGACGACGCGACGGGCCCTTGACCGCGAACTGCACGACGCCGTTCTTGAGCGCGAACAGGGTGTGGTCCTTGCCGATGCCGACGTTGTCGCCAGGGTGGTATTCGGTGCCGCGCTGGCGAACGATGATGTTGCCGGCGAGCACGAACTGGCCACCGTAGCGCTTGACGCCGAGGCGTTTCGATTCCGAGTCGCGGCCGTTACGCGAACTACCGCCAGCTTTTTTGTGTGCCATGTCGGATTACCCCCTGCGCCTTAGGCCGAAATCGCTTCGATGCGAAGCTCGGTGTAGTTCTGACGATGCCCCTGGTGCTTCTGGTAGTGCTTGCGGCGGCGCATCTTGAAAATCTTGATCTTGTCGTGACGGCCGTGGGAGACCACGGTCGCCTTGACGGAAGCTCCGGCCACAACGGGCGTGCCGATCTTGACGGCATCGCCTTCACCGACCATGAAGACCTGGTCGATGGTGATCTCGGAACCCACGTCGGCCGGTATCTGTTCTACCTTGATCTTTTCGCCGGCAGCGACGCGATACTGCTTGCCACCGGTTTTTATCACCGCGTACATGGTGTTGCTCCAGTTGATGGGTCTGCGAAGAATCGCGCACTATACGAACACGCGGCAGGAAAGTCAATGAAAACAATGTCCGGACCTGCGTTCCCAGCGTATCCGGGCACATGTAAGAAAATCCGACACTCACGGGGCCGGGGCGCTCGCCGCGGGCCCTGCCGCGGCCAGGGCCGGCTGCAGGGCGTCCAGGGCCTGGTGCTCCGTGCGATAGTTCGAATGCGCGCCGATGCGCGCCCACACGCCGTCGCGCTCCATGGCGTCGATCACCTGCTTCTTGAGTCCGCAGAAGGCGATCGTCTGACCCTGGCCGTGGAAGCGCTCGACCAGGCTGGCGAGGGTGTGCAGGCCGGTGGCGTCGATCGCGTTGATGCCGGCGGCCGAGACCAGCACGACGCGCACGCTCTCCTGCGCGCGCGCGGCGCCGAGCATGGCGTCCTCGAAGGTCGCGGCGGTGACGAAACTGAGCGGGCCGTCGAAACGCAGGATCACCAGCCGGGGATGCGGGTGGGGCAGGCCGAAGCGCTCGCGGTCGCGGTAGGTGCCGTCCTCGTGCAGGCCGAGCAGCGCCACGCGCGGACGCATGCCGCGATACACCAGCAGCGCGAGCGACAGGATCAGGCCGGTGAACACCCCGTTCTGGATGTTGGGCGCGAAGGCGAGGGTGGCGAGGAAGGTGACCGCCGCGGCGGCGCCGTCGTCGCGGCTCGCACGCCAGGCGCGCCGCATCACTCCGGTGTCGATCAGCCCGGCGACCGCCTGCAGGATGATCGCCGCCAGCACCGGCTTGGGCAGGTGCCACAGCAGCGGGGTGAACCACAGCAGGGCGGCCAGCACGAAGGCGGCGGTGACCAGCGAGGACAGGCCGGTGCGCGCCTCGTTGGCGTAGTTGAGCGCCGAGCGCGAGAACGAGGCGCTCACCGGCAGACCGCCGGTGAAGGCGGCGGCGAGCTTGCCCAGGCCCTGGCCGACGAGCTCCTGGTCCTGGTTCCAAGGCTGGCGGGTGCGGCCGCAGATCAGCTTGGCGCTCGAGGCCGCCTCCATGAAGCTCACCATGGCCACCACGAAGGCGGCCGGCAGCAGCGCGGCGATCAGCTCCGGGCGCAGCGGCGGCAGGCTGAAGCCGGGCAGGCCGGCCGGCACTGCGCCCACCACCGCACCGCCTTGGGCAGCGAAGCCGGTCCAGGCCGATAGCGCGATCGTCGCCGCCACCACCAGCGGCACGCCGGGCAAGCGCGGCCACAGGCGCTTGAGCCCCACCAGCACGGCCAGGCTGCCGACGCCGAAGGCCGCCGCGGCGGGCTGCAGTGCGTCGAGCCCGCCGAGCGCACGCACGAAATCGACCAGCAGGTGATCGGAGTGCGGCATGGCCAAGCCGAGTAGCGGAGGGATCTGGGTCAGGCAGATGATCAGCGCGGCGGCGTTGACGAAGCCCATCAGCACCGGCACCGACAGCAGGTTGAGCAGCCAGCCCAGGCGTAGCGCACCGAGCGCGAGCTGGATCAAACCCGACAGCAGCGCCAGCAGCAGGGCGAGCCCGACGAGGTCGCCCCCGGCGGTCGCGCCCAGCGGCAGGATGCTCGCGCCCACGAGCAGGCTGGTGAGCGCCACCGGCCCGGTGGAGAGCTGGCCGCAGGAACCGAACAGCGCAGCGACCACCGCCGGCAGCAGCGCGGCGTAGAGGCCGATGTGCGGTGGCAGCCCGGCGAGCTTGGCGTAGGCGAGCGCCTGCGGAATCAGCACCAGCGCGACCGTGATGCCGGCGACGAGGTCGCCGCGCAGCCCATGCTCGCGCCATTGCGCAGGCCAGGCGAGGAAGGGCAGGTGCGGATGTGGGGAGGGCATCGGCCGGAGGATTCCCGAGGGCGGGGGGGGGTGTGGCCCCCCGTTGTCCGGGGGATTCCATCTTAGCCGTGAAACGGGGGGCGGCCCAGGCGCCCGAAAAGAGTTCGGGCAGCGGCGCGGGACGCGCGGCTGCCCGAAATGGATCCGGCAGGGCCGGATCCGTACGAGGCTCGGTGAGGGTTTTCGCTGCCGCGGTGGCCGCGATGCCTCAGGACTTGCGGGAGCGGCGGGCGGCCGCGAAACCCAGCAGACCCGAGCCGAGCAGCGCCAGGGTGCCGGGTTCCGGCACGCGTTGCGTCGCCAGGCGGGTGCTGATGAAGACCTGTTCGAAGTTGTTGTCCTGCGACACCGCGGTGCCGTAACCGACGCAGGAGTCGTTTCCCTGCGTGTCGATGGTGAATGGCGGGCTGACGCAGCCGTAGCGCAGGTCGATCCGCATCACGTAGTCGTCGAGATTGGCATTCGCCGCCATCAGGCCGCCGATGTAATCGTCGAGTTCGGGAATGGTGATCGCGTAGGGGGCCTGGTTCTCGCCGAGGTTGTGGTTGATCGCATCGAAGCTGCCGGCGCTGGCGGTGGTGCAATCGACCAGCGTGCTGGTGGTCTTGTCGACGCACACCTGGCCGCCCGACATGGCGAAGTCGGTGATCTCGGGGGCGTTGCCCTCGCTGGTATAGAGCGTGACGTCACCATACGGGACACCGCCTCCGACCGGCGGGGGGCCGTAACCCGGGGCGGGCAGGTCGCCGATGCCGTCGCCGTCGCGCTGTTCGCTCGTGCGCGGGTCGTTGGTCACGTCGAAGGTCTTGTAGACCGTCGTGCCGGCGAGGTTGGTCAGCGTCACGCGGGCCCAGACGGCGAGGTTCTGCGTCAGGCCGTCGTTGCTGTTGGGCTCGTTGTTCACGAAGAAGAACGTCATCAGGTTCTTCGAGAAGTCGAAACTCTGGTCGAGTGCGCCAAGCGTCGCATCCCAGGTGTTGGTCTTGTCGCCGGTGAAGGTGGCGTTCTTGTTGCCGTCGCTGCCCGGCTCGTTGGCGGAGGTCATCGTGAAGAACAGCTCATTGTTCGCCGCGTCGAAGGCGTCGTCGATGTTCGCGTTCTCGTTGTCGACGTGGCCGCCGGCCCCCTGGACGATGTAGATGCGCGGGTCGGTCTCACTCGCACCCGGGGAGCCCTTGACGTTGTAAGGACAGCCGGGGCCGTATTCAGAGCCGCAGGCGAAATAATTGGCCACCGCCAGCGAATAGCTGTTGCCATCGCCGTACGTGACGTAACCGAGCCCGTTGAGGTTGACCAATGCGGCCGATGCGGACGATGCGCCGAGCGCGGCGAGCATTGCGACGACCAGGTTTTTGGCTTTCATGGCACTCCCTCCTACAGGTGTATGGAGATCTCGTAGCAAATCGTGTGCCAATAATGCAAGTATCTGTTTTTTAGATATTTTAATTTTTAGATTTTTCTTCTTCAGCAGCCTGTGTAAAAAAAATCGACACCCGGATCCAGCCTACTTGTGGAGATCCGAACGGGTTCCAAGCGAAGGGATATGCGAAAGGCAATTCCTTTGCGGCGCCTTTTCCGATGGCCATGGAAAGTAACTCGGAGTTGCCGATGTACTATGAAAAATTAATTCGATAAATGCCTGAAGAATAATTGCGGCACGAATGAAGTGGCCGGGCCGATCCGGCGCTTCGTCCTGCGACCGGGAGAATGACGCTCTCGCGCCACAGCAGGATGCGCGCACCCGAAACTCGGCGCGGGAGGGAAGGTGGGTGGGGGCGTCGCAGTGCAGGCAGCGGGGCTGCGGGGGCATAATCGGGGACATCCTTCCGAACGGGCCCCGAGCCGCGACCATGGCGCTCCGCCGCATCCCGCCCATCCAGTGCCTGCTCACCTTCGAGGCGGTCGCGCGCCTGCGCAGCGCGAGCCGTGCGGCCGAGGAGCTCTGCGTGACCGTCAGCGCGGTCAGCCATCGCCTGCGCCAGCTCGAGTCCCATCTGGGCGTGCGGCTCTTCTCGCGCAGCGACTTCACCCCGACCGCCGAGGGGGCGGCCTACCTGCAGCAGGTCGGTGTCGCGCTCGCGGCGCTGCGCGAATTGCCGGGCGAGCGCGCGCCGGGTGCATCGGCGCGCTTGCGCGTGGCGGTGACACCCTCGTTCTGCCGACAGTTCGTCATGCCCAAGCTCGAGCTCTTCCGCCGCGACTGGCCGGACATCGAGCTCACCCTGCAGGTGTCGATCCCGCTGCGCGACGTCGTCGCGGAAGAGGCGGAGCTCGAGATCCGCTATGGCGCCGGGGGCTACACCGACCTCGAGCACCGCCTGCTGCTGAGCGACGAGGCGGTCCCCGCCTGCAGCCCGGCCTTCCTCGACGAGCACGGCCCCTTCGACGGTTTCGCGAGCCTCGCCGAGTGCGCCGGCACCGCGCTCGTGCGCAGCCCGCTCGAGCCCTGGTCGAACTGGTTCGCGCACTGCGGTCTGGCTCTGCCCGAGCCGGCGCGCGGCGCACAGTTCAACGACCTCGGCCTGGCCTACGATGCCGCGGCGAGCGGCTTCGGGGTCGCCCTGGTGCGCCAGCGCCTGGGGGCGGCGTGGTTCGACAGCGGGCGCCTGCTGGCGTTGTCCTCGCGCCCGCTGCGCTCGCCCTACGCGCACTACCTGTGCTGGCGCCCCGGCGCGCTCGAGCGCTGGGAGTGCGCCGCGTTCGCGGACTGGCTGCAGGCCGCGCTGCCCTGAAGCATCGCCGGGCCGTTTCAGGGTTGAATTTTCTTCAAGCCGGCGAGCAAGAGGCGTCAAGCGGGCGCTGTGCGGGAGCCTCTATACTCCGGATAGCTGCCCGGTCCCGCGGGGAGTCGAGGATTCGGATGCGCCAAAGATCGCGACACGCCCGCGGGGATTCCGGGGGCGGAGGATCGCGCTTCGCGGCGGTTCTGTTTTCGTAGGAGCGACGCAAGTCGCGATTGCCGCGGTCCCGATACGCCCGCGCGGATTTCGATGTGCCGGCGCGGCGGTCGATGCTCGATCGGCATGGCCAGGCGAGGAGACGAGGATGATGCTGGAGAACGAAGCGCTGCCGTTCGGTGAGACCGAGGGCGATTTTTCCGCGGTGGACAAGGCGCGCGTGGTCGCAGCCTTGAGCAAGGTGCTGCCGTCCGGGACGCTGATGTACGACAGCGAGGACCTGCGCCCCTACGAGTGCGACGGCCTCGCCGCCTACCGCGAGCTGCCGCTGGTCGTGGCCCTGCCCACCACCGAGGCGCAGGTGGTGGCGGTGCTGCGCATCTGCCATGAGATGGGCGTGCCGGTGGTGGCGCGTGGCGCGGGCACCGGGCTGTCGGGCGGCGCTCTGCCGCACACCCGCGGCGTGCTGCTGTCGCTGGCGCGCTTCAACCGCATCGTCAGGCTCGATCCGCTCGCACGCACCGCGGTCGTGCAGCCGGGCGTGCGCAACCTGGCGATCTCCGAGGCGGCCGCGCCCTACGGGCTGTATTACGCGCCCGATCCGTCCTCGCAGATCGCCTGCTCGATCGGCGGCAACGTGGCCGAGAACGCCGGCGGCGTGCATTGCCTCAAGTACGGCCTCACGGTGCACAACCTGCTGCGCGTGCGCGGCGTCACCATTGCGGGCGAGGTCGTCGAGATCGGCTCGGGTGCGCTCGATTCGCCGGGCTACGACCTGCTTGCGCTGGTCACCGGCTCTGAGGGCATGCTGATCGTGGTCACCGAAGTCACCGTCAAGCTCGTGCCCAAACCGCAACTCGCGCAGTGCGTGCTCGCCGCCTTCGACGACGTGGTGCGCGCCGGCGAGGCGGTGGCGAGGATCATCGCCGCCGGCATCATCCCCGCCGGCCTGGAGATGATGGACCAGCCCGCGACCGCGGCGGTCGAGGAGTTCGTGCGCGCCGGCTATCCGCTCGACGCCAAGGCGATCCTGCTGTGCGAGGCCGACGGCACGCCGGAGGAGGTGGCCGAGGAGATCGCCCGGGTGCGCGCGGTGCTGGAAGACAGCGGCGCCACCGAGATCCGCGTGTCGCGCGACGAGGCCGAGCGGCTCAGGTTCTGGGCCGGGCGCAAGGCCGCCTTCCCGGCGGCGGGGAGGATCTCGCCCGACTACTACTGCATGGACGGCACGATTCCACGCAAGCGCCTCGGCGAGATGCTCACCGCCATCCAGGCCATGGAAGGCAAGTACGGCCTGCGCTGCATGAACGTGTTCCATGCCGGCGACGGCAACCTGCATCCGCTGATCCTCTTCGACGCCAACCAGCCCGACGAGCTCGAGCGCGCCGAAGAGTTCGGCGCCGAGATCCTCGAGCTGTCGGTGGCGCTCGGCGGCACCATCACCGGCGAGCATGGCGTCGGGCTGGAGAAGATCAACCAGATGTGTTCGCAGTTCACCACGGCCGAGGTGCGCCAGTTCTTCCGCGTCAAGGCGGCCTTCGATCCGCCCGGGCTGTTGAACCCCGGCAAGGCGATCCCCACGCTCAACCGCTGCGCCGAATACGGCCGCATGAAGGTGAGCAAGGGGCATGTGCCGTATCCGGAGATTCCGCGGTTCTGAACGGGGGAATCGCGACTTGCGTCGCTCCTACGGGCGGTCCCGGGCGGCGGTGAATCCCGGATGGTCACGGGGTTTCCGTAGGAGCGACGCGAGTCGCGATCGCCGCCGACGGACTGCGCCCCGCGCGTCGGGAGTGCCCGGCCGGCAGGGTGTGCGGCCCCGCATATGAATGATGATTGGACGATGACACGATGACGATGATCGAGAAGGAATGGGCCGAGCGCGTGCGCGCGTCTGTGGCGACGCGTACGCCGCTGTGCCTGCGCGGCGGCGGCAGCAAGGACTTCTTCGGCTGTACGCTCGCCGGCGAGCGCTTCGACCTGCGCGCCAACCGCGGCGTGGTCGCCTACGAACCCACCGAGCTCGTCGTGACCGTGTGTGCCGGCACGCCGCTCGCCGAGCTCGAGGCGGTGCTGGCGGACAAGGGCCAATACCTCGCTTTCGAACCGCCGCATTTCGGTCCCGGCGCCACGGTGGGCGGCTGCGTGACCGCCGGCCTGTCGGGGCCGCGGCGGGCGAGTGCCGGCGCGGTGCGCGACTTCATGCTCGGCGTCAAGCTGCTCGACGGCCGTGGCGAGGTGCTGCGCTTCGGCGGCCAGGTCATGAAGAACGTCGCCGGCTACGACGTCTCCCGCCTGGTGGCGGGCAGCCTCGGCACGCTCGGCATCCTGCTCGAGGTCTCGCTCAAGGTGCTGCCGCGGCCGGTGGCCGAGGCCACGCTGCGTTTCGAGCTCGACGAGGCGAGCGCGCTGCGGCGCGTCAATGAATGGGGCGGCCAGCCGCTGCCGGTGTCGGCCACGCTGTGGCAGCACGGCGTGCTGCACCTGCGCCTGTCGGGCGCCGAGGCGGCGGTGCAGGCGGCCTGTGCGCGGCTCGGCGGCGAAGCGCTCGATGACGCGACGGCGCAGGCGCTGTGGACCGCGGCGCGCGAGCAGACCCTTCCCGGCTTCGCGCTGGAGGAGGGCGAGGTGCTGTGGCGGTTGTCGCTGCCCTCGACCGCGCCCGCGCTCGGCCTGCCCGGGCGCCAGCTCGTCGAGTGGGGCGGCGCGCAGCGCTGGCTCGCGGGCGCGATCGACGCGCAGGCGGTGTGTGCGC
>NZ_AMXD01000140.1 GCF_000310185.1 Thauera aminoaromatica S2 | reverse complement strand
CGCACGCCCGCGCAGGGCACGAGGCTGGCCAGGCGGGCGGCGTGGCGCAGCTCGGCGAGCCGCCGCCGCAGGCCCAGCCGCACACGCTCGAGCGCGAGCACGAAGCCGCGGTTCTGCAGTGCGAGCAGGCGACCGAGCTGCCAGGCACCGGCGTAGGCGGTGTCGAACATGCCGCACTCCGGGTCGTAGCGCAGGAGCTCGTCGCTGCAGCGCACCAGCCGCTGCACCAGGCGCGGCTGCGGGTATTCCAGAGGCACGAGCGGACCGCGATACCAGGACACCGTCCGCTCGCCGTGGCGGAGCCGATGATCGAACGCAGCGTAGCCGCGGGCGAGCGCGCCATGCACCAGCGCGGCCGGCATCGGAGCCTCTCCGGGCAGGCGCGCCGGCGCCGATTCGGCCGCCAGGGCCGGCTCGGGCAGTGGCAGGTGGAGCCAGGCGTCGACCCCGGCTGCCGTCCTTTCGGTCCCCGCTCCTTCGCTCCCGGCGCGCTCGCCCGCGATCCGTGCGCGCTCGAAGGCCCCCGCATCGAGCCCGCGCATCCGTGCCTTGAAGTCGCCCTTGCCGACGCACTCGAAACGCCAGCTCGCGAGCACCGCGAGGCGCACGCTGGTGTAGCCGTCGAGGCGGCTGAAGTCGGCGAGCACATCCGCGAAGCCCTCCAGCGAGACCAGGAAGGCATGATGCGCGCCCCCCGCGGCCGGCATGCGATTGCCGATCGCCACCGCATACCAGCCCTGGTCGTGCCCGCGGAAGATCTCCTTGTCGCCGGTGTCGATCAGCCGGGCATGGGCCAGCCAGGGCAGGTCTGCATCCCGGGGTGCGATCGCGGCGAACAGATTCGCCGGCAGGTCCAGCGCCTGGCAGCGCTCGCCAGCGTGGCGGGCCAGCAGCCGCTCGTGGTCGGCCCCCTCCTGGCCGAGTGCGGGGACCCGGATCCGGGCAGGATTCCGGCCCTGCGGGTCGCGCGCGAAGAGCAGGCTGTCCTCCTTGCCGTCCGCACCGCCGCACACCGGCAGCGGACGAGGCGGGACACAGGCTGCCACCGCCCTGCCCTCGCCCTGTTCCACGCCGGCGAGCAACTCGTCCTCGCCGAGCAGCAGCACGGCGAGCCAGGGTCGTGGCGGATCGCCCTGCGGCCCCCCGTCGAGCGTGCGCTCCCAAGGCAGCGTGCGGCGGGTGAACACCACGTGTGGCAGCGCGTCGGCGAAGGCGCCGGCCGCACCCGGCGGTGGATAGGTGGCGTGGATGTCCGCCGGCTCGAGGCGGAAGCGCGGCCCATCGACGCTGAACAACAGTTCGGACGCATAGGGCACCGAGTGCATCGGCAAGGGAACGAGGGGCGCCGCGCGTACCTCCTGATTCATGCGCAGGCGGTAGTCGCCCGCCGCGAGCGCGGGCAGGCAGGCATCGGCGAAGCGGATCTGCCCGGGCCCGACACTTGACGACGGAACGGCGGCGGTCTCTTCCACGACAGCGGAATCTCCCATATCGAGGCGATCAGATCTCGGCGAACATGCGCGGCACGTCCTGGCCGATCCGCGCCATCAGGGGCTCGACGTCGAGGACGTGCTCGGGCGCCGCGGCGAGGATGGGCAGCTCGGCGTCGGCGCTCAGC
Source organism: Thauera aminoaromatica S2 (assembly GCF_000310185.1). Taxonomy (GTDB): domain Bacteria; phylum Pseudomonadota; class Gammaproteobacteria; order Burkholderiales; family Rhodocyclaceae; genus Thauera; species Thauera aminoaromatica. The sequence continues at coordinate 7,843 of NZ_AMXD01000140.1, read as the reverse complement.
TTGCGCACGCCGCGGCCGGCGTTGAGGCAGTCCACGATTGCCCTGCGGCGCTCGACCACGACGCCCGCCATGAGGGTGTCGCCCAGCCTCGCCGCGCTCCCGGGCAGGGCCGTCGCCGGGCGGAGCGCACCGACATCGCTGCAGGGATACTCGACCCGATCGTACGCGAAGGTCTCCAGCTCGAGCGCCGGGCCGACCCTTGTGTCCGGATCGACCCGGCCGCGCAGTTCGATGCCCACCGGCGCGCCGTCGATGAGGGCTTTCCCGGACAGGATATCGATGCCGGGCGGGCGCGGACTCCACAGCGCGCTGGGGACACTGACGGTGAGGGGCGCGAGGTCGAGTTCGGCCTGCGCGTCTCCCCGGACGCTGCCATCCGGGTGGAGCGCCTCGAGCGTGAGCTCGATCCGTGAATGAAAGCGCCCCAGGCCCATCGGTTGCACGCCCAGCTGCGGCCAGGTGCCACCCCCGCGCGGGTGCAGCTCGCGGCCGTCGAAGCGCAGCTCGGTCGCCGGCACGCTGCTCTGGCAGCGCAGGTGCAGGCGATGCGCCTGCAGCACCGGGCGCCGGGGCGCGCTGCCCGGGGGCGCGGCGGGCGTATCGAGCAGGCCATCCACGACCGAGATGCGGGTGACGTCGGGGTTGCCGAGGAAGCTGTGCGCAAACGAGCGCTCGGGGTCGTCCGACTCCCAGACCATCGGCGGCGGCAGGCTCTTGGGCGGCCCGAAGCCGACCGTGAAGCTGACCACGTAGAGCGAGATACGCACGCTGCCGGCGAGCGGCGGACCATAGAGCGCGATCGCCGCGCCGAGCTCGATCGACAGGCGGATGCGCACGAACCAGATCTTGATGTTCAGCTGCACGCCCAGCGAGACCGCAACCGCGGCCTCGTAGTGGAGCGGCTTCCACTGCATCAGGAAATCCGCGCGCGCGACCAGCCAGGCGCGGATGCCGCCCGAAGCGTAGACGATCGACAGGCTGCCGCCGGCCATGATCGCCGCGGGACACAGGGCGAAGTAGCACTGCCCGCTGATCGTGACCTGACCGATCTGGCAGTTGAACTCGACCCGCTCCGGTCGCGGGTAATGCGCCGGAACCTGGAAGGATGGATGGTAGCCACCCACCGAGACGACGAAATCACCCGCATGCGGGCCCGCGTACCAGGCGAAGAAGGCGAAACCGCCGCGCAGGCGGAAATCGCGTCGCAGCACGAAGGAGTTCTCGGTGAGCCGGCCCTCGACCGCGACCAGGCCGTCGTCGGGCGCGATCACCACACGCAGTTCCATCTCCACGCAGGCCATGGCAGCCTCGCCGCCCGCCTTGCGCGGCAGTTGCAGGCGGGACAGGCCGAGCACGCCGATCTCCAGGCGGTTGCCGAAGGCGACCGACAGCATCGCCACCGACTCCACGATGCCGAAGGAGGTGAAGCGCACGCCGCCGGCGATCCACATGCTGTCGCGCTCGGGGGCGAGCCAGGTGTCCACCAGCGCGCCGATGCGACGCGGATCCGCATCCTTGCCGAGGTAATCCGGCTCGGCCGCGGCGCGCAGCAAGGGGAAGCTGTGCACCTGCTCGATCGGCGGCAGGGTGAGCCGGCGGTGGATGCCGATGCCCAGGCACAGCCCGGTGACGAAGAAGAAGGGCGGACCGCCGATCTCCTTGTGCAAGGCGGCGAAGGCGAAGAAGGAGTGCGCGCCCTCGATGCGCTCGTAGGAGCCTATCGCGCTCACGCTGAGCACCGGCGTGCTCACGCGCAGGCTGCCGTCCAGACGCAGCGTCTCTCCCGGCGCGCGCGTCAACCCGCCGCTGATCGCGATCGCCCCGGTCTCGAGCCCGAGCATCGCGCCCTCGAGCCGGACGCCGAGGCCGTCCATCGCCGCGTGGGGCCCCTTCAGCAACGCCGCGATCGGGCAATCGACGCCGAAGCCGACCAGCTCGAAGGACAGGCCGCCGATGCGCAGGCCGGCATCGAGGGCGATGGCGAGCCGCGAGGACTCGTAGACCAGCCCGACGCGGCGGAAGCTCAGCGGACCGATGCGCTTGTCGATGCGCTTCCAGAACGCCCTGCCGCGCGCCGGCAGGGGTGCTTCGGGCGCGGGCGATGCGAGTGCGGGGGCGGCTGCGGGGGAAGGCTCGGCGGCCGGGGCCTGTGCGTCGAGGGTATTGCCGGTGTCGTGCCCGAAACCTTCGAGCAGATCGACGCCACCGATGAGCACTCGCCCCGACAGGTTCAGCCCCGCGTGCAGGCTGCGGCCCTCCCCGGCGCGCTCGACGAGGGGCGCGAAGGCGCCCGGCGCGGTCGCCGGCTCGAGGTGCAGCCCGCTGCAGTCCCGGCTCGCATGGAAGACGCCGAGGCGCTCTACCACGATCCCGCCGATCAGCTCCGAGAGGCCCTTGTCACCGATCGGCCGCGGTTCGAGCTCGAGCTCGAAACCCGCCACCAGGCCGCCTTCATCCTCCGCACGCCCGGGGACGGGAAGGAGCTTTGCGACGACGATCCGGGTGTGGCCGACCCCGACGCCCAGGGTGGTGTTCAGCACGACGCAGGGCGTTGCGGTACTGCGATAGGCGAGCTCGACCGCCTCGAAATGGATCGCCGCCAAGCCCCCCCCGCCCAGGGCATCGAGCGCCGCGCCGGGGCCGGCGAAGGCCTCGCCGAGACCGGCGAGCAGGCCGCCCAGGGTATCGGTCTTCTCGCCGCGCAGTGTCCCCGCAAGGCCCGTCAGCCCGCCACCGGTGAGCGTCCCGCGCAACCCAAGTGGACGGCCGCCTACCCTGAGTTCGAGTTCGAGCTCGACCGTCGTCGGCGTGGCCGGCCCGGCATCCTCCGTCGTGCTCACCCCGCGGCTCCGCGGCAAGGCGGATGGATCGCCCTCATCCGACGGCTGCCGGCGTGTCGGCTGCGCCCGCTCCCTGCTCCCCCCCTTCCTCGGCGGTCGGCGCGGGGGGCGCATTCACGTCCTTGGGGTCCTTCTGTTCGGAAGGAGAGGACGGCAACGCGGACACGGCCTTCCAGTAGGTTTCCAGTTCCTCCTGGCAAGCCTCCGGGCATTTCAACACCCGCAAGGACACGCCCTCGACGTCGAACAGCTTCCCCAATTCAGGACTATTGGTCAGCGCCGCGATGAGGCCCCCCTTCTGCTCATCGGAACACTTCAAGGCAATGCTCAGCAACATCGGTCCGCTATCGCGATAATAGAAGGCTGCGCAGTCGAGTTCAGCCCTCTCCATCACATTGGACAAGGGTGTGGAAACCGTCGCGCCCTGGGTGCCGAGATATTCCTTGAGATGTTCGAACTTGACCTTCAGTGGATGGGTGAGACAGACCGAAGTCCCCCCGCCTTGCACCGTCCCCGTTTCGCCGGGGTTATCGATGAGCAGGCTGGCCGGATGACCATCCGTCGCCAGATCGATGCTGGCACGGAAGTGCGTCTTGCCGTCCGCGCCGGCATTGGGCGAGAACAAGCCTTCGCCGATGCCGATCGGGGCCCCGGCAGGTGCTGCGGCGACGGGAACTTGGGAATCGCTTTGCTTGGGAACGGTCTTGGGCATGACGAAGACTCCTGTCGGAATGCATGCGACGAGAAAGCCGAAACACGCGCGACGCCCTTGCCGCGGAGCGTCGGCGCTTTTATTCAGCATAGACGGCCCGACTCGGAGCATCCAGTCGCACTTCTGCGTGCGCTGGACGACGGTGCTTGCTCACGCCTGAAGACTGTATAAAATATCAGCTTCGGAGAAAGGCAAGCATGAACACCGATCAACTCTCCCTGTTTGCAGCACAGGCGTCGTCGGCGTCTCCATCGCTTCCGCAGCGCCGAACGCGCAAGCCACGGGCGGCTCCGCATACGGACGCGGTCATGCCAATGCCGTCCGACGCGCCATCCCTCACCGTCTCCATCGCGCTCGAGCTCCCGCTCGATGCGCCCCATACCGATACCACGCCCACGGCCCTCATGACGAACCCCAGCCTCCCCGACCCCGCCCGGGACGAAGCCCAGGCCCTCTTCACTCCGCCCCAGCCCGGCGTGCCCGCCCTCCGCAGCGACCGTCTGTGGCAGCTCGACGGCTGGACCGCGCGCGTGATCAAGAACGAGGACGACGACGGCTGGGCGGTCGAGATGCTGCAGGACGGCGAGGCCGAGCCGGCGCTGGTGGGCCCATGGACCATGGGGCGCGACAAGAAGAACCCCAAACCGCTCGACCAGTCCGCCTTCAACACCCTGGTCAAGACCGCCGGCGAGGTCCTGCAGCGTCACCGCCAGCAGGCGCACGCGATGCTGCACAAGCGCCTCACGGTGTTCGCGCTCGACGCGCAGTGGGACGTCCGCCTCGACATCACCCCCGACGAGTACGAGCCCTACGCCACGCTGAGCGCCTTCGACGCGCTCGGCGAAGAGGTCGCGCAGGTGCGCGTTCCGCCGGACTTCCGCCTCGGCGTGGCGAGCGCCACCGCCTGGATCACCGGCGGCTTCGCCCGCCCGACACAGGCCACGCGCGGTTTCGAAGGCTGGAGCGAGTGATCAGGCAAGCGCACCTTGCCCGGCTGTTCCCCCCGACGCGGATTGGCCCCGAACCGCCGATCGCGACTTGCACCGCTCCTGCGGGAATCTCGGCAGGCGTAGTGGTCATGTAGGAGCGACGCAAGTCGCGATCGGCGGTGCGAAAGTCGATGAGCGTAGGCAGGCCCGCAGCGGCTGCGATCGCGACTTGCGTCGCTCCTACGGAAAACCGCTGCGCTTCCGGAGCGGCGACGTGGGCGACACAAGTCGCGATCACGGCGCCCGCGCCCGCCTGGCGCACGCACCAGTGCTGCCCTGGCGCAGCTTCCGACGCCACACCCACGCATACACCGCCAGGTTGACGAGCACGACGAAGCCGGCGAGCGCGAACTGCAGCTCGCGGGTGAGCGCGGCGGGATAGATCAGCGGAAGAACATAGTGCTCGATGAAGCCGCCCGCATAGCCGGACTGGCCGGCCAGCACGCGCAGGCGGTTCTCGAGCGGGGTGAGCGGACACAGGCCGCCGCTCGCTTCGATCCATGCGGCCCAGGCGACCGCGGGCAGATGCAGCCAGGGGGCAAGCCGCCAGCGCAGCGCGAGCAGCCCGCCCAGCACGGCGAAGGCGATGAAGCCCAGGTGAAGCAGCAGCACCGCGTCGGCGGCGAGGCGATAGCCCATGGCGCGGCGAGCTCCAGGCCGGGGGATGGAACGGAACGCGGAGGGGAACGCGGAAAGCGGCGCGGAAACGCGGCTCGACCGAGGTCGATAACGCGGCGCGCACGGGTCGCCCCCTGCGCGCCGGGGCACATCCTCAGTCGATGATGGTCTGCGCCTCGCCTTCGCGGCGGGTGTCGATGACGCCGATGCGATACACGGTCTCGCCCGCGGCGGCGAGCTTCGCCTCGGCGGCCTCGGCGTCGGCTGCCGACACGATCACCACCATGCCGATGCCGCAGTTGAACACGCGATACATCTCGTCCTGGTTCACCCCGCCGGCGAACTGCAGCCAGCGGAACATCTGCGGCAGCGCCCAGGTGTCGCCGTCGATGCGCGCGGTCAGCTCCTCGCGCAGGATGCGCGGCACGTTTTCGGTGATGCCGCCGCCGGTGATGTGGGCCATGCCCTTGACCACGCCGGGCATCGCGCGCATGAGCTCGAGCATGGGCTTGACGTAGATGCGGGTGGGTTCCATGACCACGTCGCGGAAGGGACGGCCGTGGAAGGGCGCCATCATGTCGGTGCCGGCGCGCTCGACGATCTTGCGGATCAGCGAGTAGCCGTTGGAGTGCGCGCCGCTCGAGGCCAGGCCGAGCACCACGTCGCCGGGGACGATCCGGCTGCCGTCGATGATGTCGGCCTTCTCGACCACGCCGACCGCGAAGCCGGCGAGGTCGTATTCGCCCTCGGGGTACATGCCGGGCATCTCGGCGGTTTCGCCGCCGATGAGCGCGCAGCCGGCGAGCTCGCAGCCGCGGGCGATGCCCTGGACCACGTCGGCGGCGGTGTCGACGTCGAGCTTGCCGCAGGCGAAGTAGTCGAGGAAGAACAGCGGCTCGGCGCCCTGCACCAGGATGTCGTTCACGCTCATCGCCACCAGGTCCTGGCCGACGGTGTCGTGCTTGTCGAGCTGGAAGGCGAGCTTGAGCTTGGTGCCGACGCCGTCGGTGCCGGACACCAGCACCGGCTCCTTGTACTTCTTCGACAGCTCGAAGAGTGCGCCGAAGCCGCCGATGCCGCCCAGCACCTCGGGGCGCATGGTGCGCTTGGCGAAGGGCTTGATGCGCTCGACAAGCGCGTCGCCGGCTTCGATGTCCACGCCGGCGTCGCGGTAGGAAAGGGAGGGCTGGGGATCCAGCGGTTCGGGATGATGGTCGGCCAAGATCGTTCCTTCGGGCTCGCAGGCTGCCGGGCGTCGCCGCATGCCCGGAGGGACCGAGCTTGAGGCCGCAACGCCAAGTGGCTACATTTACGTGTTCTGCGGGCGGTTTTCGCCCGCGCCAAGCCCGCGATTTTACTTTAAATGAAGCCTCCCCGCGTCGATCGCCTGCAAACCGTCGCCTGGACCGCGACCGGCGCCGCCCTCGTCGCCCTGCTCTGGCTGCTCGGACCCATCCTCACCCCCTTCGTGGTAGGGGCGGTGTTCGCCTACATCTGCGACCCGGCGGTCAACTGGATGGTCGCGCGCCGCGTGCCGCGGGCACTGGCGGTGCTGCTGGTGATCCTCGCGCTCGGCCTGCTGCTGATCGCGCTCGCGCTGATCCTGGTACCGATGGTCTATCGCGAGGGCGTGCTGCTGGTGCGCCGCCTGCCCGAGCTGGTGCAGATGTTCAACCTCAACGTCGCGCCGCTGCTCGAGGCCCGCCTCGGCGTAGACATCAGGCTCAACGCCGAACAGTTCCAGCAGCTGATCGCCGACAACTGGACGAGCGCGCAGGAACTGGTGCCGGCGGTGCTCGCCCACCTCAAGACCGGCGGCATGGCGGTGCTCGGCTTCCTCGCCAACGTGGTGCTGATTCCGCTGGTGATGTTCTACCTGCTGCAGGAGTGGCCGCGCATCCTCGACGAGCTCGAGCGCATCGTGCCGCGCCCCTGGGTCGACGGCACCAAGCGCGTCCTCGGCGACATCGACTCGGTGATGTCCGAGTTCCTGCGCGGCCAGCTCTCGGTGATGCTGCTGCTGGCGGTGTTCTACAGCGCCGGCCTGTGGCTGGCCGGGCTCAACTTCTGGCTGCCGGTGGGCGTGCTCACCGGCCTGCTGGTCTTCATCCCCTACGTCGGCTTCGGCGGCGGGCTGATCCTCGCCATCGTCGCCGCGCTGCTGCAGGCGCAGGGCTGGCCGCCGCTGGCCGGCGTGGCAATCGTGTATGCGCTTGGTCAGGTCGTCGAGAGCTTCGTGCTCACGCCCTACCTGGTGGGCGAACGCATCGGCCTGCACCCGCTCGCGGTGATCTTCGCGCTGATGGCCTTCGGCCAGCTCTTCGGCTTCGTCGGCGTGCTGGTCGCGCTGCCGGTGAGCGCCGCGCTGCTGGTAGGCCTGCGCGAGGTGCGCGAGGCCTGGCTCGCCAGCCCGGTGTATCTCGGCACGCAGCCGCGGCCGATCATCGCGAGCGAGCGCGAGCGCCCATGAAGCAGCTCGTCCTCGACATCCGCCCCGACGCCCCGCCCACGCTCGAGAACTTCGTCGCCGGCGCCAACGCCGAGCTGGTCGCCACCGTCTCGCTGCTCGCCTCGCCCGCCACCGCCGAACAGCTCCCGGCGCGCCACATCTACCTGTGGGGCGCGCCGGGCAGCGGACGCAGCCACCTGCTGCGCGCCGCGGTCGACGCCGCGCGCGCCGCCGG
>NZ_AMXD01000139.1 GCF_000310185.1 Thauera aminoaromatica S2 | reverse complement strand
CGCGCGCCAGGCCGGCACCGCGGCCGCGGCCGCCACCGCCGCCTCCGCGGCGGGCGAGGGGCAGGGTGTGATCCAGGTGCTCAGTGGCGCCAACGCCGGGCGCGAGCTGCCGCTCACCAAGTCGCTCACCACGCTCGGCAAGCCGGGGCGCCAGGTCGCGGTGATCACGCGCCGCCCGCACGGCTACTTCATCACCCACGTCGAGGGGGCGAGTTTTCCGCTCGTCAACGGCAGGGCGATCGACGCCCAGGCGCGTCCCCTGCGCGACCACGACATCATCGAGATCGCGGGCGTCAAGATGGAGTTCTTCCTGCGCGCCTGAGGGGCCGGGGAGGGCGTGACATTCTCCCGCGCGGCCGGCGCGCGGTCGGTGCTAAGGTTTCGCATGGGTTTGCACGGTGGCCTCCGGCCGCCGCGGACGCGGATGACGGAGGCCATGAAGCTCAAGGTGCTGGGGTGCAGCGGCGGAATCGGCGGGGCGCAACCGCGCACCACCTCGTTCCTGCTCGACGACGACATCCTGATCGACTGCGGGACGGGCGTCGGCGACCTGACGCTGGACGAGCTGGCGCGGATCGACCACGTCTTCCTCACCCATGCGCACCTCGACCACATCGCCGCGCTGCCGCTGATGATCGACTCGGTGGGCGAACTGCGCCAGGCGCCGGTGCAGGTGCATGCGACGCCCGAGACCATCCGCATCCTGCACTCGCACATCTTCAACTGGCTGGTGTGGCCCGATTTTTCCGCGATTCCCGACCACCACCAGCCCTTCATGCGCTTCCATCCGATCCACGTCGGCGAGCGCCGCGATTGCGGCGGGCGCGGCATCACCGCGCTGCCTGCCCGCCATACCGTCCCCGCGGTGGCCTACCGGCTCGACAGTGCGCACGGGCAGCTGGTGTTTTCCGGAGATACCGCCTACTGTCCCGAGCTGATCGAGGCGATCAACGACTGTCCGCAACTGCGCCACCTCATCCTCGAGACCGCCTTCGCCGAGGAACAGCACGGGCTCGCCGTGGCTTCGCGCCACCTCTGCCCGAGCATGGCGCGCGCGGTGCTCGACGAGATCCGCGGCACGCCCGAGATCCACATCAGCCACCTCAAGCCGGGCGTCGGGCAGCGCATCATCGACCAGCTCGGGGCCTGCGCGCCCGGACGACCGCTGCGCGCACTCGGTCGCGGCGACCTCCTGGAGTTCTGATGCGGGTACCGGGCGCGGCGCGGAATCCGCTACCTTGCATGCCACCGCTCGCCCCCGGGCGTCTCCATCCCGAGGAATCCTCATGAACACCTCCGTGTCCAGCGCCGTCACGCACCGTCTCGCCTTCTTCAAGGGCTTGCAGACGCTGACCAACCGCATCCATGCGAGCAAGGACACCGACGAGATCATGCTCGAGCTCGCGCCCGAGCTGTGCTCGCTGTTCGAGGCCGAGCGCTTCACCATCTACGCGCTGGAGGAGGGCGGGGCCTCGATCGTCACCCGGGTCAAGACCGGGCTGAGCGGGGTGCAGAGCATCCGCCTGCCGATCGGCGAGAACAGCATCGCCGGCTTCGTCGCGCTCAGCGGCCAACTGGTCAATATCCGCGACGTGTACGACGACGAGGAGCTGCGCCGCATCTCGCCGCACCTCGCGCTGCGCCGCGAGGTCGACGCCAGCACCGGCTTCCACTCGCGCCAGATGCTGGTCGCGCCCATCCGCGATCCCGACACCGGCAGCCTGCTCGGGGTCGTGCAGCTCATCAACACGCTCAACCGCGAACCCTTCTCCAAGATGACCGAGGAGGGGCTGATGGGGCTCGCACAGACGCTCGGCGTCGCCTTCCTGCGCCACAACCGCCAGGCCGGGCGCCTGCGTTCGCGCTTCGAGGCGCTGGTGGTCGATGGCCGCATCACCGCCGAGGAGTTCGCCGACGCCACCCGCGAGGCGCGCGAGAGCGGGGCGGGCACCGAGAACCTGCTGATCGAGCAGCTCGGCCTCAGCCACGCCGAACTCGGCGCAGCGGCCTCGCGCTATTTCGGCGTGCCCTATCAGCCCTTCGTCGCCAACCACGTCAAGCCGATGGACCTGCTGCGCAACATCAAGCGCGAGTTCGTCGAGCGCAGCCTGTGGCTGCCCTGGGAGGAGAACCCCGAGGGCGTGGTGATCCTGTGCGTCGACCCCGAGCAGGTGCGCAGCTCGGGCGTGGCGCAGAACGTGCTGCCGAAGAAGCGGCTGACCTACCGCGTCACCACCCAGCGCGACTTCGAGCTGACGGTCGAGCAGTTCTTCGGTGTGACCCTGGACGACGCCTCGGTCTCGGACCTGCTGTCCGGTCTCGACGATCACGAGGAGGACGCCCTCTCGCTCCGGGACGAGGTCAACGCCGCCGCCGACAACGAGCTCGTCAAGCTGGTCAACAAGATCATCATCGACGCCTATCGCCAGGGCGCCTCCGACATCCACATCGAGCCCCGCCCGGGCAAGGAGAAGACCCAGATCCGCTTCCGCAAGGACGGCTCGCTGGTGCCCTACATCGAGATCCCGGCAAGCTACCGCAACCCGCTCGTCACCCGCATCAAGATCATGTGCGACCTCGACATCTCCGAGCGCCGCAAGCCGCAGGACGGCAAGATCCGCTTCCGCAAGTTCGCCCCGGTCGACCTGGAGCTGCGCGTGGCCACGCTGCCCACCCAGGGCGGCATGGAGGACGTGGTGATGCGCCTGCTCGCGCACAGCGAGCCGATCCCGATCGACCAGCTCGGCCTGCTGCCCTTCAATCTCGAGCGCCTCAAGAGCGCGATCGCCAAGCCCTACGGCATCTTCTTCGTGTGCGGCCCCACCGGCTCGGGCAAGACCACCACGCTGCACTCCATCCTGAGCTACATCAACACCCCGGATACCAAGATCTGGACGGTCGAGGACCCGGTCGAGATCACCCAGAAGGGCCTGCGCCAGGTGCAGGTCAACCGCAAGGCCGGCATCGACTTCGCCACCATGATGCGCGCCTTCCTGCGCGCCGACCCGGACGTGATCATGGTCGGCGAGATGCGCGACCACGAGACCGTCTCGGTCGGCATCGAGGCCTCGCTGACCGGCCACCTGGTGTTCTCGACCCTGCACACCAACAGCGCGCCCGAATCGGTCGTGCGCCTGCTCGACATGGGCATGGACCCGTTCAACTTCGCCGACGCGCTGCTCGGCGTGCTCGCCCAGCGCCTGGCCAAGCGCCTGTGCCTGAAGTGCCGGGTACCCTACCGCGTCGGCGAGGACGAGCTCGCCAGCCTGCTCGACGAATATTGCGAGGACATGCACCTGACCCCGGACTTCGCCGCCGACCCGAAGACCGCCCGCGAGCGCGTGCTGGGGCGCTGGCGCGAGGCCTTCGGCGACAAGGACGGCGGCTTCAGGCTCTACCGCGCGGTCGGCTGCGAGCACTGCAACCAGGGCTACAAGGGGCGGGTAGGCCTGCACGAGCTGATGCTCGGCTCCGACGCGATCAAGCGCCAGATCCAGTCGCGCGGCCGCGTCGACCAGATCCTCGGCCAGGCGCTCGCCGAAGGCATGCGCACGCTGCGCCAGGACGGCATCGAGAAGGTGCTCGCCGGCATCACCGACATGAAGCAGGTGCGCAAGGTCTGCGTGCGCTGAGCGCGGCAGGGGCGGCCGATCGGCGGGGCGCGGGTTAGAATCCGCGCTGCCACCCGCACCGGAGCCCACCATGTACCGCATCGCCCCCAGCCTGCTGTCCGCCGACTTCGCCCGCCTCGGCGAGGAGGTCCGCGACGTCATCGCCGCCGGCGCCGACTGGATTCACTTCGACGTGATGGACAACCACTACGTCCCCAACCTCACCATCGGCCCGCTGGTGTGCGAGGCCATCCGCCCGCACACCTCGGCGCCGATCGACGTGCACCTGATGGTGAAGCCGGTCGATCGCATCGTGCCCGACTTCGCCAAGGCCGGCGCCAACGTCATCACCTTCCACCCCGAGGCCTCCGAGCACGTCGACCGCACGCTCGGGCTGATCCGCGACGCCGGCTGTCAGGCCGGCCTGGTGTTCAACCCGGCCACACCGCTCGACTGGATGGACCACGTCATGGACAAGCTCGACGTGGTGCTGCTGATGAGCGTCAACCCCGGCTTCGGCGGGCAGAAGTTCATCCCCGAGACCCTCAACAAGCTGCGCGCCGCGCGTGCCAGGCTGGACGCCTACGAGGCGCGCAGCGGTCGCCGCATCCTGCTCGAGATCGACGGCGGGGTGAAGACCGACAACATCGCCGCGATTGCCCGCGCCGGAGCCGACACCTTCGTCGCCGGCTCCGCGGTATTCGGTGCCGCGAAGGCCGCCGATCCGCACCGCTACGACTCGATCCTGGGTGCGCTGCGCGCCGAGCTCGCCGCGGTGCAGGCATGAGGATGGACGCGCGCTTCGCGCCGCGCGCGGTGCTGTTCGACCTCGACGGCACCCTGCTCGACACCATCGCCGACCTCGCCGACGCCGCCAACCTCATGCTCGCCGAGCTCGCCCGCCCGGCGCGCAGCCTGGAGGAGATCCACAGCTTCGTCGGCAAGGGCATTCCCAACCTGGTGCGGCGCTGCCTCACCGAGGGCACGCACGCCGATGAGGACGAGATCGACTCCGCCGTGGCCGTGTTCCGCCGCCACTATGCTGTGGTCAACGGCGCGCGCACGCGCATCTACCCCGGGGTCGGCGAACTGCTCGAGCGCCTGCGCGGACACGGGCTGCCGCTGGCGGTGGTCACCAACAAGGCCGAGGCCTTCACGCTGCCGTTGCTCGAGCGCATGGCGATTGCGCACTATTTCGACGCCGTGGTCAGCGGCGACACCTTGCCGGTCAAGAAACCCGACCCGGCGATGCTGCACCTGGCCTGCGCGCGCCTCGGCGTGGCCGCCCGGCAGGCGCTGATGGTCGGCGACTCGGCCAACGACGCCTTCGCCGCGCGCGACGCGGGCATGCCGGTGCTGCTGGTGCGTTACGGCTACAGCGAAGGCATGCCGGTGGACAGCATCGAATGCGATGGGCTACTATCGAACGCACTCGAAGTGCTGGACCATATCGGTCCTGCATAGGCGCAAACCGGCGGCAGGGGCGGCGCAATCCCTCGCAATCCCGCTGCGGGCTCGCAAGGTCCAGTGGCTGCGCCGGCGCCCTTTCATCCGCCCTCGTCCGTCTCTCCACCAACGACTTCATCGTGATGCTCGCACCCCGGGATCGCCTGTTCTCCGCCTCGTCCTCCGCCCAGCCCGACTGGCGCGGCGGCTGGCGTTGGCCTTTGGGCCACTGAACGCGACCTCCCCCTGCGGGGCCCGCCGCGCACGCTGCGCGACGCCTTCCCCGCCCGCTGCAAGCCCTTCCGATCGATCCGTCCCACGTGGAGCCCCCATGCTCGAACACGAATTCAACGCCCTCGCCGCCGAGGGCTACAACCGCATCCCGCTCACCCTCGAGACCTTCGCCGACCTCGACACCCCGCTCTCCATCTACCTGAAGCTCGCCAACGAGCCCTACACCTACCTGCTCGAATCGGTGCAGGGCGGCGAGCGCTTCGGGCGCTATTCCTTCATCGGCCTGTCCTCGCCCACCCGCATCGAGGTCTATGGCCGCTCCGCCCTGCTGCTCACCGGCAACCGCCTGGTCGAGCGTCGCGACTACGGCGACCCGCTCAACTTCGTCGCCGAGTTCATGAACCGCATCAAGGTGCCGCCGCGCCAGCACCTGCCGCGCTTCGCCGGCGGTCTGGTGGGCTGTTTCGGCTACGACACCGTGCGCTACATCGAGCCGCGCCTGGCCAAGACCGAGAAAGCCGACACCGTCGGCACGCCCGACATCCTGCTGCTGCTGTCGGAAGAGGTCGCGATCGTCGACAACCTCAGTGGCAAGCTCACCCTCGTCGTCTATGCCGAGCCCGAGGTGCCGGGCGCGTACAAGCGCGCGCAGAGGCGCCTGCGCGAGCTCCTCGCCCGCCTGCGCGAGGCGGTGGCGATCCCCGAGGAGTTCCGCGGCGAGTCCGCCGAGCCGGTGTCGAGCTTCGGCGAGGAAGCCTTCAAGGACGCGGTGCGCCGCGCCAAGCAGTACATCGTCGACGGCGACCTCATGCAGGTCGTGCTGTCGCAGCGCATGAGCAAGCCCTACGCCGCCAGCCCGATGGCGCTGTACCGCGCGATCCGCTCGCTCAACCCCTCGCCCTACCTGTTCTACTTCAACCTCGAGGACTTCCACGTCGTCGGCGCCTCGCCCGAGATCCTCACCCGGCTCGAGGACGACGTCGTCACCGTGCGTCCGATCGCCGGCACCCGCAAGCGCGGCGCCACCCCGGCCGAGGACCTTGCGCTCGAACAGGAACTGCTCGCCGATCAGAAGGAGATCGCCGAGCACGTGCAACTGCTCGACCTCGGCCGCAACGACGCCGGCCGCGTCTCCGAGGTCGGCACGGTCAGGGTCACCGAGCGCTTCACCGTCGAGCGCTACTCGCACGTGATGCACATCGTCTCCAACGTCGAAGGCAAGCTGCGCGAGGGCCTCGACGCGCTCGCCGTGCTGCGCGCCACCTTCCCCGCGGGCACCGTGTCGGGCGCGCCCAAGGTGCGCGCGATGGAGATCATCGACGAGCTCGAGCCGGTCAAGCGTGGCATCTACGCCGGCGCGGTGGGCTACCTCGGCTTCCATGGCGACATGGACCTGGCGATCGCGATCCGTACCGCGGTGGTGAAGGACGGCCAGATCCACGTCCAGGCCGGCGCCGGCATCGTCGCCGACTCCGACCCCGACGCCGAGTGGAACGAGACCCAGAGCAAGGCGCGCGCGATGCTGCGCGCCGCCGAGATGGCCGAAGGCGGACTCGACACCCGCTTCTGAGCGCGGCGCCTGCGCCGCCCTCCGTCCACCACGCCTCGATACTGGCGATGCCCGCGCGGCGCGCGGCTTCGCGAAGGGAAAGACCATGCTGCTGATGATCGACAACTACGACAGCTTCACCTACAACCTCGTGCAGTACTTCGGCGAACTCGGCGCCAAGGTCAAGGTGTATCGCAACGACGAGATCACCCTCGAGCAGATCGGCCGCCTCGCGCCCGAACATCTCGTCATCTCGCCCGGGCCGTGCTCCCCGGCCCAGGCCGGCATCTCGGTGGCGGCGATCAAGGCCTTCGCCGGCAAGCTCCCCATCCTGGGCGTCTGCCTCGGCCACCAGAGCATCGGCGAGGCCTTCGGCGGGCGCGTCGTGCACGCGAAGCGCCTCATGCACGGCAAGACCTCGCCGGTGCATCACATCGACCAGGGCGTCTTCCGCGGCCTGCCCAACCCGCTCACCTGCACGCGCTACCATTCGCTGGCGATCGAACGCGCCAGCCTGCCCGATTGTCTGGAAGTGACGGCGTGGACCGAGGACGGCGAGATCATGGGCGTGCGCCACAGGACGCTCGACGTCGAGGGCGTGCAGTTCCACCCCGAGTCCATCCTCACCGAGTGCGGCCACGCGCTGCTGAAGAACTTCCTCGACCGCGGCGCCAGCCAGCCGGCGGCCGCCTGAAACGAAAGCTGCGAGAGCCCCATGACCACGATTACCGCCCAGCAAGCCCTGCAACGCACGATCGAGCACCGCGAGATCTTCTTCGACGAGATGCTCTCGCTGATGCGCCAGATCATGGCCGGCGAGATCTCCCCGGTGATGACCGCCGCCATCCTCACCGGCTTGCGCGTCAAGAAGGAGACCATCGGCGAGATCACCGCCGCCGCCACGGTGATGCGAGAGATGTCCACCAAGGTCGTGGTCGAGCCGCCGCACGACCACTTCCTCGACGTCGTCGGCACCGGTGGCGACGGCGCCAACACCTTCAATATCTCCACCACCACGATCTTCGTCGCCGCGGCCGCCGGCGCGCGCGTCGCCAAGCATGGCGGACGCGGGGTGTCGTCCAAGTCGGGCGCGGCCGACGTGATCGAGGCGCTCGGCGTCAACCTGGATCTCACCCCGCAGCAGGTCGCCGAGTGCATCGAGGCCACCGGCATCGGCTTCATGTACGCGCCCGCCCACCACAGCGCGATGAAGAACGTCGCCCCGGTGCGGCGCGAGATGGGTGTGCGCACCATCTTCAACATCCTCGGCCCGCTCACCAACCCGGCCGGCGCGCCCAACACGCTGATGGGCGTGTTCCATCCCGACCTGGTCGGCATCCAGGCGCGCGTGATGCAGCGCCTCGGCGCCAACCACGTGCTGGTGGTGCATGGCCTGGACGGCATGGACGAGGTCAGCCTGGGCGGTGCCACCCTGGTCGGCGAGCTCAAGGACAACAAGGTCGTCGAGTACGAGATCCACCCCGAGGACTTCGGCCTCGCCATGGCGGGCAGCCGCCAGCTGCGCGTCGAGGACGCCGCCGAGTCGCGCGAGGTGCTGCTTGGCGTGCTCGACAACCGCCCCGGCCCGGCGCGCGAGATCGTCGCCTTCAACGCCGGCGTGGCGCTGTACACGGCCAACCTGGTCGACACCATCGGCGCCGGCATCCTGCGTGCGCGCGAGATCATCGAGAGCGGCGCCGCGCGCGCCAAGCTCGACGAGTTCGTGCGTTTCACCCGGCAGTTCGGGAGCGGCCGATGAGCGACATCCTGCAGAAGATCTGCGCGGTCAAGGTCGAGGAGGTCGCCGCCGCCGCCGCCGCGCGGCCGCAGTGTCTGGTGCGCGAGGACGCCGCGGCGCAGCCGCCCGCGCGCGATTTCGTCGGCGCGATCCGCGCCAAGCACGCCGCCCGCCGTCCCGCGGTGATCGCCGAGATCAAGAAGGCCAGCCCCTCCAAGGGCGTGATCCGGCCCGACTTCCACCCCGCCGAGATCGCCGCCGACTACGAGCGCGCCGGCGCCGCCTGCCTGTCGGTGCTCACCGATCGCGGCTTTTTCCAGGGCGCGCCCGAATACCTCCAGGCTGCACGCGCCGCCTGCCACCTGCCGGTGCTGCGCAAGGACTTCCTGGTCGATCCCTACCAGGTCTTCGAAGCGCGCGCGATGGGGGCCGACGCCATCCTGCTGATCGCCGCCTGCCTCGACCTGGCGCGGATGCGCGACATGGAGCAGCTCGCGGTCGAGCTCGGTATGGCAGTGCTGGTCGAGGTGCATGACGCCGCAGAGCTCGAGCACGCGCTGCAGCTCGACACCCCGCTGATCGGCATCAACAACCGCAACCTGCGCAGCTTCGAGGTCTCGCTGCAGACCACGCTCGACCTGTTGCCGCGCATCGCCAGCGGCGCGGCGGGCCGCATCGTGGTCACCGAGTCGGGCATCCTGAAGCCCGAGGACGTCGCCCTGATGCAGGCCAATGCGGTGCACACCTTCCTGGTCGGCGAGGCCTTCATGCGTGCGCCGCATCCGGGCGCCGAGCTGCAGGCACTGTTCGGCCGCTGAGGCGCCCGGGTGAGCGCGCACGACCACGACGCCTCGCCCGCGCCCGCCGCGCCGCCACGCCGGCGCCGGCT
>NZ_AMXD01000138.1 GCF_000310185.1 Thauera aminoaromatica S2 | reverse complement strand
CCTCGCGCTCTATCCGGCGCTCGCCGGGGCGGCCTTCGTCGCGCTGCGCGGCGAGCGCGTGGCAGGCGCGCCGGTGCGCGCAGCGGCGCTCTTCGGCGCGCTCTGGCTGGGCTCCGAATGGCTGCGCGGCGTGCTCTTCACCGGCTTCCCCTGGCTTGCGATCGGCTATGCGCAGACGCCGCCCAGCCCGCTTGCCGGCCTGCTGCCGGTGCTCGGCGTGTATGGCGTGGGGGCGCTGAGCGCCTTCGTCGCCGCGCTGTGCGCATTCGCGCTGCGGGCGGGCGGCGTGCGCGTGCTGCTCGCCTGGCGCCCGGCGTTGGCGCTGTGCGCTCCCTTCGCCGCCGGCTTCGCGCTGCTCGGCCATGCCTGGACCCAGCCGGTCGGCGCGCCCTTGAAGGTGGCGCTGGTGCAGACCGATTTCGCGCAGAGCCTCAAATGGGATCCGGCGCGCTTCGAGGAGGTGCTGCGGGTCAACCTCGAGCTCGCGCGCGACGCCTTCGGGCAGGCGCAGCCGCCTGCGCTGGTGGTGCTGCCCGAGACCACCGTGCCGACCCTGCTCGACCGCCTGCCCGCTGGCTATCTCGAAGCCTTCGCCGGCCTCGCCGCCGCGTCCGGCGCCGACCTGGTGATGGGCGCCTTCCGCCGCGACGCCGAGGAGCGCATCTACAACGCCGCGATCAGCCTCGGCAGCGCGCCCGTGCAGCTCTACGCCAAGCAGCACCTGGTGCCCTTCGGCGAATATTCACCGCCGCTGTTCGGCTGGTTCTACGCGCTGGCGCAGATTCCGATGTCCGACCAGACCCGCGGCGCGCCCGACCAGGCGCCGATGCGCTTCGGCGCGCAGCAGGTCGCGCTCAACATCTGCTACGAGGACCTCTTCGGCGCCGAGCTGATCCGCGCGCTGCCTGCGGCCACGCTGATGCTCAACCTCTCCAACCTGGCCTGGTACGGCGACTCGCTCGCCCAGCCGCAACACCTGCAGATCGCCCGCGTGCGCGCGCTCGAGACCGGTCGTCCGATGCTGCGCGCCACCAACACCGGCATGACCGCGGTGGTGCAGCCCGACGGCAGCGTCGCCGCCGTGCTGCCCGCGTTCGCGCGCGGCGTGCTCCATGCCGAGGTGCGCGGCCACCAGGGCATGACTCCTTATGCGCGCTGGGGCGATCGCCTCGCGCTCCTCGCCGCCGCGATCCCGATCGTCCTCGCACTCCTCGCCGCCGCCGCGGCACGCCCGCGCCGGACCGAAGCCCGGTAAAATCATCGTTTTTGCGTGCGCTGCGCAGCCCGGAGGCTGCCCGAGACCATGACCACCGAATCCCGACTCGTGAAACCGACCTTCCAGCAAGTCATCCTCACGCTCCAGCACTTCTGGGGCGAGCGCGGCTGCGTGCTGCTGCAGCCCTACGACCTCGAGGTGGGCGCCGGCACCAGCCACACCGCCACCTTCCTGCGTGCGATCGGCCCCGAGCCCTGGAACGCCGCCTATGTGCAGCCCTCGCGCCGCCCCAAGGACGGCCGCTACGGCGAGAACCCCAACCGCCTGCAGCATTACTACCAGTTCCAGGTGGTGCTGAAGCCCTCGCCGCTGAACATCCAGGAGCTCTACCTCGACAGCCTGCGCGCGCTCGGCATCGACCCGACGGTGCACGACATCCGCTTCGTCGAGGACGACTGGGAGAACCCCACCCTGGGCGCCTGGGGACTGGGCTGGGAAGTCTGGCTGGACGGCATGGAGGTCACCCAGTTCACCTACTTCCAGCAGGTCGGCGGCCTCGATTGCAAGCCGGTGCTGGGCGAGATCACCTACGGCATCGAGCGCCTGGCGATGTACCTGCAGGGCGTGGAGAACGTCTATGACCTAGTGTGGTCTGTCGCGCCGGACGGTCGCAAGGTCACCTACGGCGACGTTTACCACCAGAACGAGGTCGAGCAATCGACGTTCAACTTCGAGCACAGCAACGTCGACTTCCTGTTCTCGCTATTCAACAACTACGAGTCCGAGGCCAGGCGCGTGATGGAGGTCGGGCTGGCACTGCCGGCCTACGAGATGGTGCTCAAGGCCGCCCACACCTTCAACCTGCTCGACGCCCGCGGCGCGATCTCGGTGACCGAGCGCGCCGCCTACATCGGCCGCATCCGCAACCTCTCGCGCGCGGTCGCCCAGGCCTATTTCGAATCCCGCGAAGCCCTCGGCTTCCCGATGCTGAATGCTGAAAAGGAGGCCGCGTGATGACCGTTGCGACCCTGCTCGTCGAACTGCTCACCGAAGAACTGCCGCCCAAGGCCCTGCCGCGCCTGGGCGAGACCTTCGCCACCAGGATCGCCGAGGGCCTGAAAGCCAAGGGACTGGCGCCTGTCGACGCCGCCTTCCGCAGTTTCGCCAGTCCGCGCCGGCTGGCGGTGACCGTGGCGCAGGTGGCTGCCGAGGCCGCCGCGAAGGAGGTCACCGAAAAGCTGATGCCCGTGTCCGTGGCGCTCGACGCCGAGGGCAAGCCCACCCCGGCGTTGCTGAAGAAGATGGAAGCGAAGGGCATCGCCGCCGAGGCCGTCGCCCGCTTCGAGCGCCGCCTGGACGGGAAGGCCGAGGCCTTGTTCCACACCGCCATGGTGCCGGGCGCGAAGCTCGCCGATGTGCTGTCGGGGGTCGTGCAGGACGCCATCAAGGCGCTGCCCATCCCCAAGGTCATGCGCTGGGGCGATGGCGACGCCACCTTCGTGCGCCCGGTGCACAAGCTCACCCTGCTGCACGGCGCCGAGGTGGTGCCGGGCCGCGTGCTGGATCTGGATTCCGGCCGTACCTCCCGCGGCCACCGCTTCATGAGCCGCGGCGACCTCTCCATCGCCACCGCCGACGCCTACGAGCCCACGCTGCTCGCCGAGGGCAAGGTCATCCCGAACTTCGCCGAGCGTCGCGCCGACATCGAGCGCCAGCTGCTCGCCGAGGCCGCGAAGCAGGGTGCGCTGCTCAATGAATACGCCGACCTGCTCGACGAGGTCGCCGCGCTGGTCGAACACCCGACGGTGTACGTGGGCGAGTTCGAGGCCGAGTTCCTCGCCGTGCCGCAGGAGTGCCTGATCCTGACCATGCGCGCCAACCAGAAGTATTTCCCGCTCTTCGATGGCGCCGGCAAGCTGCTCAATCGTTTCCTGATCGTCTCCAACATGCAGGTGGCCGACCCGATCAACATCGTCGCCGGCAACGCCCGCGTGGTGCGCCCGCGCCTGTCGGACGCGCGCTTCTTCTTCGAGCAGGACAAGAAGCAGAAGCTCGAGGCCCGCCTGCCGCGCCTGGCGCCGGTGGTCTATCACAACAAGCTCGGCAGCCAGCTCGAACGCGTCGAGCGCCTCGAGGCGCTGGCCGGTGCGATCGCTGCACAGCTGCACGGCGACGTCGCCGCGGCGAAGCGTGCCGCGCGCCTGGCCAAGGCCGACCTCGTCACCGACATGGTCGGCGAGTTCCCCGAGCTGCAGGGCATCATGGGACGCTACTACGCGCTCGCCGACGGCGAGGGCGAGGTGGTGGCCGACGCCATCCAGGCCCACTACCAGCCGCGCTTCGCCGGCGACGCACTGCCCGCCGGTAACGTCGCCGCCGCGGTGGCGCTGGCCGACAAGCTCGACGCCCTGGTCGGCTTCTTCGGTATCGGCATGGTGCCCACCGGCGACAAGGATCCGTTCGCGCTGCGCCGCGCCGCGCTCGGCGTGCTGCGCATCCTCATGGAAGCGCCGCTGCCGCTCGAGCTGCCCAGGCTGATCGACACCGCGGCTGCCGGCTTCAAGCCCGGCCTGCTGACGGCCGAAGGCTTCGCCGCGCAGCTGCAGGACTTCATGTACGAGCGTCTGAAGAACCTGCTACGGGAGACGGGCCGTGACGGCGCCGTGATCGACGCCGTGCTGGCGCTGAGACCCGCGCGCATCGACCTGGTGCCGGCCAAGCTCGCCGCGGTGGAGGCCTTCCGCGCGCTGCCCGAGGCCGAGGCCCTGGCCGCGGCCAACAAGCGCATCGTCAACATCCTCAAGAAGGCCGAAGGCGCGCCGGGCGAGCCCGACCTCGCGCTGCTGCAGGAAGCTGCCGAGAAGGCGCTCTTCCGTCAGGTGGTCGAGGTGGCGCCGCTGGTGCGTTCGCACGTCGCCAACGAGGACTACACGGATGCGCTGCGGGCACTCGCCGGACTGCGCGCAGCGGTGGACCAGTTCTTCGAAGACGTCATGGTGATGGCGGAGGAGCCGCTGACCCGTGCCAACCGCATCGCGCTGCTGGCCCAGCTCGCCGGCCTGATGAACCAGGTGGCGGACATCTCGCGCCTGTCGGCCTGATCGTCATAGCCCCCGCGGCGTGCGTCGCCGCGGGCTTCGCCCCCGCAAGGAGCCCGTGATGAAGCTCATCATTCTCGACCGCGACGGCGTGATCAACGTCGACTCGGGGCAGTACATCAAGTCGCCCGAGGAGTGGAAGCCGATCCCCGGCGCGCTGGAGGCGATCGCACGGCTCAACCAGTGGGGCTGGCGGGTGGTGGTGGCGACCAATCAGTCCGGCATCGGCCGTGGGCTGTTCGGCATGGACACGCTCAACGCCATCAACGACCGCATGGTCAGGAGCCTCGCCCAGGCGGGCGGGCGGCTCGACGGCATCTTCTTCTGTCCGCACGCGGCCGACTCCACCTGCGACTGCCGCAAGCCCAAGCCGGGCATGCTGCTGCAGATCGCCGAGCGCTTCAACGTCGAGCTCGCCGACGTGCCCTGCGTCGGCGACGGCCTGCGCGACCTCCAGGCCGCCGCGGCGGCTGGCGCGCAGCCCTGGCTGGTGCTCACCGGCAAGGGCGAAGCCACGCGCGCGAGCGGCGAGCTTCCGCCTGGGACGCTGGTGTATCCCGACCTCGATGCGGTCGCCGCCGCGCTGACCGCCTGAGCGGCGCGGCGCGACAGCGCTGCCGCATCCCTCACGCACTCTTCACCGGACGAGAATCGTGCATCTGCTCCGCTCCATCCTGTTCGCACTCGCGCTTACCGTGATCACGGTGCCCTACGCGTTCTTCGCCACCCTCATCTTCTGGCTGCCGCCGATGACCCGGCACCGGCTGATCACGAGCTGGGTGCCGATCATGATGTGGGTGATCCGCCACGTGCTCGGCATCCGCTACCGCGTGATCGGCGCCGAGAACATCCCGGCCGGTCCCGCGGTGGTGCTGTCCAAGCACCAGTCGGCATGGGAGACGATCGCGCTGCAGGTGATCTTTCCGCCGCTGTGTTACGTGCTCAAGCGCGAGCTGCTGCGCGTGCCCTTCTTCGGCTGGGCGCTGGGCAGGATCCCGGGCATCGCCATTGACCGCTCCGCGGGCAAGGACGCGCTCACCCAGGTGGTGGAGCAGGGCCGCGAGCGCCTCAAGGAGGGCCTGTGGGTGGTGGTCTTCCCCGAGGGCACTCGGGTGGCGCCGGGTGCGACGCTGCGCTACAAGCCCGGCGGGGCCATCCTCGCCAAGCGCGCGGGCGTCCCCGTGGTGCCGGTGGCGCACAACGCGGGCGAGTTCTGGAGGCGCAACGCCTTCATCAAGCGCCCGGGCGAGATCGTCGTCAGCATCGGCCCGGTGATCGACGTCAAGGGTGCCAAGGCCACCGATGTGAACGAGCAGGCGGAGGCCTGGATCGAAGGCGAGATGCGCCGGCTGTTCCCGCATCTCTATCGCGAAGAGGCGGGCATGCCGCCGGCCGCGGGCGATGCCGCGGCGGAAGACGAGGGGAACTGAGCGCGTTCTCGCCCGGTCTCCCGCATAGGCCGCCGGGGCGGCCCCAGACATCGGGAGAGGGACGATGGGTGAAGAAATCCGCGCACTCGGCGAGGACGAGATCCTCGCCAGCCTTGCGGCGGGGCTGCCGCACTGGCGCCTCGAGGCCGGCGCGCTGGTGCGCGACTACCGCACCGGCGGCTGGAAGGCGACACTGATGGTGGCCGGTGTGGTCGGGCACCTGGCCGAGGCGGCTTGGCATCATCCCGAGCTGGAGCTGTGCTGGGACCGGGTGCGGGTGCGCCTGTCCACGCATTCGCCGCGCGGCATCACCGCACGCGATTTCGCGCTCGCGCGCAAGATCGAGGAGGTCGTGCACTGGCAGCCCGCGCGCGAGGGCGGGGCGCTGGAAGGCACGCCGAACGCGGACGACCGCTTCCGTTACATCCGCTACGACTGAAGCGGCGTGCGTGTGTTTTCGCTGCAGTCCGCGCCCTGCCGCGTCACCAGCCGGTAGACGCAAAAAGGCCCCGCACGCGGGGCCTTTTTGCCAGACGGTGCCGGAGGAAGCTTAGGCAGCCTTCTTGGCGGTGGTCTTGGCGGTGGTGCTGACGGCCTTGACGGTGGCGTTGGTCGCGGCAGCCACGTTGGCTTCGGCGATCTCGGCGACCTGCTTGGCGGCCTTGCTCATGCTGTCGTAGGCGCTGTTGGCGGCGGCGATGGCCGACTTGACAGCGGCGACGGCGACGTCCGAACCGGCGGGAGCCGACTTGGCAGCCTTGTCGAGCGCGGTGGCGACGCCCTTGTTGAGCTCGGCGACCTGGCCTTCGAAGACCTTCGACATCTCTTCCTGGCTCTGCGACGAGATCTCGTAGACGCTGCGGGCGTAGGCGACGGCCTTCTCGACGATCGGCTGGGCCAGCGAAACCTGCAGGTTCACCAGCTCCTGCACGTCCTTGGCAGCCAGCAGGGCCTTGGTGTTGGCCACGCCGTCTTCCAGCAGCGAACGGGCGGTGTTCAGGTTCAGGGCGGCGAGGCGCTCGGCGCTGGCGAAGGCGGTGTTGGCCAGGGTCAGCAGGGTCTCGATGTTGGCCTTGTTGGCGGCGGTGAACTGCTCGGGGGTGACGAAGTTGCTCATGTGGATCTCCTTGGAAAGTGTGGGTGCATCAACATCGCTCGGGCAGCTGCGATGTTGCGTTGCAGCATGGTTTGGATTATACGGACCCGATCGAGGCTGTCAAGCATATTTTGGTGCATCGCAACATCCCGGATTGATTGAAGGAATCAATCACTTGCGCCAGGACGCCATTTCGTCCGGTGAAGGGTTCGGGGTGTTGCATTGCACGGGCGGCGAGTACGCCGAAGCAGTGTGCCGGGCACGGGTTGCAGGCGCATGACGTCTTCCCGCGGGTAAACGCAAGCGGCCGGCTGGACGCCGGCCGCGGTGCGGATCGAGCGCGGGACGATCAGTCGTGGCGGAAGTTCGCCTTGCGCTTCTCGACGAAGGCCGCCATGCCTTCCTTCTGGTCGTTGAGCGCGAACGCTGAGTGGAAGACGCGGCGCTCGAACAGCAGACCCTCGTTGAGGCTGCTCTCGAAGGCGCGGTTGATCGATTCCTTGATCATCATGACCACCGGCAGCGAGTAGCCGGCGATGGTTTCCGCGGTGGCGAGCGCGTCCTCGAGCAGCTTGTCGGCCGGCACCACGCGCGCGACCAGGCCGGCGCGCTCGGCTTCGACCGCGTCCATCATGCGTCCGGTCAGGCACAGCTCCATCGCCTTCGCCTTGCCCACCGCGCGCGGCAGGCGCTGCGTGCCGCCCGCGCCGGGCAGGGTGCCGAGCTTGACTTCCGGCTGGCCGAACTTCGCGGTGTCCGCGGCGATGATGATGTCGCACATCATCGCCAGTTCGCTGCCGCCGCCGAGCGCAAAGCCCGCCACCGCGGCGATCACCGGCTTGCGGCAGGTCTTCACGCGCTCCCAGTTGCGCGTGATGTACTCGCTCTTGTAGGCATCCATGTAGGAGAAGTTCGCCATCGCGCCGATGTCGGCGCCTGCGGCGAAGGCCTTCTCCGAGCCGGTGATGACGATGGCACCGATGCCATCGTCGGACTCGAAGTCGTTGAGGGCGGCGGTGATCTCGTTCACCACCTGATCGTTGAGCGCGTTGAGCGCCTTGGGGCGGTTGAGGGTGATGAGGCCGACACGGCCGCGTTTCTCGGCGAGGATCATCTCGAAGCTCATGCTGTCTCCTTCCTGGTTATCCGATCGTGGGGGGGGAATCATTGTCCGCCGGAGGGCTGTCCGTCGGACTTGGGCTGGATCACCGCGCGCACCCGGCCCGCGGGCGCACCCTGGCGGCTGCCCGGGGCGTTGGTGGCGAGATAGTTCTCGGTGATCGCGTCGTACTCGATGTAGTGGCCGCTGACCTGGTCGCCGCCGCTGCTCACCTTGGCGCGGTTGAAGAGCCTGGCCTTCTCGGTCCGGCTGTCGTACTCGATGCGTTCGGCCTCGCCTTCGACGTATTCGGCGCTGCCGTCGCGGCGCTGGCGGAAGGTGGCCAAGCCCTTGCCGGCTGCGGTGGCGACGCCGTTCTGGAAGCCGGCGGCGTCCTGCGTCACGACCAGCTTGTCGCCGCGGATGGTGAGCGTGCCCTGGGTCAGGACCACGCTGCCCTCGAAGATGTGCACCTTGTTGCGGTCGTCCACCGTGAGGCGGTCGGCCTCGATGTTGACCGGCTGGTCGCGGTCGGCCTTCTCGGCGAGCGCCGGGGTGGTGACGGCGGCGAGCAGCGCGGCCACGGTAGCGAGGAGGATTCGCTTCATGAGGGGGATCCTTGGCGGCGGGGTGGCATCGTCGTGCTGACCTCGCCGATGAGTTCGAGCGTGCCGAACAGGTTGTCCGCGCGCATGCCCTTGGCCGTCGCGCGTCCGGCGCCGCGGGTCATCAGGACCGGCGAGTCGGTGCGCGCGCGCTGGGCGTCCGGCCACACCGCGAGCGTCTCCGAGTCGAGCGCGAGCGGCAGCGCCCCGGCCTGGCCCGGACGCCGCACGCGCACTTCGCCGGTGAGGTCCACCTGCTCGCCACCGGGCGAGACGTCGGCCGAGCGCGCGGTGATCGTGGTCGTGCCTTCCGCGCCGTGCAGCTGCAGGCGGGGCGTGTGCAGCCGGGTGATGTCGCCGACGGGGAAATGCTCCAGGCGTTCGGCCACGAGCTCGTAGCGCTGCGCACCGTCGGCGCCGAAGCCGACCACGCGGGTGTCGTGGGCGATGAAGTCCGGACCGGTCTGCTCGATGCTCGCCGCCGGATCGTCGATCCGGGTGATGCGCTCGAGCCACACCGATCCGCCCGCCAGCAGCGCGAGGGCGAAGACCGGATACAGGCGCCAGGTGTCGACCCGCATTCAGATGACCTTCGCGAGCATCAGGTCGTGGGTGGTGAGCGCACCGGCGAGCCGGCCGGCGTCGTCGAGCACCAGGAGCTGGCTGATGCGCATGCTCTCCATCGTCGCGGCGGCCTCGGCCGCGAGCGCGCCGGGCGCGATGCTGCGCGGACTGCGCGTCATGACCTCGCTGACGCGCGCGCTGCGCACGTCGCAGCCCTTCTCCAGCGCGCGCCGCAGGTCGCCGTCGGTGAAGATGCCCACGGGCACCTCGTCGGCGTCGACCACCGCGGTCATGCCCATGCCGCCGGCGGTCATCGCCAGCAAGGCCTGGGTGAGGGGGGCGTCGCTGCCCACGCGCGGGACCGCCGGCGCGGGACGCATGACGTCGCCGACGTGCGTCAGCAGCCGGCGGCCGAGCGCGCCGCCGGGGTGGGAGCGGGCGAAATCCTCCGCGGCGAAGCCGCGGGCGTCGAGCAGCGCGACCGCGAGCGCGTCGCCGAGCGCGAGCGCCGCCGTGGTGCTCGCGGT
>NZ_AMXD01000137.1 GCF_000310185.1 Thauera aminoaromatica S2 | reverse complement strand
CCCCCGCCGCCCCCGCCGCCAGCGCGGCGCGACCGGCCCAGCAGGGCGGTCGCCATGGCCGTGGCGAGCGTCCGCAGCGCCAGGAGCCCGTCGCGCCCCAGCCGCAGGTCACCACCGTGCTGAGCAAGCCGCTGCCGCTCTCCGAGATCCTCAGCGAGGAGGAGGTCGCCGCGCGCAAGCGTGACGAGGATCGTCAGCGCGCGCTCAAGGAGCGCCAGGCGGCCGACCTGCGTGCCCGCCAGGAGCGCGAGGCTGCGGCCAAGGCCGCCGCCGAGGCGCGCAAGGCCGAGGAAGAAGCCCGCCTGCGTGCCGAGCAGCAGAAGAAGGAAGAGCCCGCCAAGGCGGCCGCCAAGCCGACCACCGGCACCCTGCATCGGCCCGCCAAGACCGAGGACAAGCCCGCCAGCCGGGAAGTCAAGCGTACGGCCCCCGCGGCCCCGGCGCGCGAGGCCGACGGCGCCAGCAAGCGCCGCGGCGGCATGAAGACGCGCGGCGAGGTCGGTGCCACCACCGGCAGCAACTGGCGCGGCGCCGGCAAGGGCGGCGGCCGTCACGGCCGCAACCAGCAGGACGACCGTTCGTCCTTCCAGGCCCCCACCGAGCCGATCGTGCGCGAGGTGCACGTGCCCGAGACGATCACCGTCGCCGACCTCGCCCACAAGATGGCGGTGAAGGCGACCGAGGTGATCAAGGTCCTGATGAAGATGGGCTCCATGGTCACCATCAACCAGGTGCTCGACCAGGAAACCGCGATGATCATCGTCGAGGAGATGGGGCACCTGGCGGTCGCCGCGAAGCTCGACGATCCGGATGCCTTCCTCGAGGAGAGCGAAGCGCACAAGGATGCCGACGTGCTGCCGCGTGCGCCGGTGGTCACCGTGATGGGCCACGTCGACCACGGCAAGACCTCGCTGCTCGACTACATCCGCCGCGCCAAGGTCGCCGCGGGCGAGTTCGGCGGCATCACCCAGCACATCGGCGCGTATCACGTCGAGACCGCGCGCGGCATGCTCACGTTCCTCGACACCCCGGGCCACGAGGCCTTCACGGCGATGCGTGCCCGCGGGGCGAAGGCGACCGACATCGTCATCCTGGTGGTCGCGGCCGACGACGGCGTGATGCCGCAGACGCGCGAGGCGATCCACCACGCCAAGGCGGCCGGCGTGCCGCTGGTGGTGGCGATCAACAAGATCGACAAGCCCGACGCCAACCCCGAGCGCGTGACCCAGGAGCTGATCGCCGAGTCGGTGATCCCCGAGGCCTACGGCGGCGACACCATGTTCGTGCCGGTGTCCGCCAAGAAGGGGACCGGCATCGACGAGCTGCTCGAGGCCGTGCTGCTGCAGGCCGAGGTGCTCGAGCTCACCGCGCCCAAGGACACGCCCGCCAAGGGCCTGATCATCGAGGCGCGCCTGGACAAGGGTCGTGGCCCGGTGGCCTCGCTGCTGGTCCAGTCGGGAACGCTGCGCAAGGGCGACGTGCTGCTCGCCGGCGCCACCTTCGGCCGCATCCGCGCGATGCTGGACGAAAACGGCAAGCAGATCGACGAGGCCGGTCCGTCCATCCCGGTCGAGATCCTCGGCCTGTCGGACGTGCCGTCCGCGGGTGACGAGGCGATCGCGCTGGCCGACGAGAAGAAGGCGCGCGAGATCGCGCTCTTCCGCCAGGGCAAGTTCCGCGACGTCAAGCTCGCCAAGCAGCAGGCCGCCAAGCTCGAGACGCTCATGGAGCAGATGTCCGAGGGCGAGGTCAAGAGCCTGGCGCTCATCATCAAGGCCGACGTGCAGGGTTCGCAGGAGGCGCTGGTGCAGTCGCTGCAGAAGCTCTCCACCGACGAAGTCCGCGTCAACGTCATCCACGGTGCGGTGGGCGCGATCAGCGAATCCGACGTCAACCTGGCGCAGGCCTCGGGCGCGGTCATCATCGGCTTCAATACCCGTGCCGATGCCGGGGCGCGCAAGCTGGCCGAGACCTTCGGTGTCGATATCCGCTACTACAACATCATCTACGACGCCGTCGATGAGGTGAAGGCGGCGCTGTCGGGCATGCTGGCGCCGGAGAAGCGCGAGGAAGTCACCGGCCTGGTCGAGATCCGCCAGGTGTTCACGATCTCCAAGGTCGGCTCGATCGCGGGTTGCTACGTGCTCGAGGGTGTCGTGCGCCGCAATTCGCACGTCCGCCTGCTGCGCAACCACACCGTGCTGTGGACCGGCGAGCTCGAGTCGCTCAAGCGCTTCAAGGACGACGTCAAGGAAGTCAAGTTCGGCTACGAGTGCGGCCTGCAGCTGCGCAACTACAACGACATCCAGGAAGGCGACCAGCTCGAGGTCTTCGAGATCAAGGAAGTGGCGAGGACCCTGTAATCGATGCCCAAGGAGTATTCCCGCAGCCAGCGCGTGGTGGAGCAGATCCGCCGCGAGCTGGCCGAGCTGATCCGCCTCGAGGTGAAGGACCCGCGCGTCGGCTTCATCACCCTGACCGATGTCGAGATCACCCCCGACTACGCCCACGCCAAGGTGTTCTTCACCAACATGACGGGCGAGGCCGACGTGCCCGAGATCCTGCAGGGCTTGCGCCGCGCGAGCGGCTTCCTGCGTCGCGAGCTCGGCCGCCGCATCCGCATCCACACCATCCCGGAGCTGCACTTCCACTACGACCGTTCGGTGGAAGAGGGCTCGCGCCTGTCGCAGCTGATCGACGAGGTGGTGAAGGAAGACGAGGCCCGCCAGCACGACGAGGCTGGCGGCGGCGACAACACCGGCACGGATGATGACGCTCGCTCCCGCGGCTGAGGTCGCGGCTGAGCCGGCGCGGCCGAAGCGCAAGGGCCAGCCGCAACGCAGGATCGTCCGCCGCGAAGTCGACGGCGTGCTGTTGCTCGACAAGCCGCAGGGCATGAGCTCGAACGGTGCCTTGCAGACCGCACGGCGCCTGCTTGCGGCGGCCAAGGCCGGCCACACCGGCACGCTGGATCCGATGGCGAGCGGACTGCTGCCGCTCACCTTCGGCGAGGCCACCAAGTTCTCGCAGATGCTGCTCGACGCCGACAAGATCTACGAGGCGGTGGTGCGGCTCGGCGTGGACACCGACAGCGGCGATGCCGAGGGCAAGGTGCTCGCCACCCGTCCGGTGGCGGTGGATCGCGCCGCGCTCGAAGCCGTGCTGGAGCGCTTCCGCGGCGAGATCGAGCAGGTGCCGCCGATGTATTCGGCGCTCAAGCGCGACGGCAAGGCGCTCTACGAGTACGCGCGCGCGGGCATCGAGCTCGAGCGCGCGGCGCGCCGGGTCGTGATCCATGCGCTCGAACTGCTCGACTTCGCAGGCGAACGCTTCACGATCCGCGTGCATTGCAGCAAGGGCACCTACAT
This sequence comes from Thauera aminoaromatica S2, assembly GCF_000310185.1. GTDB lineage: Bacteria > Pseudomonadota > Gammaproteobacteria > Burkholderiales > Rhodocyclaceae > Thauera > Thauera aminoaromatica. The sequence goes on along the minus strand of NZ_AMXD01000137.1, from coordinate 6,429 downwards.
CCGCAGCCTCGCGATGGACATCGGCGCCGCGCTCGGTTGCGGTGCCCACCTGGCGGCGTTGCGGCGCACCGCGATCGGCGCCTTCGACCTGTCCGGTGCGCTCACGCTCGAAGCGCTGGAGGCGGCCGGCGAGGGCGGACGCGATGCGCTGCTCGCCCCGGTCGATGCGCTGGTGGCGGGCTTTCCGGTGCTGCAGCTCGATGCCGAGGCGGCGCGCGGCCTGCTGCAGGGTCGCACGCTCGCGCTCGCGGGCGCGCAGCCGGGCGCGAAGGTGCGCGCCTACGGGCCGGGGGGCTTCCTCGGCCTGGCGCAGTGGCAGGACGACGGACGCCTGGCGGCGCGCCGGCTGATCGCCACCGGTGGGCGGAGCGAAGATGCATCCGCATGATTTTGATTGAGTAACTGGCGCGGCTTTGGGTATAATCCGCCGCTTCTGATTGGCAGAACACACGAGTAAAGACACACATGGCTCTCGATATCGCATCCAAGTCGAAGATCGTCTCCGACTTCCAGCGCGCCCAGGGCGACACCGGCTCCCCGGAAGTCCAGATCGCGCTCCTGACCGCCCGCATCAACGGTCTCGCCCCCCACTTCAAGGAGCACGCGAAGGATCACCACTCCCGCCGCGGCCTCCTGAAGATGGTCAGCCAGCGCCGCAAGCTGCTGGACTACCTGAAGGGTCGCAACGCCGACAGCTACCGCAATCTGATCGAGCGTCTGGGCCTGCGCAAGTAATTGCTGTCCGTGACGAGTCCGACAGCGCCGATCAGGGCGAAGTAAGCCAGCAAAGCCGGTGCGTGCCCCTGCGGCCGCGCCGGCTTTTTGCCGTTCTCCCGCCGCGTTCGCGCGCCCGCCCGAGACCGTCCCTCCGCGGTGCCTGGCCGTCCGCTCGGACGGCCCGCCGCAAGCAGTTGTCGTTTGCTGCATCCACCGAAAGAACAAGGAATACCAACTTGCCTACCGCAATCAAGAAAACCTTCGCCTACGGCGCCCACACCGTGACCCTGGAAACCGGCGAAGTCGCCCGCCAGGCTGGCGGCGCCGTCATCGTGAACATGGACGAGACCGTGGTGCTGGCCACCGTGGTCGGCGCCAAGGAAGCCCGCCCGGGCCAGGACTTCTTCCCGCTCACCGTCGACTACGTCGAGAAGTTCTATGCCGCGGGCCGTATCCCCGGCGGCTTCTTCAAGCGTGAAGGCCGCCCGAGCGAGAAGGAGATCCTCACCTCGCGCCTGATCGACCGTCCGATCCGCCCGCTCTTCCCCGACGGCTTCATGAATGAAGTCCAGGTCATCGTCACCGTGCTGTCGCTGAACCCCGAGATCGACTCCGACATCCCGGCGATGATCGGTGCCTCGGCCGCGCTGGCGATCTCCGGCCTGCCCTTCAACGGCCCGGTCGGCGCCGCGCGCGTCGGCTACCTCGATGGCAAGTACATCCTCAACCCGACCGCCACCGAGCTGCAGTCGAGCGCGATGAACCTCGTCGTCGCCGGCACCCAGACCGCCGTGCTGATGGTCGAGTCCGAAGCCCAGGAGCTGCCCGAGGATGTCATGCTCGGCGCCGTGGTGTTCGGCCACGAGCAGATGCAGACCGCCATCAAGGCCATCAACGATCTCGTCGAGGTTGCCGGCAAGCCCGAATGGGACTGGCAGGCGCCGCCCGCCAATGCGGCGCTGATCGCCAAGGTCACCGAGCTCGCCAAGGCCGAGATGGAAGAGGCCTTCCGCATCACCAGCAAGCAGGAGCGCTCGGCCCGCCTGTCCGAGATCCGCAAGCGCGTGATCGGCCAGCTCACCGAAGGCGTGGAGAACGCGCCCTCGGTCAATGAACTGAAGGACCTCTTCTTCAACCTCGAGTCCGGTATCGTCCGCAGCCGCATCCTCAACGGCGAGCCGCGCATCGACGGCCGCGACACCCGCACCGTGCGTCCGATCGAGATCCGCACCGGCGTGCTGCCGCGCACCCACGGCTCGGCGCTGTTCACCCGCGGCGAGACGCAGGCCCTGGTGGTCGCCACCCTGGGCACCGGCCGCGACGAGCAGATCATCGACGCCATCGCCGGCGAGTACAAGGAGCGCTTCCTGCTCCACTACAACTTCCCGCCCTTCTGCACCGGCGAGACCGGCCGCTTCGGCATCACCAAGCGCCGCGAGGTCGGCCACGGCCGCCTGGCCAAGCGCTCGCTGGTCGCCATGCTGCCCAAGCCGGAAGAGTTCTCCTACACCGTGCGCGTGGTCTCCGAGATCACCGAATCCAACGGCTCCTCGTCGATGGCCTCGGTGTGCGGCGGCTCGCTCGCCATGATGGACGCCGGCGTGCCGCTGAAGAACCACGTCGCCGGCATCGCCATGGGTCTGATCAAGGACGGCAACCGCTTCGCGGTGCTGACCGACATCCTGGGCGACGAGGACCACCTCGGCGACATGGACTTCAAGGTCGCCGGTACCGAGAACGGCATCACCGGCCTGCAGATGGACATCAAGATCCAGGGCATCACCAAGGAGATCATGCACGCCGCGCTGGAGCAGGCCAAGGAAGGCCGCCTGCACATCCTCGGCCTCATGCAGCAGGCCCTGGGCACCAGCCGCGGCCAGGTGTCCGAGTACGCTCCGCGCATGATCAACATGAAGATCAACCCCGAGAAGATCCGCGACGTGATCGGCAAGGGCGGCGCGGTGATCCGCGCGCTGCAGGAAGAGACCGGCACCGTGATCGAGATCGAGGACGACGGTTCGGTCAAGATCTCGTCGGTCAGCGCCGAGGGCGCCCAGGCGGCGAAGGCCAGGATCGAGGCGATCACCGCCGAGGTCGAGGTCGGCAAGGTCTACGAAGGTCCGGTCGTGCGTCTGCTCGACTTCGGCGCCATCGTGAACATCATGCCGGGCCGCGACGGCCTGCTGCACGTGTCGCAGATCGCCAACGAGCGCGTGAATAACGTCTCGGACTACGTCAAGGAAGGCCAGGTCGTGCGCGTGAAGGTCCTCGAGACCGACGAGCGCGGCAAGATCCGCCTGAGCATGAAGGCGCTGCTGAACGAAAACGCCGGCTGATGGCGGATGGCGGATGGCGGGCTGCGGCCCGCCACGCGCTGCAGCACGGCGTGCGGACAACAAAAAAGGACGCCCCAGGCGTCCTTTTTTGTTGTCCGTCCCGGTCGCGACCGGGAGCGGCGGATTACTTCGCGACCTGGCGCTCGCGCATCTCTTCCAGCGTCTTGCAGTCGATGCACAAGGTCGCGGTCGGGCGCGCCTCGAGGCGCTTGAGGCCGATCTCGACGCCGCAGCTGTCGCAGTAGCCGTATTCGCCGGCCTCGATGCGACCGATCGTCTCGTCGATCTTCTTGATCAGCTTGCGCTCGCGGTCGCGGTTGCGCAGCTCGAGCGCGATGTCGGACTCCTGGCTGGCGCGGTCGTTGGGGTCGGCGAACACGGTCGCCTCGTCCTGCATCGTGTGCACCGTGCGCTCGATGTCATCCACCAGCTCGCCCTTGAGCGAATCGAGGATCGCGCGGAAGTGGGCCAGCTGCTTCTCGCTCATGTATTCCTCGCCGGCAGCGGGAACGTAGGGCGGGAATTGCTTGTGCAGGGTATCTTCAGCCATGGATCGACTTCCGTAGAGGGTGTTGATTGGTGAGGTCCGACTTAATAACAGAATCAACCCGGTGCAGCAAGCATACCCCGGATCGCCCTGGCGTGCCCCGTGTCGGACCGCGCGTTCCCGGCTGCGAGTGCGCGGCTGCCGCGCTGCGGAGCCGCGGCGGAGGCGCCGCCAGGGCCCCGGACGGTCGCGGTGCTCAGGGGCTGGCGGCGGGTTTGCCGCCGTACTGCAGCAGCAGGTCGCAGCTCCTGCCGCCGGAAAACCAGCGTGCCACCACGCGTACGTCGCCGGCGAAGGCGAAGACGAACTCGTGCGAGACCGGGCGTTCGTGCACCGACCAGGTGGGCGCCGCGCCGAGCCGGGGGGTGAGGCTGGCCGCGTAGGCGGCGCCGTGCGCACGGCAGGCCTCGGCATCGGCCAGCGTGACCGCGCCGGCGCCCTGCGCGGGGATGGCGAGGATCTCCTCGATCCTGGCGTCGGCGCCGGCCATCGCCATCACCGACAGCGACTCGCCGGCCACACGCAGCACCACGCCGATCTGGTCGCGTTCGTCGCAGCCCGGGCCGATCCGTGCGGCGGCAGGATCGAAGCGCCGGGTGGCGCGGGCGGCGTCGGCAAGCGGAACGCCGAGCAACATCGGACCGATGCCGCGGGGGGTGAGCGCCGCCTCTTCGGTGGGTGGCGCACAGCCCGCGGCGGCGAGCGTCAGGACGAGCGCCGACGCCATTGCGAGGGCGGCGGGCGGGTGGGCGCGCGACCCGGCTTCGCAACGGCTGAGGCGATCTGATCCGCTCACTGCGCCCGGATCACACCGCAGAAGAAGCGCCCGCCGGCGCCGCCGATCGGCTGACTGGCGTGGTCGTCGCGGTTCTCGTGGATCACCAGCGCGGCGCCGTCGGCGTCGAGGATGGCGGCGCGTCCGCCCGCGCCCGAGAGGCTGGCGAGGGCGGTGAAGAACTCCGCCTCGACGCCGCCGTCGGCATGCACGAAGAGGTTGGGCAGGTCGCCGGCGTCGGGGCCATCCGGGTTCATCAGCCCGTGCGGCCTTGCCGCCGGGTTCAGGTGGCCCTTCGAGGCGACGAAGCCCTGCGTGCCGTCCTCGCAGGTGCCCACCGAATGGATGTGGATCGCCTTCGGCCCGGGCGGCAGTCCCTTGGCGACCACGTGGACCAACACGCCGTGGGGCCCCTCGACCAGGGTCGCGGTGCCCACCTCGGCGCCCTGGCGATCGAGCAAACGGGCGCTCGCACGCTCGGCGGCGAGGGCGGGCAGGGCGAGCGTGGTGGCAAGGAGCGCGGCGGCGAGGGCGGCGGGTTTGATCATGGCTGTTCTCCTGTTGGAATGCGTCCAGAGTCTCAAGCATAGGACAAACCGGCAGGCATGCACGCCCCAAGGCGGGCCGCGGCGGTACATCCGGTGGCACGCACCGCGGCGAGGGCTTAACATCGGCGGCTCATCAGAAACGGAGATTTCCATGGCTTCCTCCCCCGACAGCATCAGCATGGCGCTGTTCTGCGACTTCGAGAACGTGGCGCTGGGCGTGCGGGACGCGAAGTACGAGAAGTTCGACATCAAGCGGGTGCTCGAGCGCCTGCTGCTCAAGGGCAGCATCGTGGTCAAGAAGGCCTATTGCGACTGGGACCGCTACAAGAGCTTCAAGGCGGCGATGCACGAGGCCAACTTCGAGCTCATCGAGATCCCCCACGTGCGCCAGTCCGGCAAGAATTCGGCCGACATCCGGCTCGTGGTCGACGCGCTCGACCTGTGCTACACCAAGTCGCATGTCGACACCTTCGTGATCATCAGCGGCGACTCGGACTTCTCGCCGCTGGTGTCCAAGCTGCGCGAGAACGCCAAGCAGGTGATCGGCGTCGGGGTCAAGCAGTCCACCTCCGACCTGCTGATCGCCAACTGCGACGAGTTCATCTTCTACGACGACCTCGTGCGCGACAGCCAGCGCGCCGCAGCCAAGCGCGAGGCGCGCGACAACCCGCCCGCCAGCCGCAAGCAGCCCGAGGAGGACAAGGCCCGCCGCGAGGAGCTCGAGTCGCGCCGCAGCAAGGCGATCGACATTGCCGTCGAGACCTTCGACGCGCTGCTCGCCGAACGCGGCGAGAGCGGCAAGATCTGGTCCTCGATGCTCAAGGAGGCGATCAAGCGCCGCAAGCCCGATTTCAACGAGAGCTACTTCGGCTTCCGCGCCTTCGGCAACCTGCTCGAGGAAGCGCAGGCGCGCGGCCTGCTGGAACTCGGCCGCGACGAGAAGTCGGGCATCTTCGTCACCCGCCCCGGCCCGGGGCTGGCCGCACCCCGCATGCGCGAGGAGTTCACCATGGCGGGCGAGTCCCTGGTGGTGGAGCGTGCCGCCCCGCGCACCGAGCCGACCGTGGGCGTCGCCGAGGCGGAGCCCGGCGCGGAGCACGCCAGCTCGCCTGCCGGCGCGGGCGGGGAGACTTCCGCCAACGCTTCGGAGCCGCGGCGCGGTCGCGGTCGCGGTCGCGGCCGCGCGGCACGAGCGCTGGAGGAGCCCGCGGCTGAAGGGGGGGCGGTCGAGGCGGATGTCGCCGCCACGGTGGAGGAGGGCGAGACCGCCATCGAAAGCGCGCCGGCAGCGCCTGTCTTGCCGGCGGAGACGGTGGCGCAGGCGACCTCCGAGGGCGCCGGGCACGCCGAGGACGCCGCGGTGGCGGTCGAGCCTCGCGCAGCCGAGGCCGAGCCCGAGTCCGCGCAGCCGAAGCGCTCGTCTGCGACGCGCAGGCGGCGTGGCGGCAAGGCCGAGGCGCCCGTCCTGCCGGCCGCCGCTGCGGCCACCGTCGCCGGCGCGGACCA
>NZ_AMXD01000136.1 GCF_000310185.1 Thauera aminoaromatica S2 | reverse complement strand
CGAGCAGTTCGGGGCGGCGCGGGGCCGGGGGGGAGGCGGGCATCGGGGGCGGGCGGGCAAAAGCGCATTTTACCTGCGCGGGCGGGGGGCGCCGGCGGTGGATTCTTGCTGCGATGATCGATCTGCCGCACCTCCGCCACGTCACCCGGCTGCGGCGGCCGGCATTCAAGCCCTCAACGATGCTCGAATCTCGGCTTCCGCTTTTCGGTGAACGCGGCAAGCCCCTCGCGAAAGTCATGCTCGGAGAAACACGCGTGGAACAGCTCGCGCTCCAGGGCAAGGCCGGCATCGAGCCCCACCTGCGCCCCATTGACCGCGGCCTTGATCCTGCAGGCGACCGGGCTCGAGTACGACGCCACCAGCCGGGCGACCGACATGGCAGCGGCTTCGAGCGCCTCATCCGGAACCACGCGCGACACCAGGCCGGCGACAAGCGCCTCGTCCGCGCTCAGCGCGCGCCCGGTGAGCAGCAGATCCATCGCGACATGCTTGCCCACGACCCGCGCCAGCCGCTGCGTACCGCCCGCGCCCGGCATGGCGGCCAGCGTGATCTCGGGGTGGCAGAAGCGCGCCGAAGCGGCGGCGACGACGATGTCGCACATCTCCACCAGCTCGCACCCGCCACCCGCCGCCAGTCCCCTCACGGCAACGATCAAGGGCTTCCGGAGCCGGGGTGGCGCGGAAACGCAGCCAACAAACCCCATCGCCCTGGCCTGTTCGGCGCTCATGTCCAGCATCTCCCGGATGTCCGCCCCGGCACAGAAGTGCTTCAGCGACGTGGAGATGAGGATCGCCCGCACGTCTTCGCGCGCGTCCAAGGCCAGGAGCGCATCGTCGATTTCCTTGCAGAACTGCAGGTCCAGCGCATTCAGCGCATCGGCGCGATTCAGCTCAAGATGGCCGACGCCATCAGCGCATTCGACGGCAACCGAGGTCATTGTCGTTGTCTCCGCTGTATGCAGATTCAAGAATTTCGTTGTCCGCTTGGAATGACTGCAGTCGACCCAGAGCTGCCGCATCCCGACATGACAACCCTGCGACCGCTCTAGGCTCTATGCCGTTTCCAGTGGGAATTGACTTCTCAACAAACATGACGGTAGCGCCCGTAGTCGCGGGCGACGGCCGGCACCAGGGGGTTCTGCGGTAGATGCTTGAGCTTGGACATGCGCAGGTAGGCCATAGCAATGAAGTTCTCGATGTTGCGGAAGCCGCGAGCGGCAGTCTTGGTCTGCTGGAGCAGGCCGTTCATCGCTTCGACGTAGGCGTTGCTGCGTCCGTCGAGCATGCCGCGCACGACGCCGCCGAGGTGCTCCTTCAGGGTGAGCGCCAGCCGCTTGAAGGGCTCCAGGCGGCTGCGGCGCGCCCAGCTCAGCCATTTGCTCATGGCCCCTTGCGCGATCTCTTCGTTGTTGCTCGCGGCTGCATCGCGATAGACCAGCCGCAGTGCCTGCTTCAGGCGCCAGGCGCGCGCGCTCTTCAGATTCGAGCGTTGCAGCCAGTGCATCGCCTCGAACTGGGCATGGGTCCAGCCCACCGGGTTCTTGCGCATGCCCCACAGCAGCTGTCGCAGCGTCTTCTTGCTCTGCGCGCCGACCGCTTCGCGCACCGCTGCCGCCGAGCTGCGCATCTCTTCGCGACGCACCTCGTCCATCGCCGCGTTGGCCAGCGCCACGACATGAAAACGGTCGTAGCTGATCCGGGCATTGGGCAGCGACTGGCCGATCCCCTTGGCGTAGGCCGCGCTCATGTCGATACAGGCATGCTCGATGGCCAGCGGATCGCCACCGTGCGCACGCATGTCCTGGGCAAAGGCCTGCAACGTCGCGTGATCTCGCCCTGGTGTGGCGAACAGCAAGCGCTTGGCCTCGAGGTCATGCACCACGGTGATGTACTCGTGCCCGCGCTTGACGCTGGTCTCGTCGATCCCGACGTAGCGCACGCCCGACATGTCGTCCTTGGCACGGGCCACCTCGACGTAATGGCGCACTCGACGCCACAGGCGCTTCGGAGCGACCCGCAACTGGTTGGCTGCCTGACGCACCGGCATCTCCCGGCACAGCGACAGGCTCAGCGCCTCGAACAGCAGGGTAAAGCCGCTCCCCTCACGCGCCCACGGCACCGGCAACTGCGTGGTCTTGCCGCAGCCCTTGCACTGCACGCGCGGGATCTCGGCATGCAGCCACGCTTCGAACTGAAAGAAGTCCAGGTGACGCCAGCTGCGCCGCACGCGGTCGTGGATCAGCTGGTGCTCGACCCCACACGCCGGACACGTCGCACGACCGCCGGTGTGCTCGACCTCGAAGTCGATCCGGCGCTTGGCTGTGTTGAGCTCGACCTTGGCGACGTGCCAGGGCGGCTGCAGGCCGAGCGCGGTGGTGAAGAGGGCTTCAATCTGGGTGTTCATGCGGTGCGAGGTCAGCGTCAGTGTCGGGCGGTTGTACCACCGATCATCATGTTTGTTGAGAAGTCAATTCCCACTGGAAACGGCATAGAGCCCCGCTCTACGCCATGAAGCTGCCCCACTCAGGCGATGACCGCGACCGATTTAACCTGAGCCCACATCGCCAACCCCGGCTGAATCTGAAGCTCCTCAACCGATTTCCAGGTCACGCGCGAAATCAGGGTGTCCCCGCTGCAGCGAACCCGCACGAGTGCCTGCGCCGGATGGCTGTCGGCCAAGACGGCGTCGACCACGCCGGGGAGATGGTTCTGGATGCTGCTGCGCGTCGGCTGATCGAGCGTCAGGCTCACATCCCGTGCAAGGATGCGCAGGCGAACCCGGTTGCCGGGCACCAGGCCGATGTCACGCACCAGCACGCAGCCCGCCGATAGCTGAACACGCGCGAGGTGCCAGCGCGAATTGCACTCCTGGACGACGCCTTGGATGACCGTGCCTGCCTCCTCGTCTGCCAGGGCAGGCAAGTCGCCCTGAGCAAGCACTTCGCTGATGGGGCCGGCGGCGACGGCCTGCCCCTTGTCGAGCACCACGACCTCGTCGGCCAGTCGGCTCAGTTCATCCATCGAATGCGTGACGTAGAGCATCGGTATCGCGAGCTGGTCACGCAGGCGTTCGAGCCAAGGCATGATCTCGCGCCGGCGGTGAAGATCCAGGGAGGCGAGGGGTTCATCGAGCAGCAGCAGTCGCGGCTCGGTAACCAGGGCGCGTGCGATGGCCACGCGTTGACGCTCGCCGCCCGACAGTGCCTGCGGACGACGCTTGAGCAGCGCGCGAATACCCAGCAGATCGACCGCCTCATCTAGCGTGTTGCGGTCCGCCGATGTGGCCGTGCGACGCAGCCCATACTCGAGGTTGCGCTGCACATCCAGATGCTCGAACAGGCTGGCCTCCTGGAAGACGTATCCGAGGAGGCGGCGCCAGGTGGGAACGAATAGGCCCCGCTCGTCGTCCTGCCACACCGCGTCGCCGATCCTGACGAAGCCCGACACAGCACGCTCGAGCCCGGCTACACAGCGCAAGATGCTGGTCTTGCCCGACCCCGACGCCCCAAACAGCACCGTGATGCCTTTGCCAGGAAGGTGAAGATCGACATCGACATCGAACTGCGCGCGCGGCAGCTTCAGGCGGATCTGGTTGATATCAGCCATCAACGCATCACGCTCGCGCCGTTGCGCTTGAGCAACGACAGGCACAGCAGGACCACGAAAGAAAAGGCCACCATGCCGCCCGCCAGCCAGTGAGCCTGCGCGTACTCCATCGCTTCGACATGACCATAGATCTGAGTCGAGACCACGCGTGTCTTGCCCGGGATGTTGCCGCCGATCATCAACACCACCCCGAACTCGCCAACGGTGTGCGCAAAGCTGAGGATGGCGGCGGTGAGCAGACCGGGCCGTGCGAGCGGCAGCGCCACGCTGAAGAAAGCGTCGAGCGGGCTCGCGCGCAGGGTGGCGGCAGCCTCAAGCGGCCGGGCACCGATGGACTCGAAGGCGTGTTGAATCGGCTGCACGGCGAAGGGCAGCGAGAAGATGATCGAACCGATCAGGAGGCCGGTGAAGGTGAAGGACAACGTACCCCAACCCAAGGCCAGGGTCAGCTGCCCCAACGGCCCCTGCGGCCCCATCAACACCAGCAAATAGAAGCCCAGCACCGTCGGCGGAAGCACAAGCGGCAAGGTCACCACCGCGCTGATCGGTGCCCGCCAGCGCGAGCGTGTCTGTGACAGCCACCACGCCAGCGGTGTCGCGACGAGCAACAGCAGCACGGTCGTCAGTGTCGCCAGTTCCAGCGTCAGCCAGACAGCCTGCCAGGCGTGGTGGTCCAACATGGTGAGGCTCAGAGCCCGTAGCCGTAGGAACGAATGACCGCCTTCGCCGCATCGCCCTGCAGATAGCGCATCAACTCGGCTGCCGCCGTGTTGTCCTTGCCCTTGGCCAGGATCAGCGCATCCTGGCGGATCGGTTCGTAGAGCGTTTCAGGCACCATCCAGGCCGAGCCCTCGGTCAGGCGGCCTTCGGCATACACCTGCGACAGCGCGACGAAACCCAGCGGCGCGTTCTGGGTGGCGACGAACTGATAGGTCTGGCCGATGTTCTCGCCCTGCACGAACTTGCTGCTGAGCGCATCGGCCAGGCCAAGCTGCGTCAAGGTCTGCATCGCCGCCGCACCATAGGGGGCTAGCTTGGGGTCGGCCAGTGCGATGCGTTCGAACGAGCCCGTGCGCAAGACTTCGCCCTTGTCGTCGACCAGGCCCGGCTGCTTGCTCCACAGCACGAGCTTGCCGATGGCGTAAGTGAAGCGGGTGCCCGCCACGCCTTCGCCTTCCCGTTCCAGACGCGCAGGCGTCTCGTCATCGGCGGCGAACAGGACCTCGAACGGAGCTCCATTCTTGATCTGCGCGTAGAACTTGCCCGTCGAGCCGAAGGACAGCGCAAGCTTGTGCCCCGTCTCCTTCTCGAAGGCTGCGGCAATCTTCTGCATCGGCGCGGTAAAGTTTGCGGCGACGGCCACGCTGAGCTCAGCGGCTTGCAGGGGCGCGCTCAGGAACAGACCCGCCATCAGGACGGCAGCAACTGGTTTCATGGCTATACTCGCTATTCACAAAAGGAATAGCGAGTATAGCCAAGCTTTTCTGGTGAGGGGACAATCCGCGCATGAACCCTTCACCTTCTCTTCAGTTTGACGCCGCCCTCGGGCATGACGCCACGGACAAGCGTATCGATGTGCTGCGTCGCATCGGGTCGGTTGGATCCATCTCCGAAGCGGCGCGCGGCGCCGGCATCAGCTACAAGGCGGCCTGGCAGGCCATCGAGACCCTCGGCAACCTCGCCGGGACGCCGCTGGTGGAGAAGGCGGTGGGCGGCAGCGGCGGCGGCGGCGCACAACTGACGGCGGCAGGGCATCGGCTGCTACGCGCCTTCGATCTGCTCACGGCAGCCCGCCACGCAGTCCTGACTCAGCTCGATCAAGAGCAGGGCAGCAATCCTCCCGCGCTTGGCCTGGCCGCGCTCGGGCTGCGAACGAGCATGCGCAACCAACTGCCCTGTGTCGTTGCCGATGTGAGCACAGCAGGCGCTGCAGTCAGGGTCGAACTCGCGCTCTCGGACGGAACGCGGCTTGCATCGCGCATCACCCAGGAAAGCGCGCAACTGCTGGACCTCAGAAAAGGCATGGCGGTGCTCGCCTTGTGCAAGGCGACGGCGGTCAAGATATTTGAGGTGGAGGCTGCGACCCATGCCAACAACGTGCTGCGCGGTCGCGTGGTTCGCGTCTCCGGGGATGCCGGAGCGGCAGAGGTGAGCTTGCAGCTGAGCTGTGGCTTGTCGATGGTGGGGTTCGCAGGCGACGACGGAGGACTCAAGGTCGGTCAAGATTGCGTGGCGCAGGTCGATGACTCTGCCGTCGTCATCGCACTGGCGGGCTAACCCATACACGTGAACTGCCAACGAACCAGTGGCAGCAGTCAGTGCAACACCGGTCCTCGGAAAGCGTGGCTAAGCCGTTCGAGCTGAGACAGCTCCTGGCCGAACTGAGACACCCTCCCGCTGCAACGGAGCCTTGACTCAATCGAGTTCGCCTTCCGCGAAGACGTTGCGCAGGTGCCGCCGGATCACCGTCCGGTCCCGGCCGAACAACTGGCTCAACTGCTCCTGGCGCAGCCAGACGGTATCGCCTTCCAGCCTGACCTCGACCGTGCCGGCATCGCCGCGGTAGATGACGAGTTCGCTCATCCCGCCAGCCCCTCGATCATCTGCTTGATCCGGTCCATCGAGCGCTTCAGGTCGGCGTCGATCTCCGCCAGCGGCCGCGGCGGCTCGAAAACGTAGAAGTGGCGGTTCAAGGGGATCTCATAGCCGATCCGGGTCTTGTCGTGGTCGATCCAGGCGTCGGGGGCGTGGGACAACACCTCGCGCTCGAACCAGGCCTGCACGTCCTCGAACAGCGGCACGTTCTCGGCGTCGCGCAGCGGGCGCTCGATGGTGATCGTGCGGTAGCCGAAGTCCTGGTTGCGGAAGACGCGGGCGATGGGCACACGCTTGACCTTGCCGCCCGCGGGCGCGGCCGGGCAGCGCACCTCGGGGAAGAGGGTCACGCGCGCGAGCTCCTTGCCCTGGGCGTCGCTCACCACCGCCTGCTCGGCTTCGAGGAATTCGCCGAGCAGGCGGGTGATCTCGCCGATGTGGGTCTCGGACAGCGTGTTGCCGAGCACGATGTTGCGCACGTCCTGGCCCTTGATCAGCATGTCGGCCTTGCAGATGGCGTAGGACTCGGGGTTGAGCTCCTGGCCGAACATGGTGAGGCGCGCGCCGGGCTTGATCTCGTGCAGGTGCTCGCCCGTCACCGACAGCATGCCGCCGGTGCCGGCGGTGGGGTCGTAGATGGTGCGCACGATGCCGGGCTTGGACAGCGCCTCGTCGTCCTCGATGAAGAGCAGGCTCACCATCAGGCGGATGAGCTCGCGCGGGGTGAAGTGCTCGCCGGCGGTCTCGTTGGAGATCTCGGCAAACTTGCGGATCAGCTCCTCGAAGACCAGGCCCATGTGCACGTTGTCGACGCGCCTGGGGGGAGCTCGATGTGGGCGAACTTTTCCACCACCAGTTAGAGCAAGAGCAGCCCGGCCTGCTCCTTGTCGCGGTGTTCGGCGAGCACCGCGGCCTTGGTCGGCGCCAGCACGCAGTCGAGCCGGCGCAGCACGGTGAAGGGCAGGATCACGCGGCCGTATTCGGACTGCTTGAAGTCGCCGCGCAAGAGGTCGGCGACCGACCCGATGAGGGTGGAGAGGGCTTGCTGGTCATGGGGTCGGGGTCGTCGGGCGGGGATCGCCTGCGATTATGGGCAGGACGATTGGCCGGCCCACGCTCGACTGCCTCGCACGGGACACCGGGCCGGACATCCGGCGGGCGGCAGAACTGCCGTCCAGTCTTGGTCCGACGTTCCACCCTGCGGAACATTTTCAGATCGCGCAGCTTTTCTCGAGAATTGAATTAAATTCATGAAACCGGCCAGAAGCCGGGTTTATTCCAGGAGACAGACAATGAAAGCAGCGCTCGCGACCCTGCTGATCCCGGTGGCAACGCTCGCCATCGGCGTCCAGGCCGGCCACGCCGCCTCGCCGGTCCAGCACGACCGCCCCAACATCCTGCTGATCATGGCCGACGACCTCGGCTACACCGACCTCGGCAGCTACGGCAGCGAAATCGCCACTCCCAACCTCGACACCCTGGCCGACACCGGGGTCAAGATGACCCAGTTCTACGCCTCGCCGTTCTGCTCGCCGACGCGCGCGATGCTGATGTCCGGCACCGACAACCACCTCGCCGGCTTCGGCGACATGGCCGAGCTGATGCTGCCCGAGCAGCGCGGCAAGCCGGGCTACGAGGGCTACCTCAACGAGCGCGTGGTGCCGATGGCGCAGGTGCTGCGCGATGCCGGCTATCGCACGCTGATGACCGGCAAGTGGCACCTCGGCGTGCCCGAGCAGTACAGCCCGGCCGCGCGCGGCTTCGACCAGTCGTATGCGCTGGTGCATGGCGGCTCCAGCCACTGGAGCGACGGCGCGGGCATCGTCGCCGCCGATCCGGCCAAGCCGCCGAAGGCCATCTACCGTGAGAACGGCAAGGAGACGACGCTGCCGAAGGACTTCTTCTCGTCCGACTTCTTCACCTCGCGGCTGATCGAGTACATCGACGCCGGCAAGGGTTCGGGCAAGCCCTTCTTCGCCTACCTCGCCTTCACCGCGCCGCACTGGCCGCTGCACGCGCACGACGCCGACATCGCCAGGTACGAGCAGCGCTACAAGGACGGCTACGACAAGCTGCGCCGCGAGCGCCTCGAGCGCATGAAGAAGCTCGGCCTGGTGGCCGCCGACACGCCGGTGTTCGAAGGCCACCCGCTGTGGCCGAAGTGGGACAGCCTGAGCGCGGCAGAGAAGGAATCCGAGGCCAGGCGCATGGCGGTGTACGCCGCGATGGTCGACAACATGGACCAGAACATCGGCCGCATGCTCGACTACCTGAAGAAGACCGGGCAGCTCGACAACACCTTCATCTTCTTCCTGTCCGACAACGGCGCCGACGGCAACTCGGTGTACGACGTGGCGCGCACCCGCGAGTGGATCCACAAGGACATGGACAACAGCATCGCGCACATCGGCAAGTCCGGCTCCTACGCCGAGTACGGGCCGGGCTGGGCGCAGGTGGGTTCGACGCCGTTCCGCATGTTCAAGTCCTTCATGTACGAGGGCGGCATCGCCGTGCCGGCGATCGCCTGGGGCCCGGGCGTCAAGGGCGGCAAGCTCGAGTCGGCGATGGCCCACGTGACCGACATCGCGCCCACGCTGTTCGAGCTCGCCGGCGCGAAGCACCCCGGCACCGAGTACCAGGGCAGGCCCGTGCTGCCGCTGCGCGGCGCCTCGATGCTGCCGCTGCTGCAGGGGCGCGGGCAGGCCGTGCATGGCGCGGACAAGGCGATCGGCTGGGAGCTGGGCGGGCGCAAGGCGCTGCGCAAGGGCGACTGGAAGATCGTGTCGGCGAACCAGCCCTGGGGCACCGGCGACTGGGAGCTCTTCAACGTCGCGCAGGACCGCAGCGAGAGCCGCAACCTCGCCGCCGCCAACCCGCAGAAGCTGGGCGAGATGCTGGTGGCCTGGCGCGACTACGTGCGCGAGACCGGCACGCTGGAGATCCCCAACCTCGCCAACCGCCCCGGCTACAGCAACGGCGCGAAGTACTACGAGGACCTGAAGTACGAGGCCACCCTCGTCCCGCGCACGGCCAAGCCCTGAGCGCATGCGCCTGCCCGCCCTGCTCCTCGCCTGCATCCTGATGGCGCCGGCCGCGTTCGCGGCCGCCCCGCAAGCGGGGGCGCGGCCCGACCACGTCGCCGACCGCGACTGCCTCGCCTGCCACCCCGACCAGGCGGACGCCTGGGCCGAATCGAAGCACCGCCATGCGATGCAGCCGGCGACGGCGCAGACCGTGCTCGGCGACTTCGGCGAGGCCGGCTCCGGCGAAGTCCACTTCGGCGAGGGTGCGGCGGCGGCGCGCTTCTACCGCCGCGGCGGCGACTTCATGGTCGCCGCGCAAGGGCCCGACGGCCGCACGCAGGCGCTCGCGGTCAGCCACGTCTTCGGCATCCGGCCGCTGCAGCAGGTGCTGCTGCCGCAGCAGGGCGGACGCCTGCAGGCCTTCACGATCGCCTGGGATACCACGCGCAAGGCCTGGTTCTCGCTGCACGCCGACGGCCCGGTCGCCCCGGGCGACAACCTGCACTGGAGCGGGCGCTACCAGAACTGGAACCTGATGTGCGGCGAGTGCCACACCACCGCCTACCGCAAGGGCTACGACGACGAGCACGACCGCTACGCCACCACCTGGGCCGAGGCGAACGTGGGCTGCCAGGCCTGCCACGGCGCCGGCCGCGCGCACGCCGAGAGCGCACGCAGGCGCGCCGCCGCGGGCGAGCGCG
>NZ_AMXD01000135.1 GCF_000310185.1 Thauera aminoaromatica S2 | reverse complement strand
GAGGCGCCGGCCGCGCTCGCACCGGCAGCCCACGGCGGAGCGGGGATCCGCGCCACCCCGGCGGTGCGCGCGCTGGCGCGCCAGTTGAAGGTCGAGCTCGAGATGGTGACGCCCTCCGGCGCCGACGGCGTGATCACCCGCGAGGACGTGCAGCGCGCCGCGCGCGTGCTCGCCGAGGCCGGCCCCGCCGAAGCGCTGCGCGGCGTGCGCCGGGCGATGGCACAGAACATGAGCCTGGCGCAGAGCGAGGTCGCCGGCGCCACGGTGATCGACGACGCGGTGATCCACGCCTGGCCGCCCGGCACCGACGTCACCGTGCGCCTGATCCGCGCCCTGGTCGCCGGCTGCCGCGCCGCGCCGGCGCTCAACGCCTGGTACGAGAGCCACGCGATGGCGCGCCGGCTGGTGCCGCAGGTGCACGTCGGCATCGCGGTCGACCTGCCCGACGGCCTCTTCGTGCCGGTGCTGCGCGACGTCGCCAACCGCAGCCCCGACGACCTGCGCCAGGGCCTCGAGCGCATGCGCGCCGACGTCAGGGCGCGCAGGATTCCGCCCGAGGAGATGCGCGGCCACACCATCACGCTGTCCAACTTCGGCATGATCGGCGGCAAGTACGCCTCGCCGCTGGTGGTGCCGCCCACGGTGGCCATCCTCGGCGCCGGGCGGGTGCACGAGCAGGTGCTCGCGGTCGATGGCGCCCCGGCGGTACGCCGCGTGCTGCCGCTGAGCCTGTCCTTCGACCACCGCGTGGTCACCGGCGGCGAGGCCGCGCGCTTCCTGAAGGCGGTGATCGACGATCTGGAACGCGCCGACTGAGCGCTCCTTCAGCGCGCCGGCCGAGACCTTCGGGCGTCGAGGAAGGCCTCGAGCGCGTCGATCGGCTGCGGCGCACTGAAAAGGTAGCCCTGATAGGTCGAGCAGCCGTTGCGGGCGAGGAAGTCGCGCTGCTCCTCGCACTCCACGCCTTCCGCGATCACACGCAGGCCGAGGTTGTCGGCGAGCACGATGATCATGCGCGCGATCGCCGCGTCGTTGGGATCGACCAGGATGTCGCGCACGAAGCTGCGATCGATCTTCAACTGATCCAGCGGCAAGCGCTTGAGATAGGCGAGCGAGGAATAGCCGGTCCCGAAGTCGTCGAGCGAGAATCCCACGCCGAGCGCCTTGAGGGCCTCCATCTTCTCGCTGACCTTGTCGACGTCGGTCACCAGCGAGCTCTCGGTCAGCTCCAGGTCGAGCCGGCCCGGGTCGGCCCCCGAGCACTCGAGCGCGGCGACCACCCCCGCGACGAAGTCTTCATGGAGGAACTGGCGTGCGCTGACATTGACCGCAATCACCAGCCTGCTGCGCCACGGGTCGTCCGCCCACGCCGCCAGCTGCGCGCAGGCGGCCTCGAGCACCCAGCGCCCGAGTGGAAGGATCAACCCGCACTCTTCGGCGAGCGGAATGAACTCGCCCGGCGGTACCAGGCCGCGCACCGGGTGATGCCAACGCACCAGCGCCTCCACGCCGAGCACCGCGCCGTCGGCGGCGACCTGGGGCTGGTAATGCAGCACGAACTGGCGCTGCTCGAGCGCGATCCACAGCCCTGCCTCCACGTCGGCCCGGGCGCGCACGTCGGCTAGCATCGAGGGGTCGAAGAAGCACACCGCGTTGCGTCCGCCGAGCTTGGCCCGGTACATCGCCATGTCGGCCCGTCGCAGGGGCTCGTCGACCGGTTCGTCGGCCAACTCGCCGAAAAGGCTCACGCCGATGCTCACCGAGGTGCGATGTTCCGAACTGCCGAGCTGGAAACGCTGGTTCAGCGCCGCGAGGATCTTGCTGCCCACCGCCGCGGCCTGTTCCGCCGCCTCCCGACCCTCCCCGCCCAGTTCCTCCAGCATGACGATGAACTCGTCGCCACCGAGCCGGGCCACGGTATCGTCCTTGCGCACGCAGCGTACGAGGATGGCGGCGACCTGCACGAGCAGCCGATCGCCCTCCTGGTGGCCCACGGTGTCATTGACCGCCTTGAAGTTGTCCAGGTCGATGAACAGCAAGGCGCCGACCGTGCCCTGACGCGCGCAGCTCGCCTGCGCCCGCTCCAGCCGCTCCATCAGCAGCCGCCGGTTGGGCAAGCCGGTCAAGGCGTCGAAGTACGCCAGCTTCCTGACCTCGGCCTCCGCCGACTTGCGCGCGGAGATGTCGCGCGCGGAGTTGAACAGCACCGTCCTGCCGTCCACCTCGAGCGGGAACGCGGTCACCTCGACGGGATACACGCTTCCATCCTTGCGCCGATGTGCCGTTTCGAAGGTGTGCACTTCGCTCGAGGCGAACAGCTCGCTGATCAGCGCACGCATGTCGGGCTCCGGATGGCAGGCATCCCAGCTCCCCGCCCGCATGCCGATGACCTCGCTGCGCGATCGCCCGAGCATGCGGCAGAAGGCGTCGCTGGCCTCGATGACGATGCCCTCCGCGTCGGTGATGTGGATGCCGTCGCTGGCGTTCTGCAGCAGGATGCGGCTGCGCTCGTTGGCACGGTCGTTGGCGTCGACCAGCCGATACAGCAGCCAGGCGGCCAGCCCGGTCACGCCGAGGAAAAGTGCCCACAGCAGCATGGCCTTGCCGACGTCCTCCTTCCACTGCGCGAGGTAGTCCTTCTCGCCCCAGCCGACGACGACGAAGGCCGGCAGGCGCTCGAGCCGGCGGTAGGCATTGATGCGCGCCACGCCGTCGGCCGTGCGCGCGCTGTAGAAGGACTGCGCGCGAACGTCGGAGGCGACGATCTCGTTGAGCTCCTGCGACCCGCCGCGACTGCCGATCACGCCGGCCGGGGCATCGAGACGCGGCCAGCGCGCGATCAGCGTCATGTCGAGGTCGCGCACCAGGGCGATGCCATGCGGCCCGAGCTGCAGGCCCGAAAGCAGGCGCTGGAAATGATCGGCCGGCACGGCTGCGGTCACGACGCCCGCGAAGTCGCCATCGGGCGCGTTGTAGCGGCGCGAGAACACCACGATCCACGTATTTGAAATGCGCCCGTGCAGCAGCTTGCTGGCCTGCATCTCGCCATCGTCGAGCGCGCGATGATCGATGAAGAACGGGCGGTCGGCATAGCTCGTACGCGTCTCGGCCGTCACCTGGTCGCCGAGGACAACCGTGCCGGTGGCATCACTGACCCGGACCTGGGCGGTCTGCGACAGCCCGTCGCGATGCACGTCGATCACCGAGTCGAAATCGTCGCGCTCCAGGCGCCCCTTGTCGCGCAACGCACGCTCGATCCGGTTCTGCGCTCCGCGCAGCAGGAGGTCGATCTCGCGGACAGAGGAACCGACGCTCTGGTCGAGGAGCAGGGCCAGGTTCTCGACCGTGGTGCGCACCTCCCGCTCCTTGCGTGCCTTCGCCTCCAGCATCGCATAACCCAGCAGTCCCGCAATGAATGCGTTGAGCGCCAGCACCGTGGCGATCAATACCCCGAGGATCTTCCTGCTGTTGTGCTGCATGTGCCCGCCAGACGAGTTCCTACCGCGTTCCCCGGGTCGATGACGGCACGCGGATCCTGAATTGGGCGTAATTGTAACCGTCCCGCCTGCAGGTACTCCAGCCTGGAAGCGGGAGGCGAACGAGGCTCTCGCTGCGTCTGCGCGGAGTCGGCGGGACGTCCCTGCTCATGAAGCTGCGCTGCGGCCGACGGCGCTGCTCCGGTAACCGGTATAATGAGCGGTTTCCCAGATTCCGCCGGAGCCTCGCCATGGAAGCCGAACGCCAGAACGCCATCGCCGAAAAACTCGCCGACCTCGCCGCCCGGGGTCGCGAACTACGGAGGTATCTTTGACTACGATGTGAAGGCATCGAAGCTCGAAGAGGTCAATCGCGCGCTCGAAGACCCGGCGGTGTGGAACAACGCCGAGCGCGCGCAGGAGCTCGGCAAGGAGAAGCGCCAGCTCGAGGACGTGGTGCTGACGCTGCAGAAGATCGACGCGCAGTCGCGCGACCTCAAGGATCTCTTCGAGCTCGCCGAGGCCGAGGACGACGACGACACCTTCGAGGCGGTCGAGGCCGACCTCGTCGAGTTGCAGGGCGCGATCGAGAAGCTCGAGTTCCGCCGCATGTTCAGCAACCCGATGGACCCCAACAACTGCTTCATCGAGATCCAGGCCGGCGCCGGCGGCACCGAGGCGCAGGACTGGGCGGGCATGCTCGAGCGCATGTACCTGCGCTACGGCGAGAAGAAGGGCTTCACCGTCGAGCTCATGGAAGAGACCGAGGGCGAGGTCGCCGGCATCAAGAACTGCACGATCAAGTTCTCCGGCGAATACGCCTACGGCTACCTGCGCACCGAGACCGGCATCCACCGCCTCGTGCGCAAGTCGCCGTTCGACTCCAACGCGCGCCGCCACACCAGCTTCACCTCGGTGTTCGTGTATCCGGAGGTCGACGACTCGATCGAGATCGAGATCAACCCGGCCGACCTGCGCATCGACACCTACCGTGCCTCGGGCGCGGGCGGCCAGCACATCAACAAGACCGACTCCGCGGTGCGCATCACCCACGAGCCCACCGGCATCGTCGTGCAGTGCCAGAACGACCGCTCGCAGCACAAGAACAAGGCCGAGGCCATGTCGATGCTGAAGGCGCGCCTGTACGAGGCCGAGCTGCGCAAGCGCCAGTCCGAGCAGCAGAAGCTCGAGGACTCCAAGAGCGACATCGGCTGGGGCCACCAGATCCGCAGCTACGTGCTCGACCAGTCGCGCATCAAGGATCTGCGCACCAACTACGAGGTCGGCAACACGCAGGCCGTGCTCGACGGCGATCTCGACGATTTCATCGGGGCAAGCCTCAAGCAGGGCGTCTGAGGAAAGGGCGTTGCAGGCTTGAACGACCCCTTCCTCTCCGACTTCCTCGCCGCGGGCGTGGACGCCGACGAAGTGCCCGAGCTCGCGGCGCTGGCTTCGGCGCGCCCGCTGCTCGACGCCTTCATCACGCTGTTCCGCGGCACCGAGACCGAGGTGCTGATGCGCCTGCTGGTGCTGCGCGAGATCGGCCGCGAAGCCGACGCGCCGCGCTGGGCGCCCGAGGCGCTGCGCGCACGCTTCAGCTATCTCGACCCGGTCAAGCTCGAGACGGTCCTGAAGCGCCTGCGCGAGAACGGCCTGCTCGCGATCGGCGAGGACGGCCACTACGCGCTCTCCGACCATGGCCGCAACGCGGTGGCGGCGATCGCGATGCTGCTGCGCTTCGGCGAGGAAGAAGACGCCGAGCTCGGCTTCCTCACCGCCCAGCTCGCCGGCCTGCAGGCAGTCGGCGGCATCACCGCCGAGTCGCTCGGCCATCTGCTGTCCAAGCTCAACGACCTCACCTGGCACTTCGAGGAGGCGATCGCCTCCGGCTCCGAGTTCCGCATCCTCGACGCCCGCCGCCGCCTGTCTGCCAACGGGCGCTGGCTCGAACGCGGCACCGAGCTCCTCGACAAGCTGCTCGCCGACCCCGAGGTCGACTTCGACATCGCCCGCATCGCGCAGCGCATCGGGCTGGCGCAGTCGCGCCTGGCGCGCGCCGACGCCTCCTTCCAGCGCGCGCTGAACAAGATCGAGGCGCAGCGCGTGACGCTGGGGGCCTCGGGCATCTCGTCCTCGGACGTCGCCGCCTGGCTGCGCGGGCTCGACGCCGCGGCGCTCGCCACGCTGGCGGCGGACGCCTGCGCGAGCGTGCCGGAGCTGCCGCTGCTCGCCGGCGGGCACGAGCTGCTCGACCGCGCCGAATCCTTGCTCGAGGGCGGCGGCAGCGCGGCCCCGGCCGACACCACCCTGCCCCCGGCCGACGACGCCGCGACCGGCCTCGCCCCACAGGCCGAAGACCTGCGCATGCTCGAACACTTCACCCATCGTCTCGGGGCCCTGCCCGCGCCGCAGCCCCTGCACCACGTGATTGCCGGCGGCGGTTTCGCCCCGGCGAGCTACCGCCTGTCGCTGCTCGCGCTGCTCGCCGACGGCGCGGAGACCGCTCCGGAGGGCGGCCTGGAGGATGGCCCGGTGAGCAGCTTCATGCGCCTGCCGGTGGAGGTCGAGTTCGGCGACACGCTGACCGCGGTCGGCGAGGACGAGATCGGCGCGATGACGCTCGGCGAGGTGCGCCCGCGCGCCACCACCGCGGCTTGAGCCCCGCCCCCGGCCCGAGCCCCCAGGATTTCCATGGAACACGAACTCAAGACCCTCACCGCGCGCCTGCTCGCCCAGCGCTGGCTGCCGCGCGGCGACAAGCTGGTGCGACGCGCGCTGGTGGATGAAACCTTCCGCCTCGAACTCGACCGGCGGCTGGCCGACGTCGGCCTGCGCCTGCTCGACAACCCCTACGCCGCCCACGTCGGCGTGGCGCTGCAGCCCGAACTCGCCGAACCGGTGTTCGGCGCCGGGCGCGAGTACGCGGCCAGCAACCTCGGCCTGACGCGCGACGAGGTCGCGCTGCTGGTGATCCTCTGGGCGCTGATCGTGCTGCCCAAGCGGCAGCGCCAGGTGACCCGGCGCGAGCTCGTCGACGACGGCCAGACCGATCTCTTCGGTGGCGACAAGCCGGTGGCGCATGGCGATGCCGTCTCGGGCACGCTCACCGAGGCCTCCCTGATCGCCGACTTCGGCCCACGCCTGGGAGGGCGCACCAAGGTGCGCAACTTCATGCTCGGCAAGCTCGCCCGCCTCGGCTTCATCGAGCGCCGCAACGGGCTCGTCACCGAGGGACCACTGCTCGACCTCGCGCTCGACTACCGCGTGATGGCCGACCGCATCATCCACGGCACCCTGGGCGAGATCCTCGAAGCCGCCGGCCACGCGCCGCCGGAGAGCAACGCCTTCGAACTCGCCGAGGTCCTGCCCGACGAAGCTGAAGCCCTCGACGAGGAAGACTGAGCCCATGCCCCTGCCCTGCATCGACCCCGCGCGCTACGACGACCAGCTCGCCGCCAAGCTCGCGCGCTACCGCAGCGACTGCGCCGAGTTCGACCTGCCCGAGCCGGCGGTCTTCCGCTCCGCGCCGCTGCACTACCGCCTGCGCGCCGAGTTCCGCCTGTGGCATCACGAGGGCCGCATCGACTACGCGATGTTCGACAGCGCGGACCCGAAGCAGCCCATCCTGCTCGAGACCTTCCCCGCGGCTGCAGAACCGATCGCCAAGCTGATGCCGCGCCTGCGCGACGCGCTCCAGGCCAGCGAGGCGCTGCGGCGCAAGATCTTCCAGGTCGACTTCCTCGCCACCCTGAGCGGCGAGTGCCTGGTCAGCCTGGTCTACCACCGTCCGCTCGACGCGGACTGGGAAACCGCCGCGCGCGCGCTCGCCGCCGCGCTCGACATCCAGGTGATCGGGCGCAGCCGCAAGCAGAAGATCGTGCTCGAGCGCGACTGGGTACAGGAGGTGCTCGAGGTCGACGGCCAGCGTCTGCGCTACCAGCAGTTCGAGGGCAGCTTCACCCAGCCCAACGGCGGCGTGAACCAGCACATGCTGGCCTGGGCGCGCGCGCAGGCGAAGGCCGTGGGCGCGCGTCCGCAAGGCCCGGGTGACCTGCTCGAACTCTACTGCGGCAACGGCAACTTCACCGTGGCGCTGGCGCCGCTGTTCGGCCGCGTGCTCGCGACCGAGATGAGCAAGACCTCGGTGCGCGCCGCGCACACCAACCTCGCCGACAACGGCGTCGCCAACGTCACCATGGTGCGCATGGCGAGCGAGGAGATCAGCGACGCCCTCGCCGGCGGGCGCGAATACCGCCGCATGCAGGGCGTGGACCTGGCCGGCTACCGCTTCTCCACGCTCTTCGTGGACCCGCCGCGCGCCGGCCTCGACGAAGGCACGATCGCGCTGGCGAAGGGCTTCGAGCACATCCTCTACATCTCCTGCAACCCGGAGACCCTGCGCGCCAACGTCGCCGCGCTGGCGACGACGCACCGCATCGCCGCGGCCGCGGCCTTCGACCAGTTCCCCTACACCCACCACCTCGAGTGCGGGCTGCTGCTGCAGCGGCGCTGAGCCTCACCGCGACCCCGGCCCATGTTCCACATCAAGACCCTCGAGCTCGTTCACTGGGACTTCTGGCGGCGCTTCACGCTGCCGCTGGATGCCCAGATCATCACCATCGTCGGCCCCAACGGCTCGGGCAAGACCACGCTGCTCGACGCCCTGCGCACGCTGTTCGCGCTGCGCTGCTCGGGCAAGCGCGATTTCCGCCGCTACGTGCGCCGCGCCGACCGCAGCTTCGCGTGGATCCGCGCGGTGGTCGCCAACCAGCCCGGCCACACCGGCAAGCGTCCCTTCTTCCCCTGCCTGGCCGACGAGGTCACGCTCGCCTGCCGCATCCGCAAGGCCGGCGGCGACTGGATCCGCGACTACACCATCGTCGACGGCAACCAGCCGATCGAGGCGCTGGAAGCCACCAACGACTGGACCGGCCTGCGCGACTACCAGCACCGCCTGGCCTGGGGCGGCCTCACCCCGGCGATCACCAAGGTGCTGGCGCTCGAGCAGGGCGACACCGACAAGCTGTGCGAGTACTCGCCCAAGGCCTTGCTCGAGCTCGTCTTCGACGTCTTCGGCGACAAGGAGGTCCTGGACAACTACCAGGCCGCGCGCGAGGAGCAGAAATCGGCCGAGCGCGAGCTCGGCGAGCTCGGCATCGACCTCGATCGCCTGAAGACCCAGGCCGAGGAGAAGAAGGCCGAGGCCAACCGCTTCCTGGAATGGAAACAGCTCGCCGACGAGATCCACGCGCTCGAGGCCGGGATCGTGCCGCGCCTGGAGATCGCCGAGCTCGAGCGCGCGCTCGCCGCCGAGCGCGAGACCTTGTTCCGCGTCGGCCACGAGCGCGCCGACAAGCTCGTCGAGCAGCGCGAATCGCGCCAGCGCCTGGAGATCGTGCGCGCCGAGCAGGAGTCCGTGCAGGCCGAGCGCAAGCGCCTGAAGGAGGACGACCGCGCCTCCGAACAGCGCTACCTCGCCGCCCACGACCGCGTGCGCGACCTCGAAAGGCTGCTCGAGGAGCGCGACATGCTGCGCGCCCAGCTCGCCAGCGAGCACGGCGCCGACGCCGTGGCGCTGGAGAAGGAGCACGAGGAGGCCGACGCCGCGCTCGCCGCGCTGCGCCGCAAGGAGCGCGAGCTCGTCGCCGCCTTCGAGGAGCGCAGCGAGACCCTGCGCGGCGAGCGTAACCGCGCCGGCGCGCCGGGGGACGCCGAGGTCGCACGCTTCCGCGTCCGGCTGAGCGCCGAGGGCATCGCCCACCGCAGCCTCGCCGAGGTGGTGGAGGTCACCGACGCCGCCTGGCAGGCCGCGCTCGAAGCCATCCTGCGCCCCTACCGACACCTCGTCCTGCTCGAACGCGAAGCCGACCGCCACGCCGCCTGGGCGCTCGGCGAGCGCGAGCGCTTCCGCCACTTCATCGTGGCCGAGCGCGAGAGCGCACCTCCGCCGCGCCCGATGAGCCTCGCCGAGGTGGTGGAATTCGGCGCGCCGGTGCCGCGCTGGCTAGCCGACCTGTTGAACCGCATCCGCCGCGTCGACGACGCCGAGGCCGCGCGCGATCTGCCGCGCGAGCAGGAGTGGATCACCCGCGACGGCTACCACCGCGAGCGCCGCGGCGCCCGCCACCTCGGCCGGCCGCAGGAGTTCCACTTCGGCGAACTCGCCCGCCAGGCGCGCATCGCCGCGCTGCAGGACGAGATCGGCGGGGTGGACAAGCAGCTCCAGGCCCTGCGCCCCAGGCTCGACGCCGCGAGCGCCCGCCTCACCACGCTGCGCCAGCGCCTGCTCGGCCTGCAGTCGGCACAGCTTCTCGCCGCCCGCGCCGAGGCCTACGCCAGCGCCGAGGCCGAGCTGCCCGCCGCGCGCAAGGCCCTCACCGAGGCGATCGCCGAACGCAGCGACACGCGCGGCGAGATCGACCGCCTCGCCGAGAAGGCGAACGGCATCCAGATCGAGCTCGACCGCCGCACCCGCGAACTCAAGGCGATCGACCTGCGCCTGGCCGACATCGCGCGCGAGCACGGCCCGCGCCGCCGCGCCCAGGCCGAGCGCATCCTCGCCCTGCGCCGGCGCCGGCGCGGCA
>NZ_AMXD01000134.1 GCF_000310185.1 Thauera aminoaromatica S2 | reverse complement strand
GTGCGGCAGGCGCTGCGGCCGCGGTGGCGTTCGCGGCGCCGAGCGGCGCGGCGGGCGTCGCCGCATGTTGCACCTGTGCGAACCAGTACCCCGCACCCGCAGCGATCGCCACAGCGATGGCAATCGTCGTCATCCGGACAGCAGCGCTCAATTCAATTCCCCTGTCAATTTCCTGATCTCGGTCAGCGCCAGCCGGGTCTCGAGCTCGGTCTGGAGTTGGCGCATGCGGATGTCGATGAGCTGGCGCTCGGCTTCGATGACGCTGTCGAAATCGACCGTGCCGCTGGCGAGTGCCGCCCGGCTGGCATCGCGCGTGGCCCGGGCCTGCGGCAGCAGCGTGTGTTCGAGCAGGCGCAAGGTCTCGCGGCCCTGCGCATACATGGACCATGCAGTGCCGAGTTCTCCGGAAGCGCGCGCCCTGGCGTCCTCGCGACGCGCTTCGGCGGCGATCAGCATGTACTCGGCTTCGCGCTCCCGGGCGCGACGGCTGGACTGCTGCAGCGGGATCATGACCTCGAACATCACGTCCCACGAGGCCTTGCCCTCATCGGGACGGTTGTTGCGCACGCCCACGGCGAAGTCCGGCAAGCGGTCCTGATAGGTCCGTTCGCGCTCGGCACGCGCCACGTCGATGCCGTAGGCGGCCGCATTCACGTCCGGGTTGGCGCTGGCCGCCGCCTTGAAAAGGGCACCCGCTTCCAGCTGCCCGGGCAAGGGCGCAGGATCGGCGGGCGCGGCCAGCGGCGCATCGTGTGCCCGGCCGAGCAGACCGTTCAGTCCCGCGGCCAGGCCCTTGCGCCGCTGTTCGACCTCCACCAGGGCGAGGCGCTGGGCCGTGATCTCGCGCTGAATGCGCAACACCGCCTGCTGCGGCAGCAGACCCAGCTCGTAACGAGCCAGGCTGAGTTCCTCCAGGCTTTGCAGCAGGGTCAGGCCCTCGCGGTTGAGGACGCGCTCCCGGT
The DNA here is from genome assembly GCF_000310185.1 of Thauera aminoaromatica S2. Taxonomy (GTDB): domain Bacteria; phylum Pseudomonadota; class Gammaproteobacteria; order Burkholderiales; family Rhodocyclaceae; genus Thauera; species Thauera aminoaromatica. Next base: position 9,178 of record NZ_AMXD01000134.1, on the reverse strand, counting down.
CGGCCGCGTAGTAGCGCAACCACAGCGTCTCGATCTTTGCCGCGAGCTCGGCCCAGGAGGCGTCGCGCATCGCATCGGCCTGGGTGGCCTGCGCCTCGGCGGCCTTCACCGCGAGGTCGCGCTTGCCCCACCCCGGCAAGGGCTGGGTGATGCGGTAGCGCGTTTCACCCACCTGGCCGGGCAACAGCGAGGCCGAACGTCCGCTCATGGTGTTGGTGGCATCCATGAGCTCGATCTCGAAGGTGGGATCGGGCAGTGCGCCGGCAGGGGTGACGCGCTCCTGGGCGGCGGACGCTTCCGCACGGGCCGCGGCAAAGCCGGGGTTGCTCTGGCGCGCATACTCGATCAGCGCCTGGGGGCTCGCGCCGAGCGTCGGGGTGTCGGGCACGCCTTGCGTCCAGGCATGACTGCTTCCCAACGTGAGCGCGAACACCAGCGCGAGCGCTGCGGGGCGTGGCAGGCGGGAGGAGGATACTGCGAATGTGGGTTTCATCGGGGAACGATTCCGGCAGGCGGTGAAGTGCACGCGCAGGCCCTCCGCCACCCGCCTCATCGTTCGTCCACCGAGGGGTTCCCCCCGGTCGGATGGTCAGAGTGGAACGCGACGCACCTGCGAGGCAAGCGTCACTGAGCAGCTTCGAGAGACGTCACGGTCAGCGCACCGCCGACCTTCTCGACTGCGAAGCGGATCCTGTCGCCGACCTTGACCTGATCGAGGAGGTTCGGCCGCGCCGCGCGGAACACCATGGTCATCGCCGGCATGCCGAGCGATTCGAGCGGGCCGTGGGCGATGGTGAGCTTGCCGGCCGACTGGTCGATCTTCTTGACCGTGCCCTCGGCGAGCTTGGCGTCGGCCTCGCTCGCGGCACTCGCCCCGCCGTGATGGGCACTGTGTTCGGCCTGCGCAAACGCCGCCGGGGCAGCGCCCCCCAGCACGGCCAGGAGGGCAGTGGTGATGAGGGTCTTCTTCATGATGGGCTTCTCCAAGGATTGAAAATCCGTGCAAATTCGAAAGTCCCCACGATTATGCGAAGCGCCCACCGACAGGACGCTGACGCACGGATTACATTTCTGTCAGCCAACCTTGATCGTGCCGATCATGCCGGCCTGAAAATGGCCGGGAATCAGGCAGGCGAACTGGAAGTCCCCCGCGCGGTTGAAGTGCCAGATCATTTGCCCGCGTCCACCCGGGCCGACATGTGCCATCCACGGCTCGTCATGCTCCATCCCGGGGAAGCGCCGCATCAGTTCGGCGTGCTCGGCGAGCGTCGCGGGCGTGCCGACGACCATCTCGTGCATCACCGTGCCGCGATTCTCGTGGGTGAAGCGGATCGTCTCGCCCATGTGTATCGCGATACGGTCGGGGACGAAACGCATTGCATCGGTCATCACGATGGGGATCGTTCTCGCAACGGATCTCTCATCGCCCGCGATTCCCCATTCCTGCTGTTCCTTGGGGGCATCGGACGCAGCCTTGTGGGGATGCTCGGCCTTGCCATGGGCGAACGCGCTGCGGTGAGCGGCAAGCACACCGGCCGCAAGGCTGGTGGCGAGGAATCGACGACGGCTTCTCATGGGGATCTCCATCTGCCTGGCAGGTGAATCAGCACCACGGCCACGCCCACCCCCCCACCATCGTGGATGACCTGTCTCTGCATGGGGAAATCCGTTTGCTGATCTTCTCCTGAGCCGGACGCGGGGCGATCGACGAGGTCGGCGCCCCGCATCTCGAGGCTCAGTTGGGCATCGCCGGCTTGACCGCCGGATGCATCTTCATCATGTTCTGCATCATGCCCATGTGCTCTTGCATCATCTTCATGTGCTCCTGCACGAGCCTCGGGTCCATCATCATGCCGCCCATCCCTCCAGCCCCGGGTCCAGCCGCGGCGCCCTTCATCATCGGGCCGGCGCCCATCGGTCCTCCCTGCATCTGGCCGCCCATCATCGGGCACCCGGCGGGCGTGCCCTGCGATGCCGCCTCCAGGGCCTTGATCTGCTCCTCCATCAGGGCCATGCGACGTTCGGGGTCGGTCTCGGCACGGATCGACTTCATGCGGGCCTGAAGTGCGGGGCCACTCGCGGCGGGCGGCCAGGTCTGCGCCTGCTCGGTCGTCTGAGCGAGGACCGGACTGCCGTGCAGGGCTGCGGCCAGAGCGGCAACGGGCATGAGCCCGGCGAGACGGAATAAACGCAGTTTCATGATCGATCTCCCATCGGTTGCGGGGTTCCGTCGCGATACGGAACGATGTGCCACGCAGGGCATGTTGCGCCCGCCCGCCTGTCGTCGGCCTGACCTGGACATTACATTTCTGTAATTCCGCCTGCTCTCCCGCACCCCGGAGGCAGAATCGGTCACCGGCAGCACGAACCGAGTAGGAGCGAAACAATGAAGATCCTGATCGTCGAAGACGAAGTGAAGACCGGCGACTACCTGCGCCAGGGCCTGACCGAGGCCGGATTCGTCGTCGATCTCGCGCGCGACGGCCTCGATGGACTTCACCTCGCGCTCAGCGGCGACTACGACCTCATCGTGCTGGACGTGATGCTGCCGTCGCTGGACGGCTGGGGCATCCTGCAGACACTGCGTCGCAGCGGTCGCGAGAACCCGGTGTTGTTCCTGACCGCCCGTGACCAGATCGAGGACCGCGTTCGTGGCCTCGAGCTTGGCGCCGATGATTACCTGGTCAAGCCCTTCGCATTCTCCGAGTTCCTCGCCCGGGTCCGCACCCTGCTGCGCAGGGGGCGGAGCCATGAACCGGACACCCTGCGCTCGGCGAATCTCGAACTGGATCTGCTTCGCCGCCGCGTGACGCGCTGCGGGCAGCGCATCGACCTGACCGCCAAGGAATTCGCCCTGCTCGAACTGCTGCTGCGGCGCAAGGGTGAAGTGTTGCCGCGCTCCTTGATCGCCTCCCAGGTGTGGGACATGAACTTCGACAGCGACACCAATGTGATCGAGGTCGCTGTACGCAGGCTGAGGGTGAAGGTCGACGACCCCTTCGAGCCCAAGCTGATCCGCACCGTGCGCGGCATGGGCTACGTGCTCGAAGCGATGGAGCCGAGCTGACGATGATCCGCATCCACTCGCTGACGGCGCGCTTGGCGACGCTGTTTGCCGTCCTCGCCGCGAGCCTGCTCGTGCTGGTGGCGGTGCTCTTCGGCCGCATGCTGGACGCGCATTTCCAGGAGCTGGACATGCACGAGCTGCAAGGCAAGGTCACGCTGATCCGCAACACGCTGCAGGATGAGGCTGCGAGTGGCGGACGCGCGGAACGCATCCAGGCGCTCGAGCGCTCCTTCGTTGGACACGAAAGCGTGGGGGTGCTGCTACGCGACGTGGACGGGCGCGTGCTGAACGTCATCCATCCCGAGCACTTCACCGCTGCCCAGCGGGCTGGAGAACCCCCATCGGGCGTGGTGACCGACTGGACGGTCGATGGGCGCCCCCATCGAGGGATCGAGGTCGGCATCGCGCTGCCGCGCAGCGGGTCGAAGGACCAAACGATCGCAGCGCTGGTCGCACTCGATCTGTCGCACCACGTCCATTTCCTCGCATCGGTGCGCAACGCCACCTGGGCGGGCGTGGTCGCGGCAGCCATGGCGGCCGCGCTCTTCGGCTGGTTTGCGGCGCACCGGGGCCTCGCTCCCCTGCGCCGGGTCACCGAAACCGCCCGCCGGCTGTCGGCACGACAACTCGCCGAGCGTCTCTCCATCGACGATGCACCGCTGGAGGTGCGCGACCACGCCGAGGCGTTCAACGGCATGCTCGCCCGGCTCGAGGCCGCGTTCCAGCGCCTCGGCGACTATTCGGCCGACATCGCGCACGAACTGCGCACGCCGATCTCGAACCTGATGACCCAGACTCAGGTCGCGCTATCGCGGCCACGGACGATCGACGAGTACCAGGACATCCTGGCGTCGAACCTCGAGGAGTACGAGCGCATCGCGCGCATGGTCAGCGACATGCTGTTTCTCGCCAAGGCCGAGGAGAACACACTGGCGCATGCCAGCGAACCCGTGGACCTGGCGCTCGAGGCGGATGCACTCATCGATTTCTACGAGGCCCTGGCCGAAGAGCGCCAGGTCCGCATCGTTCGGGAGGGGCAGGCGAGCGTCCAGGGTGATCGACTGATGCTGCGGCGCGCCTTGTCGAACCTGATTTCGAACGCCCTGCGCCACACGCCGGACGAGGGGCAGATCACGATCAGGATTGACGCGGACGCCACCGACATCCGCCTCGCCGTCTGTAATGTCGGCGATCCGATCCCCGGCGACCAGATCGAGCGGATCTTCGAGCGCTTCCATCGCGGCAGTGCCCAGCGCGAGTCCCGCGGTGAAGGCGCAGGGCTCGGGCTTGCCATCACACGCTCCATCGTCCAGGCCCACGGGGGTCAGATCAGTGCACAGTCGGCTGAAGGTGCCACATGCTTCACCATCACCTTGCCCGGGCACCGGGCGCCATCGTCTTCTTGATCCAGCGAATTCGGCACGGGTTCGGGCGTTCTGGCTGGCTGCAACGAGGGGCCCCTCCCTGCGGACGACAGCCGACGACTTCTCTGCAAGTCCCCGGAGGCAGGCGGACGGGCTTGATCGAGTGGGGATTCAGGACCTTTTTCCACGATGCGCGGGCGGGCGAGCCGAAAGCGCCGCAGATCCGCCTGACCGTGGCTTCGCCGCAGCGCGCGCTCGAGCAGGCTTTCGACGACCCCGGCCTGGGTGTCATCCGCCTCGATGGAACGGCGAGGCGTCTGGCGGGTTCGTCGGCCTCGACCCTGACGAGTGCGTTCGGCTGCATGGATCACCCAAGGACCCGGACCATGCGCCGGGCATGGAGCGCGCATCCCCGCTACCGAGCACCCACATGATGGGCAAAGCTTCGACCTGCCGCCGCGATCCTCCGGCGGCCTCCAGCATCCCGCATGGAACACGAACATGACCATACTGACCCCCGCGCAGCGGCGCGCCACCTGCATCCACGAGGCCGGCCATGCGGTGGTGTTCGCGCTCGGCGGCGTGTCGGTCTACCGGCTGGCGGTGGCGGCGGAAGGGGCCGAGGCCTGGCGCACCGACATCCGCAACGGGCGCATGTGCACCGGCCTGTGGGGCCTGTGCGAGAAGGCGGACCTGGTGCTGCCGCGGCAATTCCTGCGCTGGCTGATGAACGAGGGCGGCCTGCATCCCGACGGCACGGGCTACGAGCACCTGCTCGCGCATCCCGAGGGGCGGGCACAGATCGAGGCCTTCACCACCTCGCAGCAGCGCGAGATCCGCGCGCAGATGGTGGGCCTGATGGCCGGACCGGCGGCCGAGCAGCGGTTCACGGATGGGGAGGCGCGCCTGTGCAGGGGCAGCGCGCTGCATGAAGTGCGCAAGGCGGAGGACCTGTCCTGGCTGCTGCCGGGGCGCGACGACTTCGAGCATGCAGCAGAACTGACCGCGCTCACCTTGCGTCGGGCGGAGGTGTGGGCGGCGGTCGAGCACCTGGCCGACGCGCTCGAACGTGCCGGCACGCTCGCGCACGGCATCCGTGCGCTGCTTCCCGCCGCCCTGCCCGGCTGGCCCCCGCGCGGCGCATCGGCGTAGCGCTCTTCCTGCCTGTCGCCCCGGCGGCAACACCGCGGCGACCGCGGCCCGAAGAAGCGATCGCCGCAATCGCGCCTTGCGGCGCTCCCACAGGAAGCGCGGCACCCGGTAGCGAACCGGGCGTGCGGAGGGAACAGCCCGCGTGCGAGCCTGCGGCGCTTATATGGACGCCTCCCGGTTTGGCAAGCGAAGTTTGCATCTGGCGATCAAGGATCTGGCTGCAGTCTTATATCCGGCCTGTAGTGCAGACCCGATGTCTGCTGGCCCTGATGGAATTCGCTGGGGAAGGCCTCATCTCCTACGCGTCCTCGAAGGACAAGCGCCGTGCCAGGCTTGTTTCCCCACGGTCCGACCTATTTCGCCATCATGCTCGCTTCAACCTGCGCAACCTTGGACGATCAACGCTAAGTTCCTGTATTGAATTTCGACTTTACTCAAGCGCACCCGAGCGCCTGCCCGCGCGGCTCGTAATGCCGCCCGTGGGCGAGCAACGCCCAGATGGTGCGCGCCATCTTGTTGGCCAAGGCGACGACGACGGCGTTGAGAGGGCGTCGTGCCAGTAGCGCCTCGACCCACGGATCACGCGCCTTGGCGTGGGTGATGACCGCGCGTGCGCCGTGAATCAGCAGCCTGCGTAGATATCCGTCGCCGCGCTTGCTGATGCCCAGCAACTTCACCCTGCCGCCGGTGCCGCTTTGCCGGGGCACCAAGCCCAGGAAAGCGGCAAACTCACGCCCACTGCTGAAGACCTTTGCATCGCCCACCGCGGCCACTGCAGCGGTGGCCGTGAGCAGGCCCACGCCGGGCATCTGCATCAGCCGTTTGGCCGCCTCGTCCTCCTTGCGCCACGCGGCCAGCTTGCGTTCGATCTCCTCGATCTGGGCGCTCAGGGCCTCGATACTCGCGCACTGCTCGCGCAGCACCTCGAGCGCCATCGCCGGCAGCGTGTCCTCGAGCCGAGCTAACGCCTGTGTCACCTGTGGCATCGCCTTGTGCCGCCCTGCGGGCAAGATCACCCCGAACTCGTAGAGCAGACCTCGCAGCTGGTTGATCTGCATCGTGCGCATCTTCACCCGTTGCTCGCGCACCCGGTGCAGCATCAGTACCGCCTGTTGATGCACGCTCTTGACCGCCACGAACCGGCGCTCCGGGCGCTGGGCGGCTTCCCAGATCGCCTGCGCGTCGGCCGCGTCGGTCTTGTTGCTGCGAACGAACGGGCGCACGAACTGGGGCGCGATCAAGCGCGCCTCGTGTCCCAGTTCGATCAGCTTGCGCGCCCAGTAGTGCGCACTGCCGCACGCTTCCATCGCCACCACCGAGGCGCTGCGCTGGGCGAAGAACTTGATCGTCTGATCGCGCTTGAGCGAACGCCGTTTGACCTCACCGGTCTCCGGCTCTACCCAGTGCAGTTGAAACACGTTCTTTGCCAGGTCCAGACCGAATGTCGTAATCTTCATTTCGAGCCCTCCTTACCGTTTGTGGTCGTTTCGACACCACCACTTTGGCACATCGATGCCGTCAGGTAACTGGAGGGCTCTTCTCATTGAAGGGCTCCACCTGTCAGCACCCGAGGCGGGAGGGAGGCGTCCATTACATCTCCTACAGGAAGCGTCGCGGCGCACCGGAGCGACGGAAGCGGCAAGCCGGGCGGTGGTGTTCATGCCCGGGGACAAGACGAGCGCCGGCTTAAGGCTGCGGCTCGGCGCGGTTGCCTTCGTCCATGCGCCGGATGGCCTGCGCGCCCTGGCGCGCCAGCGCGGCGAGGCGGTCGATCTGGGCATCGAGCTTGGGCAGGGCCTCGCGGCGGTAGCGCGACAGATCGTCGATGGCGCCGAGCACATCGCCGAAGGCCTGTTCGAGCCGGCCCATGTCGAGCATGGACGAAGAGGCGCGGGTCTGGATGTCCACCCCCTGGGTGCGCAGGGCCTGGGCAGTGCCGGCGATGAGCGCGGAGGTGGTCTCGTTGAGCGCGGCGACGCGGTCGAGCACGAGGCGCTGGTTGGCCAGCCCGAGCGCGACGGTGACGGCGACGTTGAGCGCCGAGACGGTGACGTTGATCGCGCGGTCCACGCCGCGGATGAGCTCGCGGTTGTTGCGGATCACCACCTCGAGCGCGAGCACGCCCTGCTGGCTCACCGCCACCTGCTGCTGCAGGTCGATGACGCGCTGGCGTAGCGGGAAGAGCAGCTCTTCCTCGACGAAGGCGCGCCGCGGCGCGGGCAGGCTGGCGGAGGCGGCCTCGCAGGCCAGGCGGCGGTCGATCATGCGGCCGAGTTCGACCTGGCGTTCGAGCTGGGCGAGGATGGCGCGCAGGGATTGCTGGTCGTCGGCCAGGGTGAGGTTGTCGCGGCGCAGCATGTCGGCGCCGCCCTGCAGGTCGCGGATGATGGCGTCGAGCGCGTCCTGCGCCTTCTCGTATTTCTGGAAGTAGCGCTGCATCGGCTTGCCGACGCCGGGGATGAAGGACAGCGCGCGCGACAGGCCCTCGCCGCTCAGCTTCTGGCGCGCAGGGTCGAGGTCCTGCATCTTGTCGCGCAGCGCGAGCAGGGCCTGCGCGACCGGGCCGCCTTCGTCGCCCTGGTGGGCGAGCTTGCGGATCGGCGCCTGCAGCATCTCGCTGCGCCAGGCGGCCTGGCGCTGCAGCTCGATGCCCATGGTGTCGACCGCCTCGCGCTGGCGCTGCAGGGCCTCCTCGCCGGCGGCGAGCGCGTCGCGCACGAAGGCGTCGGCGAGCGGGGCGAGCTCGGCGTCCTCCGCCGGCTCGGCGTCCTGCGGCGGCAGGGTCTCGCGCGCGATGTCCTCGATCGGCGGCAGCGACAGGCCCGAGCGCGGGCGCCCGCCGCCGCCCGGGTCGCCCTCGGGGGCGTGCGGGAGGATACGGAGAAGGGATCGCAGCGGCAGGCTCATCGGGAGGTTCCTCGGTTCATTGCTGGCGGCCGTAGAGGCCGGCGCGCTCGGCGAAGCGGCGCAGCTCCTGCAGGGCCTGTTCGGTGGCGCCGGCGGGCTGGCCGCGGCCGGTGTCGATGCGCGACACCGCCACCGCGACGTGGTCGAGCGCGGTCAGCGCCGCCTCGTTGCCGGCGGCGATCTCGCCCAGGCGGCGTTCGGTCTCGTCGGCAAGCGCGAGCCGGCGCTGCAGCGCCTCGCGCTCGGTGCCGCCGATGCGGGCAGCCTCGCGCTCCAGGCGCTCGCGCACGAAGTCGGCGTCCAGCCCGACGCTGCCCTGCACCAGCGCGACCATCGCTCCCAGCCCGGCGGCAGCGCCGCTGCCGACCTCGCCCACCAGGCCGCGGGCGCGCTCGTAGGTGACTTCGCGGCGGTCGAACTTCTCGTCGAGCACGTCGAGCGCGCGGTGGTAGCGGGTGAACAGGCGATCGGCCTGCACGGCGAGATCGGGCCGACGCAGGCCGACGAGTTCGCGCTTGACCTCCCATAGCTGCATCACCACCGCATCGGCGTCGGCAGGAACGAAATCGGGGTCCAGCGTGAGCAGGTCGCGCTCGCGGCGTTCACGCGCGAGCTCGGTGCGCGCACGCTCGCGCGCGGCGGCGCGCTCCTTGCCGGCACGCGCCTGCCGCCAGCGCCGCCAGCGCCG
>NZ_AMXD01000133.1 GCF_000310185.1 Thauera aminoaromatica S2 | reverse complement strand
CGCGGCGTGCACGGCAAGTGTGCCGCGCCCGGCCTTGCGCCCGGGCGGGTTGGCGCGCGGCGCAAGCTCGCCCTGCTGCGGCGCGGCCGGCGTTCTGCGGGAGGGGGCGCCGGAGCGCTGCTGATCGGTTTTTTTCGTTTTGCGAGTCATTGACAATCTTCTTTGCGTGCTTATAATGCGCGTCTTCTTGCCCAGATGGCGGAATTGGTAGACGCACTAGTTTCAGGTACTAGCGCCGCGAGGCGTGGAGGTTCGAGTCCTCTTCTGGGCACCAGTTTCACGGGAAAGCCGCTCTTCGGAGCGGCTTTTTTGTTTTTGCGCCGTGTTGACGCGGACAAATGCGGCGCCCTTCAGCGGCGCGCTGGAGGACGCGCGGTGCAGGCTGCATGCGCAGGTCGCGACTTGCGTCCTTGCGGCGGCTCCCACGATGACCTGCGCACAATCGCCGCACGGCGCGGGATCCACGGACACTGCTGCGGGCCGTCCGCAGGAACGATCCGAGTCGCGAGCGGGCGTCGAGTGGGAACACATGCTGGGCGGGATCGAGGTGCCGGCATCGCGAGTCAAAGGCAGCCCCTTCGCTCGGCGACGGAAGGATGCGCCCGATGATGCAAAAAAAACCTTTGCGGAAGTTAAGGCTTTTGCTATTATGCGCCTCCCTGCCCAGATGGCGGAATTGGTAGACGCACTAGTTTCAGGTACTAGCGCTGCGAGGCGTGGAGGTTCGAGTCCTCTTCTGGGCACCAGTTTCACAGGAAAGCCGCTCTTCGGAGCGGCTTTTTTGCGTTTGTGCCATCGTCGCGCGAAGGAAGGTGCGCCATGCGGGCCGGACACGAGGATCGCGACTTGCGTCGCCCCTATGAAAAACGGCGCGGAATTCGCGAACGCTGCGGATGGCGCAACATTCGCGGACGGCGCGGGTTGGCCCCGTGCAGGAACGACTCGAGTCGCGATCGAGCGTCGTGCTGGAATCGCGCGGGGGGTGCATTGACCCCCGGCGGGCGCGGCGGCCGCGGAGTGCGGCCGCACAGGGTGCTGCGGATGCTCAGGCGCCAAAGGGATGGCGGCGGAGGATGGTTTCGTCGCGCTCGGGACCGGTCGAAATGACGTCGATCGGGATCTCGCAGATCTCCTCGATGCGGTGCAGGTAGGTGCGCGCCTCCTGCGGCAGGGCGTCCCAGCTCTGCGCGCCAAACGTGGTGCCGCTCCAGCCTTTCAGGGTCTCGTAGATCGGCTCGCAGCGCGTGACCTCCTCCGAACCCATCGGCAGCAGGTCGATGCGCCTGCCGTCGAGCATGTAGCCGGTACACAGCTTGAGCTCTTCGAGACCGTCGAGCACGTCGAGCTTGGTGATGCACAGGCCGGTCACGCCGTTGATGATGATCGAGCGCTTGAGCGCGGCGAGATCGAGCCAGCCGCAGCGGCGCTTGCGGCCGGTGACGGTGCCGAACTCGCGGCCCTTGGTCGACATCTGCTCGCCGGGCACGCCCTTGGTCTCGATGTCGAGTTCGGTCGGGAAGGGCCCGCCGCCGACGCGGGTGCAATAGGCCTTCGTGATGCCGAGCACGTAATGCAGGCGGCCGGGGCCGACGCCCGAGCCCGCCGCGGCCTGCCCGGCCACGCAGTTGCTCGAGGTGACGAAGGGGTAGGTGCCGTGGTCGATGTCGAGCAGGGTGCCCTGCGCGCCTTCGAACAGCAGCGAGCCGCCCGACTTGTTGATCGCGTAGAGCTCGGCCGAGACATCGGCGACCATCGGCAGCAGCTCGTCGGCGTCGGCCATGGCCTGGTCGAACACGGTCTGGAAATCGACCGGCTCGGCGCCGAGGTGTCGGGTGAGCACGAAGTTGTGGTACTCGAGGTTGGCCTTCAGCTTGGCGGCGAAGCGCTCGCGGTCGAAGAGGTCGTACACGCGCAGCGCACGGCGGGCGACCTTGTCCTCGTAGGTGGGGCCGATGCCCTTGCCGGTGGTGCCGATCTTGTCGCCGGCGGACTTGGCGGCCTCGCGCGCACGATCGAGCGCGGCGTGGTAACCGAGGATCAGCGGACAGCCCGGGCTCACGCGCAGGCGGTCGCGCACCTTGATGCCGCCGGCTTCCAGCGTGCGGATCTCGGACAACAGGTGGTGCGCATCGAGCACCACACCGTTGCCGATGAAGCAGGCCACGCCTTCGCGGACGATGCCCGAGGGCACCAGGTTCAGCTTGTATTCGGTCTTGCCGACGACCAGCGTGTGACCGGCGTTGTGGCCACCCTGGAACCGCACCACGCCCTTGGCGTGGTCGGTGAGCCAGTCGACGATCTTGCCCTTGCCTTCATCACCCCACTGGGTGCCGACGACGACGACGTTTTTTGCCATTTCCTTACTCTCCCTGTAACGGCACGACCGCCCAGCGATCGCCCCGCTTCACCAGTTGCCGGTCGCAGCCGGCTTCGTTCCAAGTTCCTTCGTGTCCCGGCAGCGCCACCATCACGATCTCGCCACGTGCGCGCAGCGCGGAGACCTCGGAGGTCAGCCCCGCGTCGTCGTCCGGCGGCGCCAGCACCGCGCCCGCCGGCGCCGCCGGGGTGGGCAGGTGCCAGGCGAGTTCGCGCAGGTCGAGGCTGAAGCCGGTGGCCGGCCGTGCGCGCCCGAACGCCTGGCCGACGCGGTCGTAGCGGCCGCCGAGGGCGAGCGCGGCGGGCGATTCGGCGCCGTAGGCGGCGAACACGATGCCGCTGTGATAGTGGTAGCCGCGCAGGTCGGCGAGATCGAAGCTCACCGGGAGGTCGCCCAGCGCGTCGGCGAGTTGGCGCAGTTCGGCAAGCGGGCCGGCGATCTCGGCATCCTGCGGCAGTCGTGCGGCGGCCTCTGCGAGCACCTCGGGGCCGCCGTAGAGTTCGGGCAGTGCCAGCAGCGCGCTGCGCGCCGGCTCGGAGACGTCGGCGAGCATGCGGCGCAGCTCGGGCACGTCCTTCGCCTGCAACAGGTCGAAGAGCTCTTCCTCGCGGCCCGGCACCAGCCCTGCGCGCGCGGCGAGCGCATGGAAGAGTCCGACATGGCCGATGTCGATGCGCGAGGCAGGCACTTCGGCGAGGCGCAGCACCTCGGCGAGCAGGCGCAGGATCTCGACGTCGGCCTCGATGCCGGCATGGCCGTAGAGCTCAGCGCCGAGCTGCAGCGGCTCGCGCGTGCCGGTGAGCGTGGACGGCAGGGTGTGCAGCACGCTGCCGCAATAACACAAGCGCGACACGCCGCGGCGGTTGAGAAGGTGGGCGTCGATGCGGGTGACCTGCGGAGTCATGTCGGCACGCACGCCCATGCTGCGGCCGGAGAGCTGGTCGACCAGCTTGAAGGTGCGCAGCTCGAGGTCCTTGCCGGCGCCGGTGGTGAGCGAGTCGAGGTATTCGAGCAGCGGCGGCATCACGAGCTGATAGCCGCGCAGCCGGAAGGCGTCGAGCAGGCGGCGGCGCAGGCTCTCCAGCCGGTGGGCGTCGGACGGCAGGGCGTCCTGGATGTGGTCGGGCAGTACCCAGCGCATGGCGATGTCAGAGAACGATGAAAAGCATTGCGAGCCCCGCCAGCATGGAACTCAGACCGATGAAGCGGATCTGGCCGTCGGCCATGCTGGCGAGGCGAAGGAAGGTCTCGCGCCATGCGGCGGGCGCGATGAAGGGCAACAGGCCTTCGACGATCAGCATCAGCGCGAAGGCCGTGAGGAGCGAGCTTGCCATGAAGACGTCAGTTGCGCGGCGCGCCTCCGGCATCCTTCATGAAACGGAAGAAATCCGAGCTCGGATCGACCACCAGCACGTCGTCCTTGCCCGAGAAACTCGCGCGGTAGGCCTCGAGGCTGCGGTAGAAGGAGTAGAACTCGCGGTCCTTGCCGAAGGCTTCGGCGTAGATGGCGGTAGCCTTCGCGTCGCCCGCACCCTTGACCTCCTGCGCACTGCGGTAAGCCTCGGCGATGATCACCTCGCGCTGACGGTCGGCGTCGGCGCGGATGCGTTCGGCCTCCGCGGCACCCAGCGAGCGCAACTCGTTGGCGACGCGCTTGCGCTCGGCCTCCATGCGACGATAGACCGACTCCGAGACCTCGTTGGGCAGGTCGACCCGCTTCAGGCGCACATCGACGATCTGCACGCCGATGGTGCGGGCGTCGCGGTCCGCGCGCTCGCGCATCTGCTCCATGATGCGGTCGCGCTCGCCGGAGACGACGTCGTGCACGGTACGGCGGCCGAACTCCTCGCGCAGACCGGCGTTGACCGTCTGCGTCAGGCGGGTGCGCGCACGCGCCTCGTCGCCGGCCACCGACTCGTAGTACAGGCGCGGGTCGACGATGCGCCACTTGACGAAGTGGTCGACCAGCACGTTCTTCTTCTCGGAGGTGATGAAACGCTCGGGTTCGGGCGTGTCCATCGTCAGGATGCGCTTGTCGAAGTAGCGCACGTTCTGGATGAAAGGCAGCTTGGCGTTGAGGCCGGGCTCGGAGATGACCTCCTTGACCTCGCCGAGCTGGAAGACGATCGCATACTGGCGCTGGTCGACGGTGAACAGCGACATCGAGGCGATCACGACGAGCAGCAGCAGCGTGCCGCCGATCAGGGACATCTTGTCACGCATCAACGTACTCCCCGCTCACGACTGAACATTCCATCCCGGTTGCGCGGATCGAAGGACGGCACTGGAGCGTTGGCCGCGAGGCCCGCGGCCGACTGCGAGTCGGGAGGCGCCGCCGCGGCGGGCTTGGCGCCCGTCTGCTGCATCAGCTTGTCGAGCGGCAGCATCAGCAGGTTGCCGTTGCCCTTCGCGTCGACCATCACCTTGGAGGTGCTGGACATGACCTGCTGCATGGTGTCGAGATACAGGCGCTCGCGGGTGACCTCCGGTGCGCGGTTGTATTCTGCGAACACCTGGCTGAAGCGGCTCGCCTCGCCCTCGGCATTGGCGACCACGCGCTCGCGGTAGGCGTTGGCTTCCTCGACCAGGCGCGAAGCGGTACCGCGGGCCCGCGGCACGACGTCGTTGGCGTAGGCCTCGCCCTCGTTCTTCTGGCGCTCGCGGTCCTGCCCGGCCTTGACCGCGTCGTCGAACGCAGCCTGGACCTGCTCGGGCGGCTGGGCGTTCTGCATGGTGACGCGGCTGACCTGGATGCCGGTCTCGTAGCGGTCGAGGATGCGCTGCATGAGCTCGTGCGCGGTGGTCGCGATCTCCTCGCGGCCCTCGTAAAGCACGAAGTCCATGCGGCTCTTGCCGACGATTTCGCGCATCGCGGTCTCCGCGGCCTGCGCCACGGCCTCGTCGGGGAAACGGTTGTTGAAGATGTAGTTCTCCGGGCTGTTGAGGACGTACTGAACGGCGAACTGGATATTGATGATGTTCTCGTCGTCGGTGAGCATCAGCGATTCGCGCAGCACCTTGTTGCGCTCGGAACCGCGATAGCCCACCTCGACCGTGCGCACGCCCGTGAGGTCGACGATCTCGTGGGTCTCGAAGGGTGCGGGCAGGCGCCAGCGCAGGCCGGGCTCGGTGGTGGCGACGTACTCGCCGAGGCGCAGCACCACGGCGCGCTGGTTGGCGTCCACCGTGTACAGGCCGCTCGCCAGCCAGACCACCAGCACCAGCGCCGCAAGGACGCCGAAGCCGCCACGGAACTGCTTGAAGGAGAAGCCGGGGAGCTCGGGGCGGTTGCCGCCACCATTGCCGCCGCCGAAGCCGCCGCCACGCCCGGGGCGTTTGCCGCCGAACATGCCGGAAAGGCGCTGGTTGAAGTCGCGCCAGACCTCCTCGAGGTCGGGCGGCCCCTGGTTGCCACCGCGATTGCGATCGCCGCGCTGGTCGTCGTTGCGGTTGTCGTCGCCGCGATTGCCGTCTTCGCGGTCGCCGCCGCCTTGGCCACCCCAGCGTGGGTCGTTCAGTGACATGAGAATGCCTGTTATCACGTTTCTTGTCGTCGCTCGTCATCCCGACCGGCGGGCCGGTCGGCGTTGTCACCAAAGGTCTGCCGAGCTACTTCGGCAAGCGCGTCGCGAAGCAGATCGAGGCCTTCCCCGGTTCGGGCGCTCAAAAAAATGCGCCTGATGGTACCACAGTCCCCCCTCTCGACCGCCGCAGCGGCGCGGGTGAGGTCGATCTTGTTCCACACCAGGATCTGCGGCACGTCGGCCGCGCCGATCTCGGCGAGAACCTGGTTCACCGCCCCGATCTGCGCATCGCGGTCCTCGCTCGCCGAGTCGACGACGTGCAACAGCAGGTCGGCCTGCGCCGTTTCCTCGAGAGTGGCCTGGAAGGCCGCCACGAGGGCGTGCGGAAGGTCGCGGATGAAGCCGACGGTGTCCGACAGCACAACGCTCGCACCTGCCCCCTCGCCGCCGACGTACAACCTGCGCGAGGTGGTGTCGAGGGTGGCGAAGAGCTGGTCCGCCGCGTAGGCGCCCGCCTTGGTCAGCGCGTTGAACAGCGTCGACTTGCCCGCATTGGTGTAACCGACGAGAGAGACAGACAGAACGTCGCGGCGTTCCCGAGCGCGCCGACGAACCTTGCGCTGCTTCTCGATCTGGGCGAGCCGGGATTTGAGCATCTTGACCCGGTTGCCGAGCAGGCGGCGGTCCGTCTCGAGCTGCTTCTCGCCCGGGCCGCGCAGGCCGATGCCGCCCTTCTGGCGCTCGAGGTGGGTCCAGCCGCGCACGAGGCGGGTCGCCAGGTGCTCGAGCTGGGCGAGTTCGACCTGCAGCTTGCCTTCGTGGCTGCGCGCGCGCTGCGCGAAGATGTCGAGGATCAGCGCGGTGCGGTCGATGACCATGCACTGCAGTTCGCGCTCGAGGTTGCGCTGCTGCCCGGGCGACAAGGCATGGTTGAAGATGACGATGTCGGCGCCGTAGGCGCGCAGCGCCTCGCCGATCTCCTGCACCTTGCCGCTGCCGGCGAAGAGCTTGGAGTCGGGCGCGGCGCGGCGGCCTTGCACGACCGCTTCGACGCTCGCGCCGGCGCTGAGGACGAGCAGCTTCAGCTCGGACAGGCGCTCGTCGATCGCGCCCTGCCCGAGGTCGAGCTGCACGAGGACCGCACGCTCACCGGAGGCGGGACGTTCAAACACGACGCGCGCCTCCCGCAGCCGGCAGACGCCGGCCGCGCCGGGTGGACCGCGGCCTCAGTTGGCACCCTCTTCCTGCTGGATGACGACCGGGCGGGCGGGCACGACGGTGGAGATCGCGTGCTTGTAGACCATCTGGGTGACGGTGTTCTTGAGCAGCACGACGTATTGGTCGAAGGACTCGATCTGGCCCTGCAGCTTGATGCCGTTGACCAGGTAGATCGACACGGGAATGTGTTCGCGACGAAGGGTGTTCAGGAAGGGGTCCTGGAGGAGTTGCCCTTTGTTGCTCATTGTGGAACCTCTTTATATTGTGTTTATAAGAATATTGCAGACACGTTGTGCACTGCCGCATGGCAGTATGCAACGAAATCCAGGCGTGGAAACGGGTTCTTTCGCGAAAAATGCTCAGGTCCGCGTCGCGTAAGGATTGTGCGTGGTGCGGAACTGGATGCGCAAGGGCGTGCCCTTGAGGTCGAAGGCATCCATGAAACAGCGCTCCAGGTAGCGCACATACGACTGCGGGATGTCGTCCAGCGCGTTGCCGTGGATGACGATCACCGGAGGGTTCATGCCGCCCTGGTGGGCGTAGCGCATCTTCGGGCGCGCCAGCCCGTGGCGCGGTGGCGCCTGGCGCGCGACCGCCTGCTGCAGCGCACGCGTCAGCCGCGGCGTGGCGAGGTTGGCGGTGGCCGCGGCATAGGCGGCATCCACCGACTTCAGCAGCCCTGCGATGCCCTCGGCCTTGAGCGCGGAGATCTGGTGGAAGCGCGCGAACGAGAGGAAGGCCAGCTTGCGCGCGATGTCGGCCCTGAGACGATCGCGGCGGTAGTCGTCGACCGCATCCCACTTGTTGATCGCCACCACCAGCGCGCGCCCGGCCTCGAGCGCGAAGCCGGCGATGTGGGCGTCCTGGTCGGAGATGTCCTGCGCGGCATCGAGCACCAGCACGACGACGTTGCACTCCTGCACGGCCTGCAGGGTCTTGATGACGGAGAACTTCTCCACCGCCTCGAAGACCTTGCCGCGGCGGCGCAGGCCGGCGGTGTCGATCAGGGTGTAGCGCTTGCCACCGCGCTCGAAGGGGATCGCGATGGCGTCGCGGGTGGTACCCGGCATGTCGAAGGCGATGACGCGCTCTTCGCCGAGCAGGGTGTTCACCAAGGTGGATTTGCCGACGTTGGGACGACCGACGATGGCGACCTTGGGGCCCTCGTCGTCGGAGTGCTCCTTCTCGTCGTCGGCCGGGAAGGGCGCGAGCACGAGCTCGACCAACTGCTTGACGCCGTCGCCGTGCGCCGCCGAGACCGGCAGCGGATCGCCGAGGCCGAGCGCATGGAAGTCGGCGGCGACCATCGCGCGGTCGATACCCTCGGCCTTGTTGACGACCACATGCACCGGCCGCCCGGCACGGCGCAGGCGCGCGGCGATGTTCTCGTCGTGCGGGGTGCGCCCGGCGCGGCCGTCGACCAGGAACAGCAGCACGTCGGCCTCGGCGATGGCCTGCTCGGCCTGGCGCGCCATCTCGTGCATGATGCCGTCCTTGGCCACGGGGTCGAAGCCGGCGGTATCGACGACCAGATAGTCGCGGTCGCCGACGCGGCCGATGCCGTAGTGGCGGTCGCGGGTGAGGCCGGGCTGGTCGGCGACGAGCGCGTCGCGGGTGCGCGTCAGGCGGTTGAACAGGGTCGACTTGCCGACATTGGGCCGGCCGACCAGAACGATGGTGGGTTTCACTGGCTACCGTACCTCAGCGTACTTCGTACGCGGTGATGTCGCCGCCGGCGCCCTGCACCACGAAACCGCGGCGCAGCGGGACCGGATCGGCCACGATCGGATCACTGCCGGCGCGCTCGCGCGCGGCGAAGGCGCCGGTCTCGCGCGAGAGCGCATGCACATAGCCCTCGAGGTCGCCGACGATCACGTAGTCGCCGACGATCAGAGGACGGGAGACGTGGCGGCGCGCGAGCGCGTCCTGCTTCCACACGCTGGCGCCGCTGCCGGCGTCGAGCGCATGGACCGCATCGCGGTCGTCGGTGATGAGCGCGAAGCGCGCGTCGCGGTCCATGCCGACGCTGCTGGAGAACTCGCGCGACCAGATCGCGTTGCCGTTCGAGGTGTCGAAGCAGGCGGCGCGGCCCTGATAGGCGACCGCGCAGACCTCGCGACGCCCGACCACCGGCATGCCGGCCACGTCGGCGACGCGTTCGAGTTCGGTCGCTCCGCGCGGCACGGCGACGTTGAGCTCGGTGATCGCGCCGCCATTGGCAGCGTTGATCACGGCGAGCTTGCCGCCAGGGAAGCCGGCGAGCACGACCGGGCCTTCGAGGACCACGCCGGCGAAGCTGCGCAGCGCGAGCGGCGGGTTGTTGCGCTGGTACACCCAGCGCCGGCTGCCGTCGCGCGCGCTGAGCGCGATCAGGCGGTTGTCGGAGGCGCGCACGATCACCAGCTCGAGGCTGACCGCGGGCGGCGCCAGCACCTCGGCGCCGATCGGCGCGCGCCAGCGCTCGCTGCCGTTGTCGGTGTCGAGGGCGATCACCGTGCCGTCGGTGGCGACCACCACCGCGAGGCGGCCATCGGTGCCGACCCCGGAGGAGAGTTCGCTGCCGGTATCGATCCGCCACACCGTGCGGCCGTCCTCGAAGCGCGCGACCTCGCCCTCGTTGCCGGCGGCGTACACGCTGTCGCTCCACACCGCGGGCTGGAAGCGGTAGTGTTCGGCCTCGCCGATGTTCGCCTGCCATTTGGCCACGAGCTGCGCGCCGGGCTTGAAGTCGACCAGCGGCGCGGGCTTGGGTGCGGAGCTGGCGAAGGGGTTGAGCGAGGAGCAGCCCGCGGCGAGCAGCGCGGCGACGAGCAGCGGGACGAGACGCAGCGAGGGGGTTTTCATCGCTCAGGCTCCGAGGGATTCGAGTTTGACGCGGACGACTTCGCGCAACGTGACCGCATCGTCACCGACGGCGGCGAGCGCGTCGATCGCGGCCTGGTAGGCGGCGCGCGCCTCCGCGACCTTGCCTTGGGCGGCGAGCACGTCGCCGCGCAGGTCGTCGAAGCGCGCCTTGTAGGCGGCCGAGGGCGCGGCCTGCAGGCGGGCGAGCGCGGCGTCGAGTTCGCCCG
>NZ_AMXD01000132.1 GCF_000310185.1 Thauera aminoaromatica S2 | reverse complement strand
GGGGGGGGGCTTGTTGCTAGAATCCGGCGCTCGAGGCGGACTTCGGCAGGCCCACGCAAGCGCGCGAGTATAGCACGCCGCCTCCGCCCCCTTCCCCGGGCCCGGCCGCCCGGCGTGCATCGGGAGCGCATGCGGCACGCGCATCGGGCTTGCCCGGAGCGCCCGCGTCCTGCCAGCTCTCCAGCCATCCCGGCGGCCATCCTTCCGCCCCATTCCAGGAGTCCCCATGAAACGACACCTGCTTGCCTTCGCCACCGCGGCCAGCCTAGCCTTCCCGGTGCTCGCCGCCAACCCGACGGTCGAGCTCAAGACCAGCCAGGGCGATATCGTCGTCGAGGTCTTCGCCGACAAGGCGCCCAAGTCCGCCGAGAACTTCGTGCAGTATGTGAAGGACGGCTTCTACGACGGCACCGTGTTCCACCGCGTGATCGACGGCTTCATGGTGCAGGGCGGCGGCTTCGACGCAAGCATGAACCAGAAGGCCACGCGCGCCCCGATCGAGAACGAGGCCAAAAACGGCCTCAAGAACGAGCGCGGCACCCTGGCGATGGCGCGCACCTCCGACCCGCACTCGGCGAGCGCGCAGTTCTTCATCAACCTCGTCCCCAACACCTTCCTCGACTACCCGTCGCGCGACGGCTGGGGCTACGCGGTGTTCGGCAAGGTCGTCAAGGGCATGGAGGTCGTCGACAAGATCGCCAAGCTGCCCACCGCCAACCGCGGCTTCCACCAGAACGTCCCGGTCGAGGCGATCGTCGTCGAGAGCGCGCGCGTGGTCGGCACCGCCGCGCCGGCGAAGAAGCCTGCGAAGTAAGCCCGCGAAGCGAACCCACACCCCCCCTGCCCGGCGACCACGCTGCCGGGCCCACACCGGACCCACCCCAGGAGAACCCCCATGGCAGTCAAGCTGCACACCAACCACGGCGTCATCACCCTCGAACTCGACGCCGAGAAGGCCCCCGTCACCGTGGCCAACTTCCTCGCCTACGTCGAGGCCGGCCACTACGACAACACCGTCTTCCACCGCGTCATCGACGGCTTCATGATCCAGGGCGGCGGCTTCGAGCCCGGCATGAAGCAGAAGGCCACTGGCGAGCAGATCAAGAACGAGGCCGACAACGGCCTCAAGAACGACCGCGGCACCATCGCCATGGCGCGCACCCAGGCCCCGCACTCGGCCACCGCGCAGTTCTTCATCAACGTCGCCGACAACGCCTTCCTCAACCACACCTCGCCCGACCTGCAGGGCTGGGGCTACTGTGTGTTCGGCAAGGTCAGCGAGGGCATGGACGTGGTCGACAGCATCCGCAAGGTCAAGACCGGCTCCAGCGGCTTCCACCAGGACGTGCCGAAGGAAGACGTGATCATCGAGCGCGCCGAAGTCGTCTGATCGTGCCCGCGCGCGACCCTTCGCAAGTCGCCTCCGCCCCGGCCCGGCCGGGCGGGGCCGCCGCCACGATGCCGGAAGCCGCCCGCGCGGCGCTTCCGGCATTGTTCATTTCCGACCTCCACCTGACCGAGGACGAGCCCGCCAACGCCGCCGCCTTCCTCGACTTCCTGCACGGCCCGGCGCGCGCGGCCGCGAGCCTCTTCATCCTCGGCGACCTGTTCGAATACTGGGCCGGCGACGACGACCTCGAGACCCCCTTCAACGCCCGCATCGCCGCGGCGATCCGTCAGCTCGCCGACGCCGGCACCGCGGTCTTCTTCATGACCGGCAACCGCGACCTGCTCGCCGGCCCGGCCTTCGCCGCGGCGATCGGCGCGACCCTGCTCGAGGACCCGGCGCGCGTGCGCTGCGGCGATCGCGACGACGCAGACGCTACCGACGCCCCCGTCCTGCTGCTCGCCCACGGCGACGCGCTATGCACCGACGACCTCGCCTACCAGGCCTTCCGCCGCCAGGTGCGCGACCCCGCCTGGCAGGCCGGCTTCCTCGCCCAGCCGCTGGCCGCGCGCAAGGCCTTCATCGCCGGCCTGCGCCAGAAGAGCGAGGCCGCCAAGGCCGAAAAAGCCATGGAGATCATGGACGTCAACGCCGACGCGGTCGCCGCGCTGCTGCGCGAACACGGCTACCCCACGCTGGTGCACGGCCACACCCACCGCCCCGACACCCACTGCATCCGGGTGGACGGCCACGACTGCATCCGCCGCGTGCTGCCCGACTGGCGCGGCCACGCGGCCTGGCTCGCCTTCGACGGCGCGAATTTCACGCGCATGGACGCCGCTTCCGGACGCTGATCGATCCGCCGCGGCGCGCTCCTGCATCCGGCAAGCCGCAGCATCCTGGTCTATAGAACAGGAAAGGCGCGGCCCGGGGGCTTCCGGGTCCGCCCCTGCGCGGAGCTCAGTCATGAACGGATCCGAGGGCACGATCATGGTGCTGGTGGCGACCCGCAAGGGCGCCTGGTTCTTCCACAGCGACACCGCGCGCCGGACCTGGCGGGTGGAGGGGCCCCAACTGCTCGGCCAGATCGTCAGCCACGCGGTGCTCGACCCGCGCGACGGCCGTACGCTGCTCGCCGCCGCCAGGACCGGCCATCTTGGCCCCACCCTGTTCCGCTCCACCGACCTCGGCCGGCACTGGTCGGAGGCCGTCCAGCCGCCCGCCTTCGCGCGTGCCCCCCAAGGCACTGCAGGGCGCACGGTGGACCACACTTTCTGGCTCACCCCCGCCCCCGCCGGCGAACCCGGCTGCTGGTATGCAGGCACCTCGCCGCAGGGCCTGTTCCGCTCCACCGACGGCGGCGTGCACTGGACGCCGTTCTCCTGCCTCAACGACGACCCGCAGTACATCCGGTGGATGGGCACCGTGCAGGACGGTACGCCGGACGGGCCCAAGCTGCATTCGATCATCATCGACCCGCGCGACCCCGCGCATCTGTACATCGGCATGTCGGGCGGCGGCGTGCACGAGTCCCGCGACGCCGGGCGCAGCTTCGCGCCACTCCTGAACGGGCTCGAGGTGGTCGAGGGCTTCGACCGCGCCGACCCCAGCTTCCACGACCCGCACTGCATCCGGATGTGCCCGAGCGCACCGGACCGGCTCTACCAGCAGAATCACTGCGGCGTGTACCGGCTCGACCGCCCGGGCGACGAGTGGGTGCGGATCGGTCGCAACATGCCTGCGGAGGTCGGCGACATCGGCTTTCCGCTCGTGGTGCATCCGCGCGACGCCGAGCGCGCGTGGATCTTCCCGATGGACGGCACCGACGTCTGGCCGCGCACGAGCCCGGGCGGCCGCCCGGCGGTGTATGGCACCCGCGACGGCGGGGCGAGCTGGCAGCGCCTGGACCGCGGCCTGCCGCCGCAGCAGGCGTGGTGGACGGTCAAGCGCCAGTCGATGTGCGCCGATGGGCTGGACCCGCTGGGGCTCTACTTCGGCACCACCAGCGGCGAGCTGTGGACGAGCGCCGACGAGGGTGAGCACTGGCAGTGCATCGCACGGCACCTGCCGGAGATCCTCGCGGTCGAGACCGGCCATCCGAGCGCCGCCGCGACATGAAGGTGCTGATTCCCACGCCGCTGCTGTCCTACACCGGCGTGCGCGAGGTCGATGCCGAGGGCGCCACCCTGGATGCGGTGCTGACCGACCTCGATCGTCGCTATCCGGGCATCCGCTTCCGCGTCATCGACGAGCAAGGCCGGCTGCGGCGCCACGTCCGCTTCTTCGCCGACGGCGGACAGATCTTCGATCCTGCCCATCCGCTGCGCGCGGACGACACGCTCGTCCTCGTGCAGGCGCTCAGTGGCGGCTGAAGCGTCCGCGCGCCCCTTCGGTCGATCAGCCGATGCGCACCATACGGTCCAGGACACCGATGCAGGCCGAAACGGCGCGTACGTGCACGAGGATCTCGCGCGGCTCCTGGGCGGACACCTGCAAGCGCCTCCACGTGTACCGCTTTCCCCTCCCGCCGACGGCAGCCGATTCGGTCGCGTAGTGGCGTTGCAGCTTGATGGCGCCCGACCCGATGTTGATGTAGAGCGCCCTGACCCCTCCGAACTTCAGCCCGCATCGGTGCGTGATCTCGATAATCGCGTCGATGTACCAGCTTCCACCTTCGCGATAGACGCGCTCGTGGATGATGCTCGCCACCGGCTCGCGCTGGCGCGCGCTGAGGCCTCGGCAACAGCCATCGTGCTCGTCATCCCAGAGCTGCACGGGTGGTAGCGGCTCTGGCTCACCTTCCGGCGGATCGAATGGTCCCGGGATCAGTCCTCCCGGAATCTCTTCCCTCTCGCCGTCGCCAGCCGCTTCACGCGATTCATCGAACTGCTCCAGCAACCAGCGGAAGCGGAGCCATTCGCAGATCTTCGCATCGAAGGTGACGAGGTCGTTGGCCTCCTGGTGGTCGAGTCCGGCCCGGCGTGCCTCGCGGTAACGCTTCCACAGCACGGCGAGAATCGCATCGATGGCGTTTCGGAATGCCTCCGCATAAGCCTTGACGAAGTCGCCCACCGGGCCGGGAAGCCGGTCAGCACCCAGCTCGAGCAAATCAGCCAGCAAGCGGGCAATGACGATATCAGTCGGTTCCCCCCCCTCGAGGGCCTCCAGCAGCCTTTCGAGGCGTTTACGAAGATCGTCGGCCATTTGGACCGTGTCGAGGATCTTCCTCAAGCGCTTGATGAGTTCTTTCATGGCTCACCCTTCCACATTCAGCCGGGGCCACGCTCCGCGGCCACTGCCGACCGACACGGACACCCGTCATCCCCTTGCTTCAGCATAGACGAGCGCCATCGACCTTTACGCGAGATGTAAGGGCAGCGCGCAAAAGCCTTCGGGCCTATCCCCGCGGACGCGGCCGTACGCATTGCCCGCACGTCCCACCGCCCGGGGTTCGCCGGCGCTACAACACGGCGCCCCCCTCCTGCCCCTCCCCGAGCGCCAGCTCCACCGCCGCCGCCGCATGGATCGCGATGGTGTCGAACAGCGGCACGCTCGCATCCTGCCCGGACACCAGCAACGAGATCTCGGTGCAGCCGAGGATGATGCCTTGCGCACCGCGTTCGACCAGGCGGCGCATCACCGCGCGGTAGGCGGCGCGCGAGGCGTCTTCGACGCGGCCGAGACAGAGCTCCTCGTAGATCACGCGATGCACGCGGTCGCGGTCGTCCGCTGCGGGGACCAGCACCGCGATGCCGTGGCGCTCCTCCAGCCGGCCGCGGTAGAAGGCCTGCTCCATGGTGAAGCGCGTGCCGAGCAGGCCGACGCGGGACAGGCCGGCGTGGCGGATGGCCGCGGCGGTCGGATCGGCGATGTGGAGCAGCGGGATGTTCACCGCGGCCTCGATGGCGGGGGCCACCTTGTGCATGGTGTTGGTGCACAGCACGATGAAGTCGGCACCGGCGCGCTCCAGCGCCTGCGCGGCCGCGGCGAGCACGGCGCCGGCGGCGTCCCAGTCGCCGGCGTGCTGCAGGCGCTCGATCTCGGCGAAGTCGACGCTGTACAGCACGATCCTGGCCGAGTGCAGGCCGCCAAGGCGGGCCTTCACCGCTTCGTTGATCTGGCGGTAGTAGGGCACGGTGGATTCCCAGCTCATGCCGCCGAGCAGGCCGATGGTCTTCATGGGTTGCGGGTCCGGGAAGATGTGGGGGCAGACATGATGCCATGGGGATCGGGCGCGATCGGCAGCCGGGGATCCGCGGCCTTGCACGCGTGTAGCGTTGAAGCCGCCGCCCTCCTCGCCCACAATGGCGGGACATCGACTGGAGCTTCGCAATGGGACACGCACAGGAAGCCGCGACACTGAATCGGCAGGCCTACCTCGACTGGGAGGCCGCGCAGCCGGACAAGCACGAGTATCTGGCCGGCGAGGTATTCGCGATGGTGGGGGTGAGGCGAGGGCATGCGCTGGCCGCGTTGGCTGTCGCGAGTCGACTGCGCGCGCACCTCAAGGGCTCACGCTGCGACACGTTCGTTTCCGACATGAAGCTCTTCGTCGCCGATGCGGACGCCTATTTCTACCCGGACGTGATGGTCACCTGCGATGAGCGCGACCGCCGCGCCGAGCTGGCGATCGAGCATCCGCGCCTGGTGGTGGAGGTGCTGTCGGACTCCACCGCCGCCTGCGACCGCGGGATCAAGTTCGCCGCTTATCGAAAGCTGGCGGATCTGCAGGAATACCTGCTGGTCGACGTCGATCAGCGCCGCCTCGAGCTGTACCGCCGCGACGCCGGGCACTGGATCCTGCTCGAGAGCGAAGGCGACGGGCCCGCCCTGCGCCTGGAGAGCGTGGACATGACGCTGTCGCCGGCGGAGGCGTTCGAGGATCTGGACGGCGAGGCCTGAAGGCGACGCAGGCTTGGTCGCGAGTGCGGCAGGCCAGGGATGGTTCCGGTGGCGTTTTCCGGCGCGATGTCTTGCTTGGATGCGCGCTGGATCGCGACTTGCGTCGCTCCTACATACAGGCCCGGGCTGTGGCGGGTTTTCCGTGGGAGCGACGCAAGTCGCGATCGGGCGCTGAAATGACGGCGATCCGCATCGGCGCCGCGCATCGCGACTTGCGTCGCTCCTACAGGAACCCATACGACTTGCGTCGCGCCTGCAGGAGGCTCGAACGCTTCGGGCAGAGGCCGGTGTGATATCTGCGACGGACGCGCGTCAGCCCGCCAGGCCGCGGGCGAGGTCGGCCTTGAGGTCGTCGACGTCTTCCAGACCGACGGCGATGCGCAGCAGGCCGTCGCCGATGCCGGCGGTGGCGCGGGCCTCCGCGCTGATGCGGCCGTGGGTGGTGGTCGCGGGGTGGGTGATGGTGCTCTTGGTGTCGCCGAGGTTGGCGGTGATCGAGATCAGGCGGGTGGCGTCGACCACCTTCCAGGCCGCCTCGCGGCCGCCCTTCACGTCGAAGCTGACGATGGCGCCGCCGCTCTTTTGCTGGCGCATCGCCAGCACGTGCTGGGGGTGGGATTCCAGCCCGGGGTAGTACACCCGCGCCACGCCCGGCTGCGCCTCGAGCCAGCGCGCCAGCTCGAGCGCGCTCGCCGACTGCGCTTCCATGCGGATGCGCAGCGTCTCGAGGCCCTTGAGGATGACCCAGGCGTTGAACGGCGACAGGGTCGGCCCGGCGGTGCGCAGGAACTTGAACACCTCGTCGGTGATCGCCTTGCTGCCGACCACCGCGCCGCCGAGCACCCTGCCCTGGCCGTCGAGGTACTTGGTGGCCGAATGCACGACAACGTCGGCGCCGAGCTCCAGCGGGCGCTGCAGCGCCGGGGTGCAGAAGCAGTTGTCGACCGCGAAGATCACTCCGGCCGCGCGCGCGATCGCCGCCACGCCGGCGATGTCGATGACCTCGGTGAGCGGGTTGGAGGGCGTCTCGGTGAAGAAGAGCCTGGTGCGCGGCGTGACCGCGGCGCGCCAGGCGTCGAGCTCGGTGGCCGGCACGAAGCTGGTGGCGATGCCGAACTTCGACAGGATGCCGCCGAAGAGCTGCTGGGTGGCGCCGAACAGCCCGTTGGAGGCCACCACGTGGTCGCCCGCCTGCATGGTCGCCATCGCCAGCGACAGGATCGCGGACATGCCGGACGCGGTGGCGATGCAGGCCTCGCCGCCTTCGAGCGCGGCGAGCCGGTTCTGCATCGCGGTCACGGTGGGGTTGGAGAAGCGCGCGTAGACGTAGCCCTCCTCCTCGCCCGAGAAGCAGGCGGCGGCCTGCGCGGCGCTGTCGAAGACGAAGCTCGAGGTGAGGTACATCGCCTCGCCGTGCTCGCGGAACTGCGTGCGCTCGGTGCCGGCGCGCACGGCCAGGGTGTCGGGGTGAAGCTCGGGCGGAAGGGGGCGGTTCATCGTGGTCGTGCTTGGTTTCGTCTTGGGGGCGACTCAGTGCTCGGCGTCGGAGGCGAGGTTCAGGTCGAGCTGGCCATCGTCCCCGTCATCCTGGTCGTTCTTGCCCGGCTTGGCTTCACTGCGCTGGTTCTCGACGCCGTTGAGGTACTCGACGGTGATGTCGCCGGTGATGTAGTGGCCGTCGAAACACGAGGTCTCGAAGAACTGCAGCGAGGGATTGAGCGCACGCACCGAGGCCTTGAGGTCGTCGAGGTCCTGGTAGATGAGGCCGTCGGCGCCGATCTCGCGGCAGATCTCCTCTTCACTGCGGTCGGAGGCGATCAGCTCGCCGCGCGTGGGCATGTCGATGCCGTAGACGTTGGCGTAGCGCACCGGCGGCGCGGCCGAGGCGAGATAGACCTTGGTGGCCCCCGCCTCGCGCGCCATGTTGACGATCTCCTTGCTGGTCGTGCCGCGCACGATGGAGTCGTCGACCAGCAGCACGCTCTTGCCCTTGAACTCCTGATGGATGGTGTTGAGCTTCTGGCGTACCGACTTCCGGCGCGTGGCCTGGCCGGGCATGATGAAGGTGCGGCCGATGTAGCGGTTCTTGACGAAGCCCTCGCGGAAGGGCAGGTCGAGCCGGTCGGCCATCTGCATCGCCGAGGGGCGGCTGGAGTCGGGGATCGGGATCACCACGTCGATGTGCACGTTGGGCATGGTGCGGCGCATCTTGTCGGCGAGGAACTCGCCCATCTTCATGCGCGACTCGTACACCGACACGCCATCGATGATCGAATCCGGCCGTGCCAGGTAGACGAACTCGAACATGCACGGCGCATGCACCGTGCGCGCGGCGCACTGGCGGCTGTGGAAGCGGCCGGCGGTATCGACCAGCACCGCCTCGCCCGGCGCGACGTCGCGCAGCAGGCGGAAGCCGAGCACGTCCACCGCCACCGACTCCGAGGCCACCAGCCACTCGGTGCCGGCCTCGCAGTCGTTGCGGCCGATCACCAGGGGGCGGATGCCGTAAGGGTCGCGGAAGGCGAGCAGACCGTAGCCGGCGATCATCACCACCACCGCGTAGGCGCCGCGGCAGCGCCGATGCACGCCGGCGACCGCGGTGAAGATGGCCTCCTCGTCGATCTTGAGCCCCTTGCAGGCAGCCTGCAGCTCGTGTGCGAAGACGTTGAGCAGCACCTCGGAGTCGCTGCTGGTGTTGATGTGGCGCAGGTCGGACAGGAACATCTCGCGCTTGAGCGCTTCCGAGTTGGTCAGGTTGCCGTTGTGCGCCAGCAACAGGCCGAAGGGCGAGTTGACGTAGAAGGGCTGCGCCTCGGCGGCGTTGTAGGCCGAGCCCGCGGTCGGGTAGCGCACATGGCCGATACCCCAGTTGCCCTGGAGATTGCGCATGTTGCGCGTGCGGAACACGTCGCGCACGAGGCCGGAGCCCTTGTGCATGTGGAAACGCCCGCCCTCCGAGGTGGCGATGCCCGCCGCGTCCTGGCCGCGGTGCTGCAACACCTGGAGGCCGTCATAGAGCAGTTGGTTGACCGGGGAGGTGGCGACGACACCGAGAATTCCGCACATGGATTGAGGCCTATCTGAATCGAATCTTGTCGGCTACCTCTGCAGGCAGCCAGGGTTTGGCGGCGATCACCGCCGACTCCAGCGGCGCCGCGAACAGCGCGTCGCGCCACCACGGCTCCTTGGAAACGCCGGCGAGCCCGCCGATCAGCACCACCACGAAGGCGACCGCCAGCCCGCGCGCGATGCCGAAGAGCGCGCCGAAGAAGCGGTCGGTGGCGCCCAGCCCGGCGGCGCGCAGCAACTCGCGCAACAGGTAACGCAGCAACGCGGCGAGGATCAGCACCCCGACCACGACCAGCGCACCACCCGCGACCTGGCGCCACATCGGCTCGACGATCATGCCGGTGAAGACCCCGGCCGCTTCTTCGTTATAGCGCCACGCGGCGAAGAGCGCTGCCGCCCACGCGAGCACCGCCATGACCTCGCTGACCAGGCCGCGCCACATGCCGATGAGCGCGGAGAAGGCGAGCAGGCCGAGAAAGACGTAGTCGAAGACGGTCATGATCCGGGAAGTCAGCGCGGCTGCAGGACCGCCGGGTGTCCGGCGGCCTTGAGGCGGGCCGCGGTGGCGTCCGCCTCGGCGCGACCGGCCACCGGACCGACACGCACCCGCATCACGTTGCCGGCGCGCTCGGTGTAGGCCGGGAAGCCGCGCGCGCGCAGATCATCGACCAGCCTGGCGGCCTTGACGGCGTCGCTGAAGGCACCGATCTGCAGCACGTAGCTGTCTCCACGCGCGGGCGAGGCCTTGCCCTCGATGAGCGCGCGCAGGCGGGCCTCTTCGTCGGCGGAGGGGCGGCGCGGCTCGGGGGTCGCCACCGGCGCAGGCGGGCGCTGCGGCATCGCCGCGGC
>NZ_AMXD01000131.1 GCF_000310185.1 Thauera aminoaromatica S2 | reverse complement strand
GCTCGCGCCGCTCCTGCAGGAAGCTCGAGCACCTCGCTTTTCGGCAGGAGCGGCGCAAGCCGCGAGCCTCTCACTGACGACGATATCCAAATGAGCTTTCAACTCGAAACCGCCACAGTCGCCAGCGATACCTTGCGCCGTATCGCAATCGACCCCGTCTCGCGCGTGGAAGGCCACGGCAAGGTCACCATCCTGCTCGACGAGGACAACAAGGTGCACCAGGTGCGCCTGCACATCGTGGAGTTCCGCGGCTTCGAGCGCTTCATCCAGGGGCGACCGTACTGGGAAGTGCCGGTGATGGTGCAGCGCCTGTGCGGCATCTGCCCGGTGTCGCACCACCTCGCCGCGAGCAAGGCGCTCGACCTCGTCGTCGGCGCCGCACGCGTCACGCCGACCGCCGACAAGATGCGCCGCCTGATGCACTACGGCCAGATCCTGCAGTCGCACGCGCTGCACTTCTTCCACCTGTCCTCGCCCGACCTGCTGTTCGGCTTCGGCTCCGAGCTCGGTCGGCGCAACATCGTCGGCGTGGCACAGCAATACCCGGACATCGCGAAGAAAGGCATCCTGCTGCGCAAGTTCGGCCAGGAGGTGATCCGCCTCACCGCCGGCAAGCGCGTGCATGGCACCGGCGCGGTACCGGGGGGCGTCAATCGCGCGCTGAGCGCCGACGAACGCAAGCGCTTGCTCGCCGATGCCTACCAGATGATCGCCTGGAGCCGCGACGCGGTGCGCATCATCAAGGAACTCCACCAGCAGGACCGCGCGCTCTACGACCACTTCGGCACCGTGCGCTCGAGCTTCATGGGCCTGGTCGCGCCCGACGGCAGCCTCGACCTCTACCACGGCGTGCTGCGCGCCAGGGACGCCGACGGCAGGATCCTCTTCGACCAGGTGGACTACCAGACTTACGACCGCCTCATCACCGAGGAGGTCAAGCCCTGGAGCTACATGAAGTTTCCCTACTTCACGTCGATGGGCCCGGAGGCGGGCTGGTACAAGGTCGGCCCGCTCGCGCGCGTGCAGAACTGCGACAGTATCCCCACGCCGTTTGCCGAGCACGAGCGCCGCGAACTCGTCGCGTACGCCGGCGGCAAGCCGCTGCACGGCAGCCTGGCCTTCCACTGGGCGCGCATGATCGAGATGCTCTTCGCCGCCGAGACCATCAAGGACCTGCTTCACGACGACGACCTCTCCGGCACCGAGC
The DNA here is from genome assembly GCF_000310185.1 of Thauera aminoaromatica S2. Classification (GTDB taxonomy): domain Bacteria; phylum Pseudomonadota; class Gammaproteobacteria; order Burkholderiales; family Rhodocyclaceae; genus Thauera; species Thauera aminoaromatica. The sequence continues at coordinate 9,013 of NZ_AMXD01000131.1, read as the reverse complement.
TCATGACGAGCGGCGAGCGCCGGCGCGAGGGTGTGGGCGTGATCGAGGCCCCGCGCGGCACCCTCTTCCACCACTACCAGGTGGGCGACGACGACCTCGTCACCATGGCCAACCTGATCGTCTCCACCACCAACAACAACCAGGCGATGAACACGGCGGTGCGCGAGGTCGCGAAGCAATACCTCCACGGCCAGGAGATCACCGAGGGACTGCTCAACCACATCGAGGTCGCCATCCGCGCCTTCGACCCCTGCCTGTCCTGCGCCACCCACGCGCTCGGGCAGATGCCGCTGGAGGTCACGCTGGTGGATGCCGAGGGCACGGAGCTGGACCGGAAATACAAGGCATGAGCGCGCCGGTGCTGGTCTTCGGATGGGGAAATCCGAGCCGCGGCGACGACGCGCTCGGGCCGCTGTTCGTGGAGGCGGTCGAGGCGATGAAGCTGCCGGGGATCGAGTGCCTGACCGATTTCCAGCTCCAGGTCGAGCATGCGCTGGATCTGCGTCGCCGTAGCCGGATCCTGTTCGTCGATGCATCCGGTACGGCACGGCCGCCTTTCGAATTCCAGCCGATCGCAGCGGCCCGCGACGACAGCTTCACCACCCACTCGGTCTCGCCGCAGAGCGTGCTACAGGTGTTCGAGGACCTCGAGGGCCGGCCCGCGCCGCCCAGTTGGTTGCTCGCCATCCGCGGTGACTCATGGGAGCTCGGCACCGCGCCAGCCCCCTCCGCCAACGCCAACCTGCGCGCCGCCATCGCGGCCTTCACGGCCTGGCTCCCCGACCTGTAGAAGCGGCGCAAGCCGCGAACTCGGCGGACTCATTATCGACGTGGGTGGGACGGCCGACGCCGCATTCGCGCCTGGCGGCGCTCCTGCAAGAAACGGCGCGCTTGCGGGTGTCGTGTGGGAGCGGCGCGAGCCGCGATTCCTGCGTGCGGGGAATCGACGTGGGTGGGACGGTCGACGCTGCATTCGCGCCTGACGGCGCTCGTACAGGGATGCGACTTACCTTCCCGCTTACAACCCGCGCAACTGCTCCAGGGCCTCCTCCACGCGCTCGACCGCGATCACCTTCAGGCCCTCGATCGGATGCTTCGGCGCATTGGCGCGCGGAACGATGGCGGTGTCGAAGCCGAGCTTGGCGGCTTCCTTCAGGCGCTCCTGGCCACGCGGTGCGGGCCGGATCTCGCCGGCGAGACCGACCTCGCCGAACACCGCGAGGCCGCGCCGAAGCGGGCGGTCGCGCAGCGAGGAGACGATCGCGAACAGGATCGCGAGGTCGGCGGCCGGCTCGGTGATCTTGACGCCGCCGACCGCATTCACGAAAACGTCCTGGTCGAAGCAGACCACGCCGGCGTGACGGTGCATGACCGCGAGCAGCATCGCCAGGCGGTTCTGCTCCAGGCCCACCGACAGCCGGCGCGGGTTGGGGCTCTGCGACGAATCGACCAAGGCCTGCACCTCGACCAGCAGCGGGCGCGTGCCCTCCTGGGTGATCAGCACGCAGCTGCCGGCGACCTGCTGCGAGTGCTGCGACAGGAAGATCGCGGAGGGATTGGACACACCGCGCAGGCCGCGCTCGGTCATGGCGAACACGCCGAGCTCGTTGACCGCGCCGAAGCGGTTCTTGAAGGCGCGGATCAGGCGGAAGCTGGAGTGCGTGTCGCCCTCGAAGTACAGCACGGTGTCTACGATGTGCTCGAGCACGCGCGGGCCGGCGAGCGTGCCGTCCTTGGTGACGTGGCCGACCAGGATCAGGCTGGTTCCGCTCTGCTTGGCAAAGCGGGTGAGCTGGGCGGCGCATTCGCGCACTTGGGCGACCGAGCCGGGGGCGGACTGCAGGGTCTCGGAATAGACGGTCTGGATCGAGTCGATGACCGCCACGCGCGGGCGCGCCTCGCGCAGGGTGTGGAGGATGCGTTCGAGGTTGATCTCGGCGAGCATCTGCAGGGGCGACTGCGGTAACTGCAGGCGCTGGGCACGCAGCGCGACCTGCTCGCCCGACTCCTCGCCGCTGACGTAGATGACGCCGCCCGCCTTGGTGCCCTTGCCCGTCGCGCCCTCGCTGCCAGCCGACGCACTCGTCGCGGCCAGGTTGGAGAGCGCCTGCAGCAGCAGGGTGGATTTTCCGATACCCGGGTCGCCGCCGATCAGCACCACGCCGCCGGCGACCAGGCCGCCACCGAGCACGCGGTCGAACTCGTCGAGACCGGTGGGCTGGCGGGGTTCTTCGCGGGGTTCGAGCGCGGACAGGGGCTGCAGCCGGCTGGTCTCGCCGGCGAGCGCGGCGAAGCGGCTGCCCGCAGCCGGCGCTGCGGGCTCGAGCACGGTTTCGACAAGGGTGTTCCAGGCCTGGCACTGCGGGCACTGGCCTTGCCAGCGCACGGCCTGCGCACCGCATTCGGTGCAGACGAAAGCGGATTTCTGCCGTGCCATCAGGGTCTTCCGTAACTGCGTCAGGGCCCCGGCCGCGGCCGGAGCAAAAACTTGCGGGGAATCAGTCCTGCTCGGTCGCGATGCGGGCGAACTCCTCGCAGACGTGGTCGGCGAAGGCGTTGATCAGGCGCGAGCGGAACTTGTCGCGTGGCAGGATGACCTCGAGCGGGGTGTGCAGCCGCGGCTGCAGCGGGATCGCCACCAGCCTGCCCTCTTCCACGTCGCGCCGGATCGCGCGCCCGGAGGCGATCGCGAAGCCGAGGCCCGCGGCCGCGAGCTGCTTGACCGCGGCGAGGCTGCCGAGTTCGGCGCACAGGGTGATCTGGCTGCCGGCGATGCCGGCGGCCTCGAAGAACTCGTCGGCGATCTGGCGGATGCCGTTGCCAGGGTCGCGGTCGATGAAGGGGTGGCCGACCAGGTCGCGGGCGGTGAGCTCCTTGAACTTCGCCAGCGGGTGGCCGGGGCTGCAGATCACCAGGAGGTCGTCGCGCGCGGCGCTGCGGCGTTCGATGCTGGGCTGCTCGGTGGCGATCTCGATGAGGCCGAGGTCGAGATCGCGCGCGGCGACGCGATCCTCGGTGAGCTTGGAGGTTCCGACCACCACGCGCGGCAGCACGCCGGGGTAGCGGCGCTTGAAGCTCTCCAGCACCTGCGGCAGCCAGTAGGCGGCGATCGTCGTGCTGGTGCCGATGCGCAGCTGGCCGGCGAGCTCGTCGGTGAGTTCGGAGACGCGCGAGTCGAGCTCGGCCGACAGACCGAGGATGCGCTCGGCGTAGGCGAGCACGAGCTCGCCCGCGGCGGTGAGCGTGATCTTGCCGTGCCCGCGATCGAGCAGGCGGGTGTCGAAGTGTTCCTCGAGCTGCTTGATCTGGAAGGTGACGGCCGGTTGCGTCATGTGGAGGTGTTCCGCGGCTCGGGTGAACGAGCCGTGCTTCGCAACCGCGTGGAAAACCTGGAGTCTGCGATCTGCCATGGCGTGGATAAGTACGTTTTATTTACGTGAATTAAAGCACAAACCGGCGCATTCAGGTGGATCCCTGCGCGTTCATCCCGAGAACCTGCTCGCTGCGGCCTCAAACCGTTGCCATACGGGCATCTGCGCGCCCTCGCACAAGCGCTGCGCGAGATCATCACAGGGCAATCCGCTTCGTGATATAAACCGCGCTTCGACCTTCCGCCGCGACCCGACGATGCCGCTCGGCTTCTACATCATCATGGCAGCGCAGTTCTTCTCCGCGCTGGCCGACAACGCCTTGCTGATCATCGCCATCGCCATGCTCCGGGACATGGCGGCCCCCTCCGAATACGAGCCGCTGCTCAAGCTCTTCTTCACCGTCTCCTACGTCGCGCTCGCCGCCTTCGTCGGCGCCTTCGCCGATTCGATGCCCAAGTGGCGAGTGATGCTGATCAGCAACACGATCAAGATCGGCGGCTGCCTGATGCTTTTCCTGGGTACGCATCCACTCTTCGCCTACGCGGTGATCGGACTGGGCGCGGCGGCCTACTCGCCGGCGAAGTACGGCATCCTCACCGAGTATCTGCCCCACCGCCTGCTGGTGGTGGCCAACGGCTGGATCGAGGGCCTCACGGTGGCGGCGATCATCGTCGGCACCGTGATCGGCGGGATCATGATCCGTGGCGACGTCTCCACCTGGCTGATGGGGCTGGGCCTGCCCGGCGCCGGCTCGGCCTTCGGCGCGGCGGTGCTGGTGGTCGGCACCCTGTACCTGGTGGCGGCGATCTTCAACATGTACATCCCCGACACCGGGGTGGACCACAAGCCGCTCAAGAGCAATCCGCTCTACCTGCTGCACGACTTCAACCACTGCCTGCGCCTGCTCTGGCGCGACAAGCTCGGGCAGATCTCGCTCGCGGTCACCACGCTGTTCTGGGGCGCAGGCGCGACGCTGCAGTTCATCGTGATCAAGTGGGCCGAGCACAACCTGGGCATGAACCTGTCGCAGGCCTCGATGCTGCAGGGCGTGGTGGCGCTCGGCGTGGCCACCGGCGCGGTGCTGGCGGCGCGCTACATCACGCTCCGGCGCGCGGTGAACGTGATCCCGCTCGGCATCGCCATGGGCCTCGGAGTGATGATCATGGTCGGCGTCACCGAGGCCTGGGTCGCGATGGCGCTGATGGTGATCGTGGGCGGGCTGGCAGGCTTCTTCGTGGTGCCGATGAACGCCCTGCTGCAGCACCGCGGCCACATCCTGATGGGCGCCGGGCACTCGATCGCCGTGCAGAACTTCAACGAGAACCTGTCGATCCTGATGATGACCGGCACCTATGCGCTGCTGATCGTGCTCGGCCTGTCGATCAACACCGTGATCGTGCTGTTCGGGCTCTTTGTCGCCGGCACCATGCTGCTGGTGAAGCGCCGCCACGAGGCCAACCAGCGCGAGTTCGACAACGTGGCGCTGCTCGAGGATCGCCCGCACTGAGGCCGGGCGGCCTTCGCCCCCGGTCCGCCCGGCACCCCGCCACCGCCTTCACCCCGTCTCGGCGATCAGCCGGCGCGCGAAGCAGAGGTCTTCCCATGCCTTGGCCTTGTCCTGCGGATTGCGCAGCAGATAGGCCGGATGGTAGGTGACCACGACCGGAGTGCCCGCGCGCTCGAAGCGCTTGCCGCGCGCGGCCGAGATTGCGATCTCGCGATCGAGCAGGGCCTGGGCGGCCGGACGGCCGAGCGCGACCAGCAGCTGCGGCTGCACGAGCGCGATCTGGCGATCGAGATACGGCTGGCAGGCGGCGATCTCGCCGCGTTCTGGAGTGCGGTTGTGTGGCGGTCGGCACTTGACCGCATTTGCGATATAGACGTCTTCTCCGCGCTTCAGCCCGATCGCCGCGAGCATGTTGTCGAGCAGGCGCCCGGCCTGGCCGACGAAGGGCTCGCCACGCTGGTCCTCCTCCGCGCCCGGCGCCTCGCCCACCAGCATCCAGCGTGCCTGGCGGTCGCCCACGCCGGGCACGGCCTGCTTGCGGCGCTCGCACAGCCCACAGGCCTTGCAATCGCGGATCTCGGCTTCGAGCGCGTCCCATTCGAGCGTGGAGATGCGGGCGCCGCGAGCCGGATCCGGCGCCGCAGGCGCACTGCGAACGGCTGCGGGCGTCGAAGCGGCCGCGGGCTGGGGGCGCGCGGCACGGTGCGGGCCGGCTTGGAACGCAACGCTCGATCGCGGTCCGGCAGCCGGGGCCGGTGCGGCTGGCGGAGGATTCGGCGTACGCGGCACCTCGACCCGGGGCGAGGCGGTCGCGTCGGTTTCGGTCGATGCAGGCTCGGCCGCTTCACGCTCCGCATCATCCGCTTCGGAGACCTCCGCCTTCCGCGTGCGCAGGCGCCAGATCGGGCCGAGCCCCATCTCGCGCAGCACCGCGTCGCGGCGGGAGGACAGGCGCGGCGACATCACAGCGCCCGCCTCATCACGATCGCGTCCTCGCGCCCACCCGCCGCGGGGTAATACCCGCGCCGGCGACCGATCTCGACGAAGCCGCTGCGCGCGTAGAGGCGCAGCGCCGCGGCGTTGGAAGGCCGCACCTCGAGGTAGAAATCCCGCGCGCCGCGCGTCTTCGCCCCTTCGGCCAGCCAGTCGAGGAAGCGCTTGCCCAGCCCCCTGCCCTGCAGCTCGCCGACGATGCCGATGTCGAGCAGATGCGCTTCGTCGAGCACGTTCATCACGACCGCGTAGCCGGAAGGGACACCGTCGCAGGACAGGATCCAGGCGTCGTAGCCGCTGGCCAGCGAGTCGGCGAAATTGCCGCGCGACCAGGGGTGGGCATGGAGCTCCGCCTCGCGCGCGCCGACCCAGTCGAGGTCTCCCTCGCCCATCGGCGCAAAGGCCAGCGCCAGCATCAGGCACGCCCTCCGCGCGCGAGTCGCTCGGCGGTGGTGAAGGCGACCTTGTCGCGCACGTAGAGCGGCGCGGCCTGCTCGGGGGCCACCAGCCCGCCTTCGCGCGCCTGGATCGCCCCGAGGCGGGCAATCTCTTCCGCACGCGGGTGAAGGTCGGGCTGGCAGGCGACGAGACGCCCTGCAGTGCGCGCCTCGAGTTCCTCCGGCCAGGCGCGGAAGGCCGACCCGGCAGCGCTCCACTCGCCGGGGGGCAGCTCGAGATCCAGCGGCGCGCAACAGCGCGGCATGCCCTGCGGCTGCGGCACCCCTTCGGTGTCGGTCACGAAGCTCGCCCAGTAGATCTCGCCCATGCGCGCATCGGTGGCCGCCAGCACCCGCGGCGCGCCGACCTGGAGCGCGAGCGCCTGCAGGCTGCCGACCACGGCCACGCCGAGATCCGCTGCCAGCGCGATGCCTTGCGCGACACCGCAAGCCAGCCGCAGCCCGGTGAAGGCACCGGGACCGGCGCCGAAGGCGACCGCGTCCAGCCGCGCCACGGCGAGCCCGGTCTCGGCAAGGAGTTCGCGCAGGTCGCGCAGCACCGCCTCGGAGTGATTGGCCGCGCCCTGGATGCGGCGGACGAGCAGCTCGTCACCATGCAGCAACGCGACGCTGCCGTGTTCGGTGGCGGTTTCGATGGAGAGGATGTTCATGGGGCCGCCATTCTACCGGGAGCGCGCCGGTTCGTTGCGGCCGCGGTTGTCACGCGGCGGCATCGACAGGGGCGAACGAAGACCGCGACCGCATGCGGGTGCGGGTATCCCGACTGCCGGATTGCCGAGTGCTCAGCGCTGCGGCTTGCGCCCCGATTCCTCGCGGTAGGCGCCGCGCGCGGCGTCGCGCATGTGGCGCCGCAGGTCGCTGCGCTCCTCCTCGCTCATGCGCCGGCGCTCGCGCGCGCCCTCGCGCTCGTTGCGCTGGTCGCTCAGGGTGTCGCGCCATTCCTGCCGGTCCTCTGCTCCCGCCGGACGCAAGCGTTGCGCCTGCTCCTCTCCACCGACGATGAAGCGTAGCTGCGCGCTGGCCGTGGTGGGCGCGAAGACGAAGAACGCCAGCAAGCCGCAAACGAGGTAAGCGCGCACGCACGGCCGGCAGGCAAGGTGCTGCGCGGGATGCCGGAAGGCGCGGGAAACGCGGAAAGGGGTCATGAGAGCACGACGTCGGCCCCTACGGCCTCGAGGAGGCACGGAACCGACGCAGGAAAGCGATGACCGCACCTTACGGCAAACCGCCCGGTGCGCAAAGCCTTCGCGGGCCTGATCGCGACTGCTTTGTAAGCCGATATTGCCTCTCCGTCCCCGCCTTACGAAGGCTTACCGGGAGCCCCCCGCGACCGGCCCCGGGAAGGCTGGCACCCTGCCGCGAGTCAGGCTAGCATTCCGTTCATGAACCAGAAAAACCGCTATCGCATTCTCGTGGTGGATGACGACGCGCGCCTGCGCGAGTTGCTGTCCCGATACCTTCAGGAACAAGGCTTTTCGGTGAAGGCCGTCGGCGATGCGCCGATGATGGATCGCGCCCTGCACCGCGAGCATTACGACCTGATCGTGCTCGACCTGATGCTGCCCGGCGAGGACGGGCTGTCGATCTGTCGCCGGCTGCGCGCGGCCGAGAACCAGATCCCGGTCATCATGCTCACCGCCAAGGGTGACGACGTGGATCGCATCGTCGGGCTGGAGATGGGCGCCGACGACTACGTCGCGAAGCCCTTCAACCCGCGTGAGCTGGTGGCGCGTATCCAGGCGGTGATGCGTCGCCAGCCCCACACCCTGCCGGGCGCGCCCACCCCCGAGGACGAGATCGTCGCGTTTGGCCGGGTCAAGGTGAACCTGGGCACCCGCGTGCTTGTCCGCGATGGCGAGGAGATTCAGCTCACCACCGGCGAATTCTCGCTGCTCAAGGTGCTGCTAACCCACCCGCGCCAGCCGCTGTCCCGCGACAAGTTGATGGAACTCGCGCGCGGGCGCGAGTACGGTGTGTTCGACCGGGCGATCGACGTCCAGGTCTCGCGCCTGCGCAAGCTGGTCGAGGACGATCCCGCCAAGCCGCGCTACATCCAGACCGTGTGGGGTTTCGGCTACGTCTTCGTGCCCGATGAGCAAAAGGGCGGCGAGGACAACGGCGGGCAGCCGGACACCCCGGCCGGCGGCGAGGACTGATGGCGGGCACGGTCGAGGCAGCGGGCGGGCCGGCGCGGCCCCGCCTGCTGCCGAGCACCCTGCTCTGGCAGACCTTCCTGCTCGTCGCGCTGCTGCTGATCGTCGCCCTCGGCAGCTGGGTGCAGATCTTCCGCTACTTCCAGGAGCCGGCGCGCTCGCGCGACGTGGCGCAGATGGTGGTTTCGGTGATCAACCTCACCCGCACCGCGCTGATCAATGCCGACTTCGACCGTCGCATGGATCTGCTGATCGACCTCGCCGCCCTGGAAGGCATCCGCATCTATCCCGCCGAGGCCACCGACGAGCTCGCGCCGCTCGCCGACACCCGGCCCTTGCGCTTGCTCACTGCCGACGTACGTCGGCAGCTCGGCGACCATACCCGCTTCGCCTCGCGCTGGAAGACGCTGGACGGCTTCTGGGTGAGCTTCCGTCTCGATCCGGACGACGCCAACGATGAATACTGGGTGATGCTGCCGCCCGAGCGTATCGAGAACCCGGACGATTTCGGCTGGCTCGGCTGGGGGGGGG
>NZ_AMXD01000130.1 GCF_000310185.1 Thauera aminoaromatica S2 | reverse complement strand
GGCAGCCGGCGAGGCCGCGCGCGCGGCCTGACGCGGCCTCCTCCGCGATGCGTTCGGCCCGCCGCAACGCGTCGCCGGGCGCACGCGGCGCTAGACCTCCGCCGCCGCGAGGAAAGGAAACGCCACCTCCGGCCTGCGCCCGCTCATCAGATCCGCCAGTGCGGCGGCCGAACCGCAGGCCAGCGTCCATCCCAGCGTGCCATGGCCGGTGTTGAGCCATAGCCCGGGGCGCGCGCTGCGTCCGATCAGTGGCACGTTTCCCGGCGTGGCGGGGCGCAACCCGGCCCAGGGTTCCGCGCGTTCGAGATCGATCGCGTGCGGGAAGCGCGCCTGCACCCACGCCATGATCGGCGCGATCCGCGCCGCGCGGATCGTGGTGTCGAAGCCGTCGAGTTCCGCCGTGCCGGCGACGCGCAGGCGGTCGCCCAGGCGCGAGCACACGATCCGGCGCGACTCGTCGGTCAGGCTCACGTAGGGTGCGAGCGCGGGCTCGAGTACCGGTGCGGTGATCGAGTAGCCCTTGACCGGGTAGATCGGCAGCCGCAAGCCGAGCGGCGCGGCGAGGCGCGGGCCGTGGCTGCCCAGGCAGAGCACGCAGGCGTCCGCGCGCAGGCTGTCGACGCTGCCGTCCGCGCGGCGCACGCGCGCGCCCACGACCCGGCCGCCGGATCCGGTCTCGAGCGCGCTCACCTCGGTCTCCCGGTGCAGGACCACACCACCTTCTTCCAGCCTGTGCGCGAGCGCGCGGGTGAACTTGTGCGCGTCGCCCGATTCGTCGCCCTGGGCGAAGATCCCGCCGGCCAGGCTGCCGGCGCACGTGGCCAGCGCGGGCTCGCGTTCCAGGCAGGCATCGCGGTCCAGCACCTCGGCCGCGATACCGAAGGCGCGCAGCTGCGCAGCGCGCGCGGGGGCCTTGGCGAACTCCCCGCGGCTGTAGAACAGGTGCAGGATGCCGCGCTCGAGCTGGTCGTATTCGAGGCCGAGTTCGGCGCGCAGCGCACGCAGTCGCTGCCCGCTGGCGAGCGCGAGCGCGGCGATCGCGACGGTGTTGCGGTGCGCCCGTGCGGGCAGGCATTCGAGCAGGAAACGCAGGCCCCAGGTCCACTGCGCAAGGGCGCGGTGCGGGCGGAACTTCAGCGGCGCGTCCGCGCGTCCGAGCCAGCGCAGCACCTGCGCGGGTGCGCCGGGGTTGGCCCAGGGCTCGGGATGGCTGATCGAGATCTGCCCGCCGTTGGCGAAGCTGGTCTCCAGTCCGGCGCCGGGCTGGCGGTCGACCAGGCTGACCTGGAAGCCGGCGCGGGTCAGGTACCAGGCGGTCGTGACGCCGGACAGGCCGGCGCCGAGAACCATGACGTGCATGAAGTGGAAAAGCGGGTTGGGGGTGCCGATGATAGCGCCTCGGCGGCTGCGGCAGCAGTCTCGCGGTTTCGGGCATCACGGCCCGTGCGCTCGTGGCGCGGAACCGCGATAATCCCGCCTTGTCCGTTTCGTTCAATGTCATGGAGCCTTGTCATGCGCCGAGTCACCCTTACCCAGTTCCTCATCGAGCAGCAGCGCGCCGGCCGCATCACCGCCGACCTGCGCCTGCTGATCGAGGTCGTCGCTCGCGCGGTCAAGGCGATCAGCGTCAACGTCTCCAAGGGCGCGCTCGCCGGCGTGCTCGGCGAGGCCGGCACCGACAACGTCCAGGGCGAGGCGCAGAAGAAGCTCGACGTCATCGCCAACGAGATCCTGCTGCAGGCCAACGAGTGGGGCGGCCATCTCGCCGGCATGGCCTCGGAGGAAGTCGAGACCATCTGCCAGATCCCCTTCGACCTGCCCAAGGGCGGCTTCCTGCTGCTCTTCGATCCGCTCGACGGCTCGTCCAACATCGACGTCAACATCTCGGTCGGCACCATCTTCTCGGTGCTGCGCAATCCGCCGGGCGGCACGGAGCCCACCGAGGAGAGCTTCCTGCAGCCCGGTCGCGAGCAGGTCGCGGCCGGCTACGCCGTGTATGGTCCTGCCACCCAGCTCGTGCTCACCGTGGGGCAGGGCGTGCACGGATTCACGCTCGACCGCGAGATGGGCAGCTTCATCTACACCCAGCCCTTCATGACCATCCCGGTCGATACCCAGGAATTTGCCATCAACGCATCCAATGCGCGCTTCTGGGAGGCGCCGGTCAAGCGCTACGTCGCCGAGATGGTGCAGGGCAAGGAAGGTCCGCTCGGCAAGGACTACAACATGCGCTGGGTGGCCTCGATGGTCGCAGACGTGCATCGCATCCTCACCCGCGGCGGCGTGTTCATGTACCCGATGGACGAGAAGTGTCGCAGCAAGGGCGGCAAGCTGCGCCTGATGTACGAGGCCAACCCGATGGCGATGCTGGTCGAGCAGGCTGGCGGCGCGGCCTCCACCGGGCGCGAGCGCATCCTCGACGTGATGCCGGACCGGCTGCACCAGCGCGTGCCGGTGATCCTCGGCTCGAAGAACGAGGTCGAGCGCGTCGCGGGCTACCACCAGGAGGACTGAGCGGGTGCGCTCGGGAGTGCGACACCCGCTGCGCCGGGGGCTGCGCTTCCTCGCGCTGGCCCTCGCGTTCGCGGGGGGTGGCGCGCTGGCGCAGGAGACCCTGGAGGTGCGCCTGCAGGCGCCCGACGAGGTGCGACCGCTGCTCGAGCGCCACGTGCGCCTGCTGCGCCAGGAGGCGCTCGAACTGCCCGAGGAGCAGGCCGACCGCTCGGCGATGACCCGGCGGGCGCGTCGCGAGGTGGCGGGCCTGCTCGCCACCGAGGGCTACTTCTCGCCGCGGGTGCGCTTCGATCGCAGCGACGCGCGCAATTGGGTGCTGGAGGTGGAACCCGGTCCGCGCACCGAGATCGCGCAGGTCGAGCTGCAGTTCGTCGGCGAGATCGCCACCTCCGGGCCGGGCGGCAGCGAGTACCTCGACCTGCTGCGCGCGGGCTGGAGCCTGCCGGTCGGCGCGCCCTTCAGCCAGGGCGGCTGGGACGGCGCCAAGCAGGCGCTGCTCGATGCGGTCGCGGCGCGCCGTTACGCCGCGGCGCGCATCGTGGCCAGCCGCGCCGAGATCGACCCGGAGAGCGCGCGTGCCACGCTGCGGGTGCGCATCGACAGCGGACCGAGCTTCTACCTTGGCGAGCTCGACGTGCAGGGCCTGGAGCATCTGCCGACCGATCTCGTCGAGCGCTACAGCCGGCTCAAGCCCGGTGCGCCCTACGACCGCGAGGAGCTGCTTGCCTTTCAGACCGGACTGCAGAACACCCCGCACTTCGGTTCGGTGATCGTCGACATCGAGCGCGACCCGACGCTGTCCGCAGCGGTGCCGGTGCGGGTCAAGGTCACCGAAGCACTGCCGCGCTATGCCGGGGTGGGGGCGGGCTATTCGACCAACACCGGCGCGCGCGTCGAGTTCAGCTATCGCGACGCCAACCTGCGCAAGCGCGGCTGGGAGTTGTCCTCCGGCCTGCGCATCGAGGAGCGCCGCCAGGCGCTGTTCGCCGACGTCTTCCTGCCGCCGCGCGGGCGCGACCGCGACAGCTTCGGCGCGCTCTACGAGGCCAGCGACCTCGAAGGGCTCAAGATCGACTCGCAGGCGCTCGGCGCCGCGCGCACCACGCTGCGCGGCGACATCGAGACCCAGCTCGCGCTGCGCCTGCAGCACGAGAACATCGAACCGGCCGGCGCGCCCTCGCGCTCGACCAACACCCTGAGCGCCAACTGGACCTGGAAGAAGCGCGCGGTCGACAACCTGCTCGACCCCACCCGCGGCTACGTGCTCGAGTTCCAGGTCGGCGGCGGCAGCAAGACGCTATTCTCCGACCAGGACTTCCTGCGTTTCTACTCGCGCGTCGCGCGCTACCAGCCGGTGCGCGGCACCGACGTGTTCATCCTGCGCGGCGAGGCTGGCGTGACCCTGGCCGACAGCCGCGAGGGCGTGCCGCAGGACTTCCTCTTCCGCACCGGCGGCGCGCAGTCGGTGCGCGGCTACGACTACCAGAGCCTGGGCGTGAAGGAGGGCGACGCGACCGTCGGCGGCCGCTACCTGGCGACCGCGAGCGCCGAGTACGTGCGCTGGTTCCGGCCGCAGTGGGGTGCGGCCGTCTTCGTCGATGCGGGGGATGCCGCCGATACCCGCGCGGACTACGATCTTCGCGTCGGCTACGGCGTCGGCGCGCGCTGGCGCAGCCCGGCGGGCCCGCTCGCGATCGATCTCGCCTGGGGCCACCAGGAACGCAGCCTGCGGCTGCATTTCGGGGTCGCGGTGGCGTTCTGAGGCGCGGCGCTCGATGGGCTGCCATCGGCCGATCGGCGTCTGCGCGCGCAGCGCTGCCCTTCGCCCCCGCGCCGTCCGCGTTCTGCTCGCCCCCTGGTCGCCTCGCCATTGCCCGCGGAACAGGAGTAGATTTTCACGGTGATCCGCGCGGCGAGGCCGAACAGGGAGGAGACGATGACCGCCAGACAACTGCTTTTCCGCGACGACGCGCGCCACCGCATCCTGCGCGGCGTGTCCCTGCTGGCCGATGCGGTGAAGGAGACGCTGGGGCCGCGCGCGCGCACCGTGCTGCTGCAGCAGCCCTATGGGCCGCCGATCGTGATCAACTCCGGGGTCGTGGTCGCGCGCGCGATCGAGCTCGCCGATCCCTTCGAGAACATGGGCGCCCAACTGGTGCGGGAGGTGGCGGCGCGCACTTCCGAAGTGGCGGGCGACGGCACCACCACCGCGACCCTGCTGGCTGCGGCCATCGTGCGCGAGGGCATGAAGCACGTCGCCGCGGGCATGAACCCGATGGATCTGAAGCGCGGCGTCGACAAGGCTGTCGACGCGCTCGTCGGCGCGCTGAAGGCGATGGCGCGGCCGTGCGGGACGCGCACCGAGATCGCCCAGGTGGCGAGCATCTCGGCCAACAACGACGCTGCCATCGGCGAGCTGATCGCCGACGCCATGGAGCGCGTCGGCAAGGACGGCGTGATCACCGTGGAGGAGGGCTCGGGCCTCGCGAGCACGCTGGACGTGGTCGAGGGCATGCAGTTCGACCGTGGTTACCTGTCGCCCTATTTCATCAACACCGAGGGTGCGCGCGTCGTGCTCGAGGATGCCGTCATCCTCGTGTGCGACCGCAGGATCGGCGCCGTGGCCGAGCTGCTGCCGGTGCTCGAGGTCGTGGCGCGCAGCGGGCGGCCCTTGCTGATCATCGCCGAGGAAGTCGAGGGCGAGGCGCTGGCGCTGCTGGTGGTGAACGCCGCGCGCGGCACGCTGAAGGCCTGCGCGGTGAAGGCGCCGGAGTTCGGCGAGCGCCGCCGCGCCATGCTCGAGGACATCGCGGTGCTGGCCGGCGCCACGCTGGTCGGCGGCGAGACCGGGATCGGCCTGGAACACGCCACCGCGGCCGAGCTGGGCAGCGCGCGCCGCATCGAGGTGGACAAGGACCGCTGCACGCTGGTGGGCGGCGGCGGCGCGCACGCGCTGATCGAGGCCCGCATCGCCCGCATCCGCGCCGAGCTCGAGGGCACGCGCTCCGACTTCGAGCGCGAGGGCCCGGAGAGGCGCATCGCGCGCCTGGCCGGCGGCGTGGCGGTGGTGAAGGTGGGTGGGGCCACCGAGTCCGAGATGAAGGAGCGCCGTGCGCGTGTCGAGGACGCGCTGCATGCGACACGCGCCGCGGTGGCCGAAGGCATCCTGCCCGGCGGCGGCGTGGCGCTGTTGCGCGCGCGCGCGGCGCTGGGCGTGCTGCATGGCGCCAACCACGACGAGGACTGCGGCATCCAGATCGTGCTGCGCGCGGTGGAGGAGCCGCTGTGCCAGCTCGTCGCCAACGGCGGCCTGGAACCTTCCGTGGTGCTGGACCAGGTGGCGGCGGGCAGCGGCGCGTTCGGCTTCAATGCCGCGACCGAGGAATACGGCGACCTCATCGCGATGGGCGTGCTCGACCCGTGCAAGGTCACGCGCAGTGCGCTGCAGAATGCGGCCTCGGTGGCGGGCCTGATCCTCACCACCGATTGCCTGGTGGCCGAGCTGCCGCAAGCCGGGGCTGTTGCGCCGGGCGGGTGATCGGCCGTAACGAGGCGCTGCGCCGCTGCATTCATCGCAAGGGGGACGTCGAAACGGCGGCGATGGGCCTCCTCATGCGCGGCCCGGGCTTCGGCAGCATGGCCGAGGCGGCCCTGCTGGCCTAAAAAGAAACCGGGGAGGTGGCCGACGCGAAGCCGTCGCTGCCATGCGACGATGAAGACGATGGTGAGGAGAAGGCGATGCAGCGCCCCGCGATCATCCACAAGACGGCCGCCGATCTGGCCGTGCCGCCCAATCTTGCCGACTACGCCGCGACCTGTGCCGGCTTCTCCTGGGACGCGGCGCGCGCCGAGCTGGCGGGGCTGCCCGGCGGCGGGCTCAACATCGCCCATGAGGCGGTCGAGCGCCACGCGCATGGCCCGCTGCGCGAGCGCATCGCCTTCCGTTTCCTCGGTGAGAACTCGCTCCGTGATGTCGGCTACGGCGAGCTGTCGCGCCTCACCAGCCGCTTCGCCAACGTGCTGCGGACCCTGGGCGTGCGGCGCGGCGAGCGTGTCTTCGTGCTGACCGGGCGCATCCCGGAGCTGTACATCGCGGTGCTCGGCGGCCTGAAGGCGGGCTGTGTGGTGTCGCCGCTGTTCTCCGCCTTCGGCCCGGAGCCGATCGCGACCCGGATCGGCATCGGCGAGGGGGCAGTGCTGGTCACCACCGACCTGCTGTACGAGCGCAAGGTGGCGAAGCTGCGTGATCGCCTGCCGAGCCTGCGCCATGTCTTGCTGGTGGGTGAGGAGGATGGCGCGACGGCCATCCCCGCCACCCAGGACCTCGCGATGCTGATGGCGCAGGCCGCGGACACGTTCGAGACGGTGGCGACCCGGCCCGAAGACCTCGCCCTGCTGCACTTCACCAGCGGCACCACCGGCACGCCCAAGGGTGCCATGCACGTGCATGGCGCGGTCCTCACCCACTGGGCGACCGGCCGCTACGCGCTCGATCTGCATGATGGCGACATCTTCTGGTGCACCGCCGACCCCGGCTGGGTCACCGGCACCTCCTACGGCATCGTCGCGCCGCTGCTGCACGGCGTGAGCTCCATCGTCGACGTGGCCGACTTCGATGCCGAGCGCTGGTACCGCATCCTGCAGGAGCAGCGGGTCAGCGTCTGGTACACCGCCCCCACCGCGATCCGCATGCTGATGAAGGCCGGGCCGGAGCTGGCGCGCGGTTTTTCCTTCCCCCGCCTGCGCTTCGTCGCCAGCGTGGGCGAGCCGCTCAATCCCGAGGCGGTGTGGTGGGGCCGCGACGTGCTCGGCAAGCCGATCCACGACAACTGGTGGCAGACCGAGACCGGCGGCATCATGATCGCCAACCTTCCCGCGCTCGACATCAAGCCCGGCTCGATGGGAAAGCCCTTGCCCGGTGTCGAGGCGGCGATCGTGCGTCCGCGCGAAGGCGGCGGCGTGGAGTTCGTCGATGCGCCCGACGAGGAGGGCGAACTGGCCCTGAAGCGTGGTTGGCCATCGATGCTGCGCGGCTACCTGAACAACGAGGAGCGCTACCGCAAGTGCTTCGCCGGCGACTGGTACCTGACCGGCGACCTGGCGCGGCGCGATGCCGACGGCTACTACTGGTTCGTCGGCCGCAGCGACGACGTGATCAAGTCGGCCGGCCACCTGATCGGGCCCTTCGAGGTCGAGAGCGCGCTGATGGAGCATCCGGCGGTGGCCGAGGCCGGCGTCATCGGCAAGCCCGACGACATGGTCGGCGAGGTGGTGAAGGCCTTCGTGTCGCTGAAGCAGGGCTTCGAGCCTTCGGAGGCGCTGCGCAAGGAGCTGCTCGGTCATGCGCGCAAGAAGCTCGGCGCGGCGGTGGCACCCAAGGAGATCGACTTCCTGCCGGTGCTGCCGCGCACGCGCAGCGGCAAGATCATGCGCCGGCTGCTGAAGGCGCGCGAACTCGGCCTGCCCGAAGGCGACACCTCCACGCTGGAGGCCGGAGCATGACGCGCACACGCAAGCCCAGGGCCTCTGCAGAGCGTCCGCTGGAGCTGCGCCTGCTGGCCGACATGCTGCGCATCCGCCGCATGGAGGAGAAATGCGCCGAGCTCTACGGTGCCGGCAGGATCCGCGGTTTCCTGCACCTCTACATCGGCGAGGAAGCCTGCGCCACCGGCGCGATGCACGCGCTCGCCGCCGACGATAACGTCGTCGCCACCTACCGCGAGCACGGCCACGCGCTGCTGCGCGGTGTGGGCATGGACGCGATCATGGCCGAGATGTTCGGCAAGGCGGCGGGCTGCTCGCGCGGGCGCGGCGGCTCGATGCACCTGTTCGACGTGGCGCGCCGCTTCTACGGCGGCAACGCCATCGTCGGCGGCGGCCTGCCGCTGGCCGTGGGCCTGGCGCTGGCGGACAGGCTGCAAGGCGTGCGCCGCGTCACCCTGTGCGTGTTCGGCGAAGGCGCGATGGCCGAAGGCGCCTTCCACGAGTCGATCAACCTCGCCGCGCTGTGGCAGCTTCCGGTGCTGTTCTGCTGCGAGAACAACCTGTACGCGATGGGTACGGCGTTGGCGCGCTCGGAGTCGCAGACCGACCTGTGCGCCAAGGCGGCGAGCTACCGGGTCGCCACCTTCCGCGCCGACGGCATGGACGTGCGCGCGGTGTT
The DNA here is from genome assembly GCF_000310185.1 of Thauera aminoaromatica S2. Classification (GTDB taxonomy): domain Bacteria; phylum Pseudomonadota; class Gammaproteobacteria; order Burkholderiales; family Rhodocyclaceae; genus Thauera; species Thauera aminoaromatica. The sequence goes on along the minus strand of NZ_AMXD01000130.1, from coordinate 1,717 downwards.
CGACACCGTGAGCCGCGCGGTGCGGCAGGTGAGGGAGGGGGGCGGCCCGGCCTTCGTCGAGCTGCAGACCTACCGCTTCCGCGCGCACTCGATGTTCGATCCCGATCTGTACCGCGACAAGGCCGAGATCGAGGAGTGGAAGCAGCGCGGCCCCATCCACAGCCTCTCCGCGCAGCTGAAGGCCGAGGGCAGGCTCGACGAGGAGGCCTTCCTCGCGCTCGATGCCGAGGCCGAAGCCGAGGTGGCCGCCGCGGTCGCGTTCGCCGAACAGGCGCCATGGGAGCCGGTGGCGGATCTGCTGAAGGACGTGCACACGCCGGCCGGCGCGGCCGCAGGGGGTACGCCATGAGGATGAGCTACCGCGAGGCGCTGCGGCTGGCGCTGCGCGAGGCGCTGCAGAACGATGCGCGCGTGTTCCTGATGGGCGAGGACGTCGGCCGCTACGGCGGCAGCTATGCGGTGTCGAAAGGCCTGCTGGAGGAGTTCGGCCCCGAGCGCATCCGCGACACGCCGCTGTCCGAACTCGGCTTCGTCGGCGCCGGCGTGGGGGCGGCGCTCGGCGGCCTGCGTCCGATCGTCGAGGTGATGACGGTCAATTTCAGCCTGCTGGCGCTGGACCAGATCGTCAACAGCGCCGCCCTGCTGCGCCACATGTCCGGCGGCCAGTGCTCGGTGCCGCTGGTGCTGCGCATGGCCACCGGCGCCGGGCGCCAGCTCGGCGCGCAGCACTCGCACAGCCTGGAGAACTGGTACGCCCACATTCCCGGCATCCGCGTGCTGGCGCCGGCCACCGTGGCCGACGCGCGCGGCATGCTCGCGCCGGCGCTCGCCGACCCCGATCCGGTGGTGATCTTCGAGCACGCCCAGCTCTACAACCTGGAAGACGAGTTGCCGGACGACTGGCGCTGCGACATCGCCCGCGCCGCGGTGCGCCGCGCCGGCGCGCAGGCAAGCGTGTTCGCTTACGGTGGCTGCCTGCCCAAGGCGCTGCAGGCGGCGGAAGAACTGGCGGCCCAGGGCGTCGAGGTCGAGGTGGTCGATCTGCGCGTGCTGCGCCCGCTGGACATCGACACCGTCGCCGCATCGGTGCGCCGGACGCATCGTGCGGTGGTGGTGGACGAAGGCTGGCGCAGCGGCAGCCTCGCTGCCGAGCTGATCGCGCGCATCGTCGAGACCTGCTTCTACGAGCTCGACGCGCCGCCCGCGCGGGTGTGCAGCGAGGAGGTGCCGATCCCGTACGCCAAGCACCTCGAGGAGGCCGCCTTGCCTCAGGTGCCGAAGATCGTCGCCGCGGTGAAGGAGCTGCTGAATGTTTGAGTTCAAGCTGCCTTCGCTGGGCGCCGACATGGACGAAGGCAAGCTGCTGGAGTGGCTCGTGCGCCCTGGAGACAGGGTCGTGAAGGGTCAGGTCGTCGCCATCGTCGACACCTCCAAGGCGGCGGTGGATGTCGAGATCTGGCAGGACGGCACGGTGCATGAACTGCTCGTGGAGCCGGGGACGCGGATGGCGGTCGGCACGGTGATGGCGACGCTGCTGGAGCCCGGCGAGGCGCCGGCGGCGAAAAGGACGCGCACGAAGACCGTGAAGGCGGCTGCAGCGGCGGCGGTGCCGGTGGTCGAAGCGCCCGCGGCGAAACCCGCGCCGGACGTCTCGCCCGCGCCGGCCGGGCGCTTGCGCGTCTCGCCCGCCGCGCGCAAGCGCGCCGAGGCGCTGGGA
>NZ_AMXD01000129.1 GCF_000310185.1 Thauera aminoaromatica S2 | reverse complement strand
TTCGGCGGCCGCCTCGGGCTGGCGGACGAGCGCGAAGACACGAAAGCGACGCACCAGCCATGGCAGCGCGCGGCGGGCGACGTCGCCGCTGCCGACGATCAGTATCCTTTTCATCGTTCGATTATCTCACGCACCATGAGCCACCGGATTTCCCTCCAGCCCGGCAACCACTCCTTCGAGGCCGACGACGACCAGACCGTGCTCGAGGCCGCGCTCGCCGCCGGCCTGCTGCTGCCGCACGGCTGCCGCGACGGCGCCTGCGGCGCCTGCAAGGGTCGCGTGCTCGAGGGCGAGGTCGAGCACGGCGAGCACTCGCCCGGCGCACTGAGCGAGGCCGAGCGCGCCGAGGGTCTGGCGCTGTTCTGCTGCGCGAAGCCGCTCGGCGACGTGATGGTGCAGGCACGCAGCGTGACGCGCGCCGGCGACATCCAGGTGAAGAAGCTGCCCTGCCGCGTGCAGAAGCTCGAGCGTCTGGCCGAGGACGTGATGCGGATCGAGCTCAAGCTGCCCTCGAGCGAGAACTTCGCCTTCCGCGCCGGCCAGTACATCGACATCCTGCTCGCCGACGGCCAGCGCCGCAGCTTCTCGATCGCCAACGCCCCGCACGACGCCCGCCATCTCGAGCTGCATGTGCGCCGCATCGACGGCGGCCGTTTCACCGGCCACGTCTTCGAGACCATGATGGAAAAGGAGATCCTGCGCTTCGAAGGGCCGCTGGGCAGCTTCTTCCTGCGCGAGGACTCCGCGCGGCCGATCGTGCTGGTGGCCGGCGGCACCGGCTTCGCACCGATCAAGGGCATCGTCGAGCACGCGATCCGGCTCGGCCTGCAGCGCCCGATCACGCTGTATTGGGGTGCGCGCCGGCGCGACGGGCTGTATCTCGACGCGCTCGCACGCGCCTGGGAGGAGGTGCTGCCCGGCCTGCGCTACGTCCCGGTGCTCTCCGACGAGGCCTGGGCGGGACGCGGCGGCCTGGTGCACCAGGCGGTACTCGAAGACTTCGCCGACCTTTCCGCGCACGAGGTCTATGTCTGCGGCGCCCCCGCGATGGTCGATGCCGCACGCGCCAGCTTCCACAGCGAACGCGGCCTGCCCGAGGACGCGTTCTTCGCCGACGCCTTCACCTTCGCCCAGCCCTCCGCCCGATGACCCGGAACGCCCGATGAGCCAGACCACCCTGCTGACCCGCGAGCCGGTCGTCAACAAGAACCGCGCGATCACCGCCAACCGCCTGATCGCCCACGGCCCCAACATCGCCTCGGTGGTCGAGGCGCTCTCCGCCCAGGCCGCGGTGTGGCCGACCCACCATCCGGTGTTCGTCAGCCTCGGCCGCCTGGTGCCGACGCCCGAGATCATGGAGTGGGCGATCCCCGGGAACGTGGCGATCGAGATCCCGGTGCAGACGCTCGCCCATCCGCACACCCAGGCGCTGATGGCGCGCCTGCGCGATGCCGGCATCGGCATGTGCCTGACCTGGTTCCAGCCCGAGGTCGCCCTGCCCGCCGGCCACGACTGGCGTTTCGTGCTCATCGACGCACGCCGCCACCCTGCGCCCACCGGCTCGCCCGGCCTGAGCCTGGCCTGGGGCCTGGCTGACATCGGCGCCTTCCGCCAGGCCGTCGCGGCGGGCTACGACGGTGCCTCGGGCTGGTTCTTCCTGCACGGCAACGCGCCCGCCAAGAGCCTCACGCCGGGGCATGCGCAGATCGTGCGGCTGCTCAACCTGGTGCGCAACAACGGCGACATCCGCGAGATCGAGGGCGTCCTCAAGCAGGACGTGGCGCTCTCCTTCAAGCTGCTGCGCTACATCAACTCGGCCGGCTTCGGCCTCATGGTCGAGATCCAGTCCTTCCGCCACGCGGTCAGCATCCTCGGCTACGACGCCCTCAACAAATGGCTGTCGCTGCTGCTGGTCACCGCCAGCCGCGACCCCAGCGCCCCCGCGCTGATGCAGACCGCGATCGCGCGCGGCCGCTTCATGGAAGAGATCGGCGGCGGCTTCTTCGATGCCGTCGAGCGCGACAACCTCTTCATCACCGGCGCCTTCTCGCTGCTGCACACCCTGCTCGGCACCTCGATCCAGACCCTGCTCGAAGAGATGAACCTGCCGCCGCGGGTGAGCGAGGCGCTCCTCTACGGCCAAGGCGACTTCGCCCCCTTCCTGCACCTTGCGCAGTGCTGCGAGAGCTTCGACCCCAAGGCCTTGCAGGCGGCGGTGGACCAGCTCCACCTGAGCTGCGAGCAGGTCAATCGCGCACAGCTGGTCGGGCTCGGTTTCGCCGACAGCCTGCACGGCTGAACCTCGTCCAGCGCCGCACCCCGTTCGTCATTCCCGCTCGACCGCCACATCGTTCACGGCAAGGGGAAGGGCCGACGGGCTAGAATCCGTCGGCCCTTTTTCCAACCGTCCATCGCATGTTCGCCGCCAATTTCAGCGCCTTCGAGCTCCAGCCCCTGCCCGACGGCGCGTCGACGATCCTGCGCATGCTCGCCGCGCAGACGCCGAACTGGGCGGAGATCGCGCTCGTGGCCGCACGCGACCCCGCGCTGAGCCTGGCGCTGCTGCTGGCCGATCCGCTGCGCGCGGGCGAACTCCAGGACGGCCTCAATGCCGCCCTGCGGCGCCGCCTCGAGCGCATCGGCACCGACCTGCTGCGCGCCTGGCTGCTCGGTCTGGGCCACGTCGGCAACCAACCGGACGAAACCGCCGACGCCGCACTGCTGCGTGCCGAATGCGCGCTCCACCTCGCGATCGAGACCGAATATCCGCGCCCCGACGAGGCCTACCTCGCCGGCCTGTGGTTCGGCCTGCCGCGCTCGGCGGGGTGGGTTTCCGGGCGCCGGCCGACGCTGCCGGCCCTTGTCGCCGACTGCGGCCTGCCCGCGAGCCTGGCCGACGCGCTCGAGTTCGACGGCATGGATCCGGCCTGCGCGGGCGCGATGCATCCGCTGCTCGGCCTGCTCGCCGCCGCACGCCAGCTCGCCGGTGGCAACTGGCAGGAGCGCATCACGGAAGTCGCCGAGCTGACCGGACTCGAGAGCGCAAGCGTGGTGGCGCTGCGCACCGACGTCGGCTACATCCTGTCCGGGCATGCGTCCTACCCCGCCCTGCCCGGCCTGCCCAGCGCGGGCACGGGCGCGGCCTGCCCGACCCTGCGCCTCACGGACGACCCCTACCGCTACGCCGGCATGCTCGGCCTGCTCACCGCCGCCTTCGTCGACCTGGACGCGACGACCATCCGCGACCGCCTGGCGATCGCCTGCCCGCTGTTCGGCCTGCACACCCCGCCGGTGCTGCTCGGCAGCGGCGAGGACGGTCGCCTGCGCCCGCTGCTCGGCGCCGCGGCGGGCAGCCCCGACCTGCTGATCGGCGAGCTGCGCCTGCGCCTGGACGACGAGACCAGCTGCATCGCCCTCGGTGCGCGCAGCGAGCAACCCTGCTCGCATTTCGGTGACGGCGGCCCGCCCGGGCGCAGCGTCGCCGACTGGCAGGTCGCACGCTGGCTCGGCCAGCCGGGCTTCCACGTCATCCCTCTGGGCGGCGCGGGCGACACCAGCGTGGCCCTGGTCGCCACCGCCTCCGCGCAGGCGCTCGACAGCGAGCTGCGCTGGCGCTACGCCGCCCTGCTCGGTGCCGCGGCGCGCGCGCTGCGCAGCCACGCCCGCCAGCGCGATGCGATCGCCGAGCGCGAGGCCGCGCTGCACCAGCGCTTCCGCGACCATGTGCGCCGCATCGCCCACGAGGCCAGCAACCCGCTCACGGTGCTCAAGACCCGCATCGACATGCTCGCCCAGGAGCGCTCCGGCGACAGCACGCTGCAAGACGAGATGAGCCTGCTCAACGCCGAACTCGACCGCATCGACAAACTCCTGCGCAGCGCCGCCGAACTGCCTGCCGAGACGGCCGAGATGCGCACCTGCCGGGTGCCCGAGCTGCTGCTGGACATGCGCACGCTGTACGGCGAGCCGCTCTTCGGCAGCCGCCAGATCCAGCTCGAGTTGCGCGCCGCGCGCGACGTGCCGCCGGCCGCGATCCCCGCATCGGCGCTCAAGCAGGTGCTGCTCAACCTGCTGCGCAACGCCTCCGAAGCGCTCCAGCCCGGCCAGCGCCTGGTCGTCTCGGTGCTGCCGCTGGTCAATGTCGACGGCCGCAACTGCCTGGAGATCCGCTTCGTCGACAACGGCCCCGGCCTGCCGGTGGAACGCGCCCAGGATCCGCTCAGCCCGCGCCCGAGCGCAAAGGGGGCGGAGCACCAGGGCCTCGGCCTCTCAGTGGTGCGCGAGATCCTCGCACAATGGGGCGGCACCCTGCTGTGCCGCACCCAGGCGGGCGCCGGCACGAGCTTCCAGATCTTCGTTCCGCTGGAACAAAGCGCCTGAGTGTTGCATCATGCGGCCGAACAAGCCCTCCACATCGCAGCCTCCGGGAGCCATGGTCACTCCGGCCGACAACGGGTTAAGGCCTCGGATCGACGCCACCGCCGGCGACGACGCCGACAGCGTCCGCATCCTGATCGTCGATGACGATCCGGCCCTGCGCCGCACCTTTCCGCATGCACTCGCCCGCCCCGGGCGCCTCTTCGACGAATGCGGCAGCATCGGCGAGGCGATCGGCCGCCTGGAGAAGCAGCGCTACGCGCTGATCCTGCTCGACTACCGTCTCCCCGACGCCAACGGCCTCGCGCTGCTCGACTGGCTGTCCGACCACCAGCGCGACGAGGCGGTGATCATCATCAGCGGCGAGGACGCGATCGACGCGGCGATCGGCGCGCTGCGCGGCGGCGCCGACGACTACGTGCGCAAGCCCTATCACGTGGCGCAGCTGCAGCGCGCGGTCGACGGCGCCCTGCACAAGGGCACGCTCGAACGCGCCAACAAGCTGATGAGCCAGCGCCTGAAGGATTCGGAGCGCCTGCACCGCTACCTGGTGGAGAGCTCGCCCGACATGATCTTCACCCTCGACGGCAGCGGCCGCTTCACCTACATCAACCCGCGCATCAAGGCCCTGCTGGGCTACGACCGCAGCGCGCTGGTCAAGCGCCCCTTCACCACCCTGGTGATGCCCGAGGACCTCGACCGCATCGACACCCTGCTCAGCCAGCCGAGCAGCCTGCCGGGCGAGAGCTTCCACGTCGAGCTGCGCCTGCGCTCGCGGCGCGACGGTGGTGGCGAGGGCGGCAGCGTCACCGTGTCGCTGACCGGCATCCCGATGGTCACGCAGGAGAACGACCGCCGCGTGATCGGCCTCTACGGCGTGGCGCGCGACATCTCCGAGCGCAAGCGCGCCGAGGAGATCATCTCCTTCCAGGCCTATCACGACCAGCTCACCCACCTGCCCAACCGGGTGCTGTTCAAGGACCGCCTCGAACTCGCGATCGCGCAGGCGCAGCGCCGCACCGGCGCGCTCGCGGTGATGTTCATCGACATCGACCGCTTCAAGCTGGTCAATGACACCTTCGGCCACGCCGAGGGCGACCTGCTGCTGCGTGCGATCGCGAGCCGGCTGTCGGCCACGCTGCGCCGCGGCGACACACTCGCCCGCCTCGGCGGCGACGAATTCACCGTGCTGCTCCCGGACATCAACCAGCCCGAGGACGCCGAGGTCATCGCGCGCAAGGTGCTCGACGCACTCGCCACCCCGGTGCGGCTCAGCCAGGGCGAATTCCGTGCCACGGTCAGCGTCGGCATCGCGCTCTTCCCGCGCGACGGCACCACTGCCGAGGACCTCACCCGCCACGCCGACGCGGCGATGTACCAGGTCAAGCGCTCCGGCAAGAACGCCTTCCGCTTCTTCGACCCCGAGCTCAACACCCGCCATCGCGACCGCATCGCGCTCGAGAACGACCTGCGCGGCGCGGTCGCCCGCGGCGAGCTCGACCTGCATTACCAGCCCCAGGTCAGCCTGGCGACGCGCGGCATCGTCGGCCTCGAGGCCTTGTTGCGCTGGAACCATCCGGGCCTGGGCGCGATTCCGCCCGCGACCTTCATCCAGGTGGCCGAAGAGGTCGGCCTCATCAGCGAGATCAGCAACTGGGTGCTGGAGACGGCCTGCGCGCAGCTCGCACGCTGGCAGGCGGAGGGCGTCGGCGCCCCGCGCGTGTCGATCAACCTGTCGGCCTGCGACTTCCAGCGCGGCGACGTGGTCGGCAGGATCCGCGCCTGCCTCGACCGCCACGGCGTGGCACCGTCATGCCTCGAGGTGGAGATCACCGAGGGCCTGATGATGGACGACACCGCCGACATCGCCGCCAAGGTGCGCGCGCTGCGCGAGGCCGGCATCAGCGTGGCGATCGACGACTTCGGCACCGGCTACTCGGCGCTCGCCTACCTGCAGCGCTTCCCGGTCAGCACGCTGAAGATCGACCGCAGCTTCGTGCGTGACCTCGAAGGCCCGATGACCAACCCGATCATCTCGGCCATCACCGGCATCGCACGCGGCTTCGATCTCGACCTCGTCGCCGAGGGCGTGGAGAATCTCGAGCAGGCCGACGCGCTGCGCGCGCTCGGCTGCGAGGTGATGCAGGGCTACCTGTTCGCCCGCCCCGCCCCGGCCGGCGAGGTGCCGGGCTGGCTGCGCCAGCCCGAACGGCTCTTCCTCGGCGCCGGCAGCGCGGACCTGCAGGCCGCACCGGCGTAAAAAAGCCGGCTTGCGCCGGCTTCGGAGGCACGCGGGCCGGCAGCGCCGGCCCGGAATGCGGCATTACTTGAGCGTCAGGATCCAGTCGACGAGCGCCTTGGCGTCGGCGGCATTGACCTGCGGGTTGGGAGGCATCGGGACCTTGCCCCAAGCGCCCACACCGCCCTTCTGCACCTTGTCGGCGAGCATCGCCGCGGCATCGGCCTGGCCGGCGTACTTGGCGGCGACTTCCTTGTAGGAAGGGCCGACCAGCTTCTTGTCCACCGCGTGACAGGCCAGGCAGTTCTTGGACTTGGCCAGCGCCTCGGACGCGAAAGCGGGCGAAGCGGAGAGGAGACCAGCAGCGACCGCAGCAGCAACGAAAGCCTTCATATTCCTTACCTCTTGGTGTTGGTTGTTACCGGCAGGTATTAAACCACCGCATGCGCCGGTTTGGGCAGGGCCCGCATACGATGTTGCACATTTGCCGCGCCTGCGCTCACTGGCGCACTTCCATGGCCTCGTCCGCCCGCAGCCCCGCCCGGCTGGCGCGGAAGGGATTGATGTCCAGCCCGCCACGGCGGGTGTAGCGCGCCCACACCGCAAGCTCCTGCGGCTTGCAGCGCGCCATGAGGTCGCAGAACACGCGCTCCACGCACTGCTCGTGGAACTCGTTGTGGCCGCGGAAGGACACCACGTAGCGCAGCAGGCCCTCGCGGTCGATCGCCGCCCCGCGGTAGCGCACGACCAGGGTACCCCAGTCGGGCTGGCCGGTGACCAGGCAGTTCGACTTGAGCAGGTGCGAGTACAGCGTCTCCTCCACCTCCGGTCCCGCGGCGCGCAGCGTCTCCGCGCAGGGCTGGTAGCGCCCGATGTCGATCTCGAGCGCGTCGATGCAGACGCCCTCGGGGTAGCCGAAGCTGCGCCCAGGGCGTTCCTGCAGCGGCCGCAACACCACCGCCACCGCGGCGCCGGCCGCCGCCGAAAGGTCCCGCGCGATGGTCGCGCGCACTTCCTCGACACTCGCGCAGCGCTGCTGGTTGAACGAGTTCAGGTAGAGCTTGAGCGACTTGGACTCGATCAGTCGCGGCGAAGCCGCCGGCACGCGGAACTCGCCGAGGGCCACCACCGGCTTGCCGCGCGCGTCCAGCCAGGAGAGTTCGTAGGCGTTCCACAAGTCCTCGCCGCAGAAGGGCAGCATGTCGGCGCGCAGGCCGAGCTCGTCGCGCTTGAGCTGGCGCGAAATCGGGAACAGCAGCTCGGGCGCGTAGGTGTCGCGGTAGGCGACCGCCTGACCGAGCGGGGAGGATTCGGCGCCGTGGCGGCGCGGGGTGTCGGTGTTCATTCGTGCGGATCCCGCAAGACTTCAGAGGCGATTCGGGGCGAACAGGGATGCCAGATCGACATGGGCCTCGATCGCGTCGGCGAGACGGTCGAGATCGGCCTCGCGGCGAGCGGCGAGGTCGACCGGCCCGGATCCTTCCATCGCCTCCGCGTCCAGCCCCGCCCAGGCGAGCAGCGCCGCCAAGGCCGCGGGGGCGTCGAACAGGCCGTGGACGTAGGTGCCGAGGATCTGCCCGTCCGCAGAGCGCGCGCCGTCGGGCCGGGTCGGCATGGCCTCGTCGCCGTGCGCCAACCACAGCGCCGGCCTCGCCAGCGCCGGGCCGGAGCTCACGCCCATGTGGATCTCGTAGCCGGTGACGGCCGCACCGGGTTCACCTGCACACTCGGACCCGTCTTCGCGCGACAGGTTCGCGAGGCGGCCGCGCAGGTTGCGCAGCTGCTTGTGTTGTTCGAGCACCGTGTCCACCTCGAGCAGGCCCAGCCCGGCCATCGTTCCCGGCGCGCCTTCGAGGCCCAGCGGGTCGGACAGCTCGCGGCCGAGCATCTGGAAGCCGCCGCAGATGCCGATCAGCTTGCCGCCATAGCGCAGGTGGCGGCGGATCGCCGTCTCCCAGCCCTGCGCGCGCAGCCAGGCGAGGTCGGCCTGCACGCTCTTGGAGCCGGGCAGCACGATCAGGTCGGCAGGCGGAATCGCCTGCCCGGGGCCGATCCAGCGGAAATCCACCTGCGGGTGCAATCGCAGCGGATCGAGGTCGGTGTGGTTGGAGATGCGCGAGTACACCGGCGCGATCACGCGCAGCGCAGCCTCGCCCGCGCGCACGTCGGCGGCGCTGTCGGCGAGCGCGTCCTCGGCGTCGAGGAAGAGCCCGTGCAGGTAAGGCAGCACGCCGAACACCGGCCGCCCCGTGCGCGCCTCCAGCCAGTCGAGGCCGGACTGCAGCAGGCCGAGGTCGCCGCGGAAGCGGTTGATGACGAAGCCCTTGACGCGCGCCTGCTCGGAGGGCGAGAGCAGCTCGAGGGTGCCGACGAGGTGGGCGAACACGCCGCCGCGGTCGATGTCCGCAACCAGCACCACCGGCACGTCGGCGGCTTCGGCGAAACCCATGTTGGCGATGTCGCGGTCGCGCAGGTTGATCTCGGCCGGGCTGCCGGCGCCCTCGACCAGCACCGCCGCGTAGGCGCTGCACAGGCGGTCCCAGCTCTGCATCACCGCGGCCATCGCGGTGGGCTTGTAGGCGTGGTAGTCGCGCGCCGACAGGCTGGCGACGGCGCGGCCGTGGATGACGACCTGGGCGCCGATGTCGGTGGAAGGCTTGAGCAGCACCGGATTGAAGTCGGTATGCGGGGCGACGCCGGCGGCGAGCGCCTGCAGGGCCTGGGCGCGGCCGATCTCGCCGCCGTCGATGGTGACGGCGGAGTTGAGCGCCATGTTCTGCGGCTTGAACGGGGCGACCTTGATGCCCCGTCGGCGCAGCACGCGGGCGAGTCCGGCGACCAGCGTGGTCTTGCCGGCGTCGGAGGTGGTGCCTTGCACCATCAGCGTGATCGGGGGGGACATGGCGTAGAATCCTGCGGGTTTTGCTCGAAGGGGCGGGATTATCGCCGATTCGGGAGGGTACGGTGGGCGCCCGGGCTTGCGCAGGCTGCCCGGCCCGGCGCGGGCGGGGCCGTGGTGCTTGCGGTTGTGTTCGCTGCTTGGGGTGACTCGCCCAAGTTCCTTTATTGACTGTTCCGATGCCCTCTTCATTGCTGCTCGTCCTCACGCTCAAGATGGCCGCCGGCCTGCTCGCCGATCGCGTATTCGGCGAGGCGAGGCGCTTCCATCCGCTGGTCGGCTTCGGGCGCTGGGCGGGCTGGGTCGAGCGGGCCTGCCGCCGGCTGTTCTTCGGCACCAACGAGACCGGCATGCGCCTGGCAGGATTGCTCGCCTGGGCGCTCGCGGTGCTGCCTTGGGTGGCGCTCGCGCTGTGGCTGCGTACGCTCCATCCGCACGCGCACTGGGGGGTGGACAGCGCGCTGCTCTACTTCGCCCTCGGCGGACGCAGCCTGGCCGAGCACGCGCTGGCGGTGGCGACGCCGCTCGCCGCCGGCGACCTTGACGCGGCGCGCGCGCGGGTGGGCTGGATCGTGAGCCGCGACACCCGCGCGCTCGACGCGGAGGGCGTGGCCAAGGCGGCCACCGAGTCGGTGCTGGAGAACGGCAACGACGCGGTGTTCGGCGCGCTGCTGTGGTTCGTGCTCGGTGGCGGCGCGGGGGTGGTGCTGTTCCGCCTGGCGAACACGCTCGATGCGATGTGGGGCTACCGCACGCCGCGCCACCTGCACTTCGGCTGGGCTGCGGCGCGCATCGACGATCTGCTCGGCTGGCTGCCGGCGCGCCTCACCGCGCTCACCTACGCCTGGCTCGGAGACACCCGGCGGGCGCTCGCGTGCTGGCGCGCGCAGGCGCCCGCCTGGGACAGTCCGAACGCCGGGCCGGTGATGGCGGCGGGTGCGGGCGCGCTCGGCGTG
>NZ_AMXD01000128.1 GCF_000310185.1 Thauera aminoaromatica S2 | reverse complement strand
GGGCCCGGCCACCGCGACCGCAGGCCAGGCCGGCGGGACCACGGCCGAAACGGCCTCGCGCGCGACGGAAGCCACCGCAAGCCGCAGCGCCGCCGACACCGAGGCCAACCGCAGCGCCTCCACCACCGCACGTGCCGCCCTCGACGAGACCGCAGCCCCCCGCCCCGGCGCCATTCCCGAGCGCCTGATGCCGGTGGTGCACCAGCAGCTCGACGCGCTCGCCACCCAGCAATATGTCTGGCAGGGCCAGGCATGGCCGGGGCAGAACTTCGAGTGGTGGATCGAGGACCCGCAGCATGAGGGCGAGCACGCCGGCGACGAGCCCGAGAACACCTGGAACACGACGCTGCGCCTCACCCTGCCACGGCTCGGCGGCGTCGAAGCCCGGCTCCACCTCACCCCCGCCGGTGTCGCTCTGCGCCTGGTCGCCGACGACCGCGCCACCCTGCAGACCCTGGACGGCGGCGCCGCCGCGCTCGCCTCGGCCCTCGAAGCCGCCAACCTCAAGCTCACCGGGCTGGTGATCGAGCCGCGCGCAGTGGCGCCGAATAGGGAGGTGGCAAGCGATGCCTGACAAGTACATCCTGCGACGCAACCAGACCGCCGCCTGTACCAGCGGGCACCGAGCCGCCGCCCATGCCTGACACCCGCCCACCGCTGCGCAACGAGGCCGTCGCCCTCGCCTACACCGCCGGCGAGGCCGCGCCGCGCGTGGTCGCAAAGGGCAAGGGCGTGGTGGCGCGCGAGATCCTCGAGCGCGCGCGCGAGGCCGGGGTGTTCGTGCATGAGTCGCCGGAGCTGGTCGCGCTGCTGATGCAGGTCGACCTCGACGCCCGCATCCCGCCCCAGCTCTACGTCGCGGTCGCCGAGCTGCTCGCCTGGCTCTACCGCCTCGAACAAGGCGCCGAAGCCGGTGCCGCGCCGGTCGCCCGCGATCTGCCGGAGTCGCTCCGCCCGCGCCCGTCCTCTGCCGAACCATGAGACTGCCGCGCCGATCGCGACTTGCGTCGCTCCTACATCCCACCCCAGGCACCGCGGGCCTGCCGTAGGAGCGACGCCAGTCGCGATTCTGCCGGCAAGGACAGGCGCCGTTCGACTTCCACGCCCCGATGATCGCGACTTGCATCGCACCTGCGGGGCCTCCCGGACGCCGCGGCCTCGCGGGGCGCGCTACCACGCCCCCGGGGCGTGTCTCGTGATATAAGAAAACGAGTTTGTGCAGCAGCCGTGCGCTGCCTCAAGCGACGAGCCCCAAGGCATGACGATCGACCAAGAAGACACCCGCATCGAACTCATCCACGCCGACGACGAGGCGAAGTACGTGCTGCGCGACGCGCGCGAGATCCTCGCGATCGTGCGCAACCTGCTCGGTGCGCGGGCGCTCGTGAGCGCACGGCTGGCGCCGGGCAACGAATCCGTGCTGTCCACCCTTGTCGCGGTCGCGGAAGACGGCACCAGCCTGCTGCTCGACGGCAGCGCCGACCCGCTGCAGAACCAGCGCATGGAGCGCGCCGACGCGCTCGACTGCGTGACCCAGCTCGACAAGGTGCGTATCCAGTTCCTGCTGCGCGGCCAGCGCCTCGTCGAGGACGGCGGCAGCCCGGGCTTCCGCGCGCCGCTGCCGGAAGCCCTGCTGCGCCTGCAGCGACGCGAGTTCTACCGCCTGCAGACGCCGATCTCGGAGGGGGTGAGCTGCACGCTGGCCCTCCCCCGTGTCGACGGCAGCCGGCGCGAGGCCGAGCTGCGCATCCTCGACATCAGCGGCGGCGGCGTGGCGATCGCGGTGCCGCCGGTGGGCGTGCACTTCGAGCCCGGAACCGAGTTCCCCGACAGCCTGCTGCGCCTGCCCGACACCGCACCGATTTCCGCGCGCCTGGTGGTGCGCAACCTCTTCCGCATCACCCGGCGCGGCGGCGCCGAGGTGCTGCGTGCCGGCTGCGAGTTCGCCGACCTGCCGCGCGGCGCCGAGGACGCGATCCAGCGCTACATCCTGCGCGCCGAGCGCACCCGCAACGCGCGCGAGCGCGGCCGCTTGTGAACCCGCGGCACCCCACCCGCCTCCCGACCCTGCCCAAGACACGATAGCCCCGCATGGCCGAACTCAGCACCCCAAGCCCCGCCAGCCCGGCACCGCTCGACGGCGGACGCGGCGACGAGCTCGAGAAATTCACCCTGCGCGGCGCGCGCCAGATCCTGCAGCTGCTGCAGGATCTCATCACCCACCGCGGCTTGATCACCGCCCACACCGGCGGCGGCCACTCCTTCATGACCGCGGTGCTGAAGGTGGACGAAGAGCGCGGGCGCGTGGTGCTCGACCCCAGCCCCGACCCCCAGGCCAACCGCCGTGCGCTCGCCGCGCCGCGCCTGACCTGCGTGACCCAGCTCGACGGCATCCGCATCCAGTTCCCGCTCGTCGGCCTCGGCGAAGGCCAGGACAAGGGCCGCCCCGCCCTCTTCGCACCCCTGCCCGCCGAGATGCTGCGCCTGCAGCGGCGCGAGTTCTACCGCCTGCAGGTACCGCTCGCGCACGAGCTGAGCTGCCTGTTGAAAGCGGAGGACCTCGCCCGCAAGCCGGTGGAGGTGAGCGCACGCGTGATCGACATCGGTGCCGGAGGGGTGGCGGTGGTGGTGCCCACGGGGGCGGCGGAATTCGTCATCGGCGGCACACTGCCGGCCTGCCGCCTCGCGCTGCCGGACGGCGAGCCGATCGAACTCGACCTCGAGGTGAGAAACCTCAACCGCCAGACGCAGCGCAACGGCACCGAACAACTGCGGGTGGGCCTGCGCTTCGCCGCCCTGCCGCGCGCTGCGGACACCCGCATCCAGCGCTACATCTTCAAGACGGAACGCGCGCTCAACGCCAAGGCACGCGGAGGCCTGTAGGCTTGATGCCAAGCCTTTCCGCAGCGCCCCGGTCGCGACTTGCGTCACCTGCATCCCACCCGAGACGCCGGGGGTCTTCGTAGGAGCGACGCAAGTCGCGATTCCGGCGCTCGAAATGCGCGACAACGCCCCGGTCGCGACTTGCGTCGCTCCTACGGGAGAACCGCGGCGAAGCCGGTCAGACCGGCATGTTCATGATGTCCTGATACGCCGTGACCAAGCGGTTGCGGACCTGGACCATCTGCTGGAAGGACATGCTGGCCTTTTGCAGGTTGACCATGACGTCCTGCAGATTGACGTTGGGGTCGCCGGCGGAGAAGTTTTGCGCCATCGCGCGCGCCTCGCCCTGGGCGGCGCTGACGTCTTTCAAGGCGGTGTTGAGCACGTCGGCGAAGTTGACGCCTCCCGCGGGCGCGTCCGCGGCGGGTGCGGCCTTGCCTTGCGCGGCCTGCGACACCGAGCGCAGTTCGCTCAGCATCTGGTCGATTCCACGGGTGTCCATAGCGTAATCCCCCGGCTTCAGGGTGGTCGGTGACGTCAGTGTAGCAGAGCAAATCGCGTGCCAGAGCCGCCGGGGACGCGCGGTCGTTGCGGTTTTCGTAGGAGCGACGCAAGTCGCGACGACGGCGTCGGCACTGATTCCATGCGCCCGATCGCGACTTGCGTCGCTCCCACAGGCGCCTTCGGAAGAGGGTTGACTTGCCGTAGGAGCGACGCAAGTCGCGAGCGGGCGATCGTGCAATCCGGTGGCCGATGGGCGGCCGGAAAGGGCTGCGGGGCCGGGATCGCGACTCGCGTCGCTCCCACAGGGCGCCCGGTCTCACACGTCGTGGCCCTCCTCGCGGTATTGCTGCAGCTTGTAGCGCAGGGTGCGCTCGGAGATGCCGAGCTTTTCCACGGTCTTCTTGCGCGAGCCGCCGAACTCGCGCAGCGTGGCGAGGATGTGCTCGCGCTCGAGGTCTTTCATGTTGGTCGGGCGCTCGGGAGCCGGACCGGCCGTGCCGGCCCCGGCGGCCTGCCCGCTACCCGACTGCACGGCCGCGACACCCCCCTGCATCCCGGGAGAAGCGGCAAGCCCTGCCGCCCCGCCGGCAGAATTTGCCGGCTCCGGCTTCCATTGTGGCAAGCACAGGCGGATCGTCTCGGCGCTCACCTCGTCGCCCTGGGTCAGGATCAGCACGCGGTGCATGATGTTTTCCAGCTCGCGCACGTTGCCCGGCCAGGCGTACTGCGGCAGCAGCGCCTCGGCGGCGGGCGAGAAGCGCACCTGGCGCTGCTGGCGGGCGGCGTGGCGGGCGAGGAAGTGGCGCGCCAGCGGCACGATGTCGCCCGGGCGCTCGCGCAGCGCGGGGATGGCGATCGGGAACACGTTGAGGCGGTAATACAGATCCTCGCGGAAGTGCCCGGCGGCGACCTCGCCGAGCATGTCGCGGTTGCTGGTGGCGAGCACGCGGATGTCGAGGGCCACCGGCTTCTTGCCGCCGACGCGCTCGACCTCGCGCTCCTGCAGCACGCGCAGCAGCTTGGCCTGCAGGCCGAGCGGCATCTCGGAGATCTCGTCGAGCAGGATGGTGCCGCCCTGGGCCTGCTCGAACTTGCCCGGCTGCGCCGCCTGCGCACCGGTGAAGGCGCCCTTCTCGTAGCCGAAGAGCGTGGCCTCGAGCAGGTTCTCGGGGATGGCCGCACAGTTGATCGCGATGAAGGGGCCCTTGGCGCGCGGCGAATGCTGGTGGATGTAACGCGCGAAGACCTCCTTGCCGGTGCCGGACTCGCCCGAGAGCATCACCGTCGCATCCGACTCGGCCACGCGCGCAGCGAGCGCGAGCAGGCCGCGGGTGTGGGGGTCCTCGGCGATGGTGTCCTCGCCCGCGGGCTGCACCGCGGCGTAGCGGCGCACGCTCTCGAGCAGCACCTCGGGCTCGAAGGGCTTCATCAGGAAGTCGCAGGCGCCGCCGCGCATCGCCGCCACCGCCTTGTCGACGTCGCCATAGGCGGTCATCAGCAGCACCGGCGTCTGCGGCCGGCGCGCGCGCACCTCGTGCAGCACCTGCAGGCCGTCCATGGGCTGCATGCGCAGGTCGGTGACGACCAGGTTGAAGTGCTCGCGCTCGATCGCCGCGAGCGCCGCCGCGCCGCCATCGACGCCGACGACGCGGTGGTGCGCCATCTCCAGCGTGAAACAGACCGCGTCGCGCAGCGCGGCGTCGTCCTCGACGACGAGGATGTTGAGGGTCTCGATCATGGGTTCTCTTGTGCGCCAATGGGCGCCGCCGCCAGCGGCACGACGAGGGTGAATTCCGCGCCCTGCCCGGGCGCGGAGCGCAGGGTGATGTCGCCGCCATGGGCGCGCGCGACGCCGCGGGCGATCGCCAGGCCCAGCCCGGTGCCTTCGGCGCGGGTGGTGAAGAAGGGCTCGAAGAGGCGCTCCTGCAGCTCGGGGGCGATGCCGCGGCCGCTGTCGCGCACCGTGAAGCGCACCGCGGGCGCGCCCACGCCGGCGTCGGCGGCGCCGACCAGCACGGCCTCGCAGCGCAGCGTGCCGCCCGCCTCGCAGGCCTGGATGCCATTCTCCAGCAGGTTGGTGAGCGCGCCGCCGAGCGCCTTGCGGTCGCCGACCAGTTCGGCCGCGCCGCAGGCGCAGTCGGCCGCGAACGCCACCTGGCGCGCGCGCGCCACCGGTTCCAGCGTGTGCGCGAGCTCGGCGAGCAGCTCGCACACCGCGAAGCGCTGACGTCCGGCGCTGTCGCCGCGCGCGAACAGCAGCATGTCGCGGATGAGGCGCTCGAGGTAGCGCAGGCGTTCGAGCGCGCGGTCGGCCACCATGGCGCGCTGCGCCGGGTCGAGCTCGGGCTGGCGCAGGTTGCCGGTGTATAGCAGCGCGGCGGCGAGCGGCGTGCGCAACTGGTGGGCGAGCCCGGCGACCATCTCGCCCATCGCCGCAAGGCGCTCGTTGCGCTCGGCGGTCAGGCGCATGCGATGGGTGTCGGTGACGTCGTGAACGAGCAGGATGCGCTCGGCACCGGAGTCGAGCTCGGACTCGGACAGGGCCAAGCGGCGCGGGTCGCCATCGACCGCGGCGGGGTCGCGGCGCAGCACGAATTCGCCCGGGGTGCCGCTATCTTCGAGGCGGGCGGCGAGCTCCGCCCACGCCACCCCGGCAAGCCCGCCTCCGAACAAGCTCTCGGCAGCGCGGTTGGCCTGCACCACGGTGCCGGCACGATCGACCACCAGCACCCCGGCGGGCAGCGCCCCCATCAGCACCGACAGGCGTTCGCTGAGCTGGCCGACCTGGGCCTGCAGCGCGGCGTAGGCGGTGGAGAGCTCCTCGGAGGCGCGGCTGAAGAGCGCGAAGGCCTCGGCGAGCTGGGCGGCGTCGAGCACCGGCGCCGCGGCGGGCATGCTCCCTGCTTGATCGGAGGCGACGACTGCGGCCCGCATGGGAAGGTCCGAATCCGTTTTCACGGGATGCACTCTAAATGCACAGGCCGCCATGGTAGCCGGCAAACAGGCGGCAAAAAATGCCGCTTTTCACGCCACGAGGCTTGCACGCGCGGACGCACAATGCCGCCATCCGCCAAAGCGTATGCAACAGGACCGCCATCATGGCCGCAGCAGAAAACACCGCCGACCTGCCTCCGGGCGCCGCCCCCGCCGATGCGCAGGCGACGACGCGGATGCAGCAGGCGCTGCAGAACCTCGCCGCGCTCAGCACGCGCCAGAAGATCGCCGGCGCGGTCGCCATCGCGCTGGCGATCGCGCTCGTGGCCGGCTCCCTGCTGTGGAACCGCGCCCCGGAGTACGCGGTGCTGTTCTCCAACCTCGACGAGCGCGACGGCGGACAGATCATCGCCGAGCTGCAGCAGCGCAACATCCCCTACAGGATGTCGCCCACCGGCCACGCCATCCTGGTGCCGCAGGCGCAGGTGCATGAGACGCGGCTGCGTCTGGCGGCCGACGGCCTGCCCAAGGGCAGCCTCGCCGGCTTCGAGCTGATGGACGGCCAGAAGCTCGGCATCTCGCAGTTCAACGAGCAGGTGAACTACCAGCGCGCGCTCGAAGGCGAGCTGACCCGCACCGTGCAGGCGATCGACGCGGTGGCCAGCGCCCGGGTGCACCTGGCGATGCCCAAGCAGACCGCCTTCCTGCGCGACGACCAGCGCCCCACCGCCTCGGTGATGGTGAACCTGCGCGGCGGCCGCATCCTCTCGCCCGACCAGGTCGCCGGCATCGTGCACCTGGTGTCGTCGAGCGTGCCACGCATGCACGCCGAGGGCGTGAAGATCGTGGACCAGAACGGCAAGCTGCTCACCGAGCAGGCCGACCCGCTGCTGCGCGCCGGGCTCGACGCCACCCAGCTCGAATACGTCCGCCTGCTCGAGCAGGGCTTCATCGAGCGCATCGACAAGATCCTCGCGCCCCTGGTGGGCAAGGGCAACTACGGCGCCCAGGTGGCGGCCGACGTGGACTTCAACCAGGTCGAGCAGACCGCCGAGACCTACAAGCCCAACCCCACACCCGACCAGGCGATCCGCAGCCAGCAGACCAGCGAGGCCTTCAACCCGCAGCCGGGCGCGCAGGGCGTGCCCGGCGCGCTCACCAACCAGCCCCCGGTGCCGGCCACCGCGCCGATCACCAACCCGCAGGTGGCCGGCGGCGGCGGCGCGCAGGGCCTGGCGAGCGGCAACCGCAGCGCGGTGCTCAACTACGAGCTCGACCGCAACATCCAGCACGTCAAGCAGGCGGTCGGGCAGATCAAGCGCCTGTCGGTCGCGGTGGTGGTGAATAATCGCACCCTCCCCGGGCCCGACGGCACGCCCACCAACGTGCCGCTGCCCGACGAGGAGATCGCGCGCATCACCAACCTGGTGCGCGAGGCGGTGGGCTACAACGCCGACCGCGGCGACACCATCAACGTCGCCAGCGGCGCCTTCGCCGACGACGGCAGCGGAGCCGCACCGCCGCCGTGGAAGGATCCGGAGATCGTCGCGCTCGGCAAGGAAGGCCTGAACTGGCTGCTGGTTCTGATCGCGATCCTGTTCGCCTACTTTGGCGTGATCCGCCCGCTGCTGCGCACCGTGGTGCCGCCCAAGCCGAAGGAAGAGAAGAAGGGCGCCGCCGCGGGCGAGGAAGGCGGGGAAGGCGAAGAGGGCGAGGAAGGCGTGCGCGTCACCCTGTCCGGCGAGACCGGCGAGGGTGAAGAGACGGAGACCTTCGAGCAGCGCCTCGAGCGTGCCCGCGCCGCGGCGCGCAACGATCCCAAGATGGTCGCCAACCTGATCAAGGACTGGATGGGCATGAACGAGGAGGCGCGCAAGTGACGACGCCCGAGGAAGGCCTGGAGAAGGCAGCGCTGCTGCTGATGACCCTCGGCCCCGACGCCGCCGCCGGGGTGCTGCGCCAGCTCGGCCCGCGCGAGGTGCAGAAGCTGACCATGAAGATGGCCTCGATGACGCCGCAGTCGCGCGAGACCGTGGAGCCGGTGCTGATCGAGGTGAACGAGCACTTCGGCAAGGGCTCGATGATCCAGTCCGACGACGACCAGCTGCGCGAGATGCTCACCAAGGCGCTCGGCGACGACCGCGCCAACCAGCTGCTGTCGCGCATGATGAGCGGCTCGGAGACCGCCGGCATCGAGAGCCTGAAGTGGATGGACGCGGCCACCGCCGCCGACCTGATCAAGGGCGAGCACCCGCAGATCATCGCCACCATCCTGGTGCACCTCGAGTACGACCAGGCCGGCGAGATCCTCAAGCATTTCGACGACCGCCTGCGCAACGACGTGGTGCTGCGCATCGCCACGCTCGACGGCGTGCAGCCGACCGCGCTGAAGGAGCTCAACGACGCCCTCACGCGCATGCTCTCGGGCGCGACCACGGTGAAGAAGGCGGCCATGGGCGGGGTACGCCACGCCGCCGAGATCCTCAACTTCGTCGGCTCGGGCGCCGAGACCGCGGTCATCGACAACGTGCGCGAATACGACCCGGAGCTGGCGCAGAAGATCCTCGACGAGATGTTCGTGTTCGAGAACCTGCTCGACATCGACGACCGCGGCATCCAGTCCATCCTGCGCGAGGTGCAGTCCGACTCGCTGATCATCGCGCTCAAGGGCGCCCCGCCCGAGCTGCGCGAGAAGATCTTCAAGAACATGTCCTCGCGCGCCGCCGAGATGCTGCGCGAGGACCTCGAGGCGCGCGGCCCGGTGCGACTGTCCGAGGTCGAGGCCGAGCAGAAGGAGATCCTCAAGACGGTGCGCCGCCTGGCCGAGGAAGGCCAGGTCATGCTCGGCGGCAAGGGCGGGGACGATGGCTTCGTGTGATCCCCGCGCCGCCCGCATGCGGAGTTCGCCCGCGGCGCACCCGTGCGGCCGCGCGGGAGGAAGCGCGTGGCGCGGCCCAGGGTGGAACCCGCGTGGAGACAGGAGGATCGTGCCGTGAGCATCTCGCGCCACCAGGCGGTCGGCGCCTACCGGCGCTGGGAACCGGAGGACTTCGATGCCCCCGCCGGCAAGGGCTCGGCACCGCCGCCGGAAGCCTTCGCGCCCGCGGATCTCGCAGGCCTCGTGCAAGCGGCGCCCGCGCCCTCCACAGCCTCGCCGCCCATTGCCCCCCCCGCGCCGGAGCCCGCCCCGTCCCCGCCCGCAGCCGACTCCGTCGCCGCGCTGCCGCCCGATTTCCACCTGCCCACCGCGGAGGAGATCGAGCGCATGCACGACGACATGCGCCGCGCCGGCTTCGAGGAAGGCCGCGCGGCCGGCCACGCCGAGGGGCTGGAAGCCGGGCGTGCCGAAGGCTACACCGAGGGTCGTGCACGGGCCGAGGCCGAGGCTGCGCGCCTGGCCGGGCTCGCCGACAGCCTGGACGAGGCCTTGCGCGAGCTCGACGGCGAGATCGCCGAGCAGCTGATGGCGCTGGCGATCGAGATGGCGCGGCGGATGGTGAAGCTCACCCTTGCCGAGCACCCCGAGGCCATCCTCGAGACGGTGCGCAGCGCGCTGCTCCAGCTGCCTCAGGGCCACGCCCACATCCAGCTCCACCCCGACGACCTCGCCCTGGTGCGCGAGCACCTTGGCGAACAGCTCGCCCACGCCGGCCACCGCCTGCAGGAGGACGCCCGCCTCGAACGCGGCGAGTGCCGCATCGACGGCCAGGGCGCGCAGGTGGATGCGACGCTGGAGACGCGCTGGCGGCGGGTGCTCGAATCCATCGGCCACGAGCGCGCGCGCTGGCACGTTGCGGAGGAAGCGGAGGCGGGCGACGCGACCGGCCCGGTTGCCGACACCGCCCCGCCCGCGCCGGAGCCGCCGGCATGAACCGTCACCAGGCGCTGTGGCGCGACTTCCTCGGCGACGGCCGCCGCCTGGTCGAGGGCTGCAACCCGCTCGAGGTCTCCGGCCGCCTCACCCGCATCAACGGCCTGGTCATGGAAGCGGCCGGCATCAAGCTGCCGCTCGGGTCGGGCTGCCGCATCCTGGTGCCCGGCGGCGGCGCGGTCGAGGCCGAGGTGGTCGGCTTCAACGGCGACAAGCTCTACATGATGCCCACCGACGACGTCTTCGGCCTGGCGCCCGGCGCGCGCGTGCTGCCGATGGAAGTCGGTGTGCCGCGCCTGGTCCCGGGCAAGCGCATCGGCCCGCGCCGGCGCGCCGCCGACCGCGCCAAGCACCTGCCGGTGGGCGACGCCCTGCTCGGCCGCGTGGTCGACGGC
>NZ_AMXD01000127.1 GCF_000310185.1 Thauera aminoaromatica S2 | reverse complement strand
AGATCCGCTTCCTGCACTCGGCGCTCGCCGCCGACGGCGGCGAGCGGCTCGGCCCCGGCCCCGACTTCCGCGGCGACCTCGCGGCGCTGCGGGGCGCAGACGTGCTGATCGTGTTCGCCGAGGCCTACGGCGCGGTCAGCTTCGATCGACCGCCGATCACCGCGGCGCTCGCCGACGCACGCACCGAGCTGGGTGCCGCGATCGCGGCCAGCGGCCGCCAGGCCGTCTCCGCCCGCGTGGTCTCGCCGACCTTCGGCGGCGCCTCCTGGCTGGCGCACGCCGCCGTGCTCGCGGGGGTCGATACCCGCGACCCGGCCGACCACGCACTCTTGCTGACCACCGATCGCCCCACCCTGGTCCGCCACTTCGCCACCCACGGCTACCGTACCGTGGGCTGGATGCCAGGGCTGCAGCGCCCCTGGCCGGAGGGCCGCTTCTACGGCTTCGACCGCATCGCCGATGCCGACAGCGCGGGCTACGCCGGCCTGCCCTTCGGCTTCTGGCGCATCCCCGACCAGGCCTCGATGGCGCGCATCCACGTGGACGAGCTGGGCGGCAGCTTCGGCGAGGCAGTCGGTACGCAGCAGGCCCGCTCCAGCCCGGGCTCCTCCCCGGCTTCTGCGGGCGACACCTCCGCCAGCGCGCCCACTTCCCGTCCGGGCGCACGCGCGGAGACCGCTGCCGCGCGTCGCGCGCCACGGCTGGTCGTTTTCGCCACCGTCTCCACGCACGCCCCCTTCGCAGCGATCCCACCCTTGCGCGAGGACTGGTCGCGGCTGCTGCGCGCGGACGCCTTCAGCCAGGAGGAGGTCGAAGCCGCGGCGGCCGTGCGGGTGTCCTGGACCGAGCCGCTCCCCGCTTATCTGGCCTCGATGCGTTACCAGCTCGGCTGGCTCGCCGACTACCTCGCCCATCACGCCGCGCGGGAGCTGGTCCTGATCGTGATCGGCGACCACCAGCCGATCGGCACGGTGAGCGGGCCGGACCAGCCGCACGACGTGCCGGTGCATGTGATCGCCTCCGACCCCGCGCTGCTCACCCGCTTCGCGGCCGCCGGCTTCGTCGCCGGCCTGACGCCGCCACAGCAACCCCTCGGCCCGATGCATGAGCTTGCCCAGGTGCTGGTGGATGCCTTCTCGGGCCCGCGGTGAGTGTGCAGCCCGCATGACCGCCCCTCCAGACCGCGCAATCGCGACTTGCGTCGCTCCTACGAAAACCGGCACGCGCGCTGTTGCGGGCGCCCGGACAGGGCTGTGGGAGCGACGCAAGTCGCGATTGGCGGTGGGGTGCTGACGGGGCGTCGGTGCAGGCTCGGGGGCCGTGATCGCGACTTGCGTCGCTCCTACGAAAACCGGCACGCGCGCTTTGTTGCCGGCGCCGGGGCAGGGCTGTGGGAGCGACGCAAGTCGCGATTGGCGGCGGGATGCTGCCGGGGCGTCGGTGCAGGCTCGGGGGCCGTGATCGCGACTTGCGTCGCTCCTACGAAAACCGGCACGCGCGCTTCGTTGCCGGCGCCCGGGCAGGGCTGTGGGAGCGACGCAAGTCGCGATTGGCGGAGCGACTACTCCGCCCTTTCCGGCGGCACGATGCGGTACAGCAGGGTGTCGCACTTGGCGCACGACACGATGCGACGCTCGTCCTTGCCGTGGCTGAGGCCCTCGTCCTTGAATTCGGTCGATTCGCAGGCCGAGCAGCGCGGTTCGGTCTGGTTGTTGGCGTACAAGTAGGCGTTGAGCTCGGGGAGCGCGCGCTTGCGCTGCTCGATGCGGTGGAACTTCCTCAGGATGAGCCACATCGTGAAGAAGACCGCCATGATGAAAAGGATCGGCAGGGGAAAATCGGACATCGGTGCGGGGTTCCCGGACGGGTGAATCGGAGAAGCGATGCAGGCCTTGCGGCGAGTCGGGCCTGACGATACGGGCGGCGGCGCGCCCCGTCCCTGTCCCGCATCAAATCGGGCGGACGATCATCCGTGCGCGCCCGTGACGGGTGGTCCGACCGCAGCGGCCCCGGAAGAATTCCCCAGGTTCGCAGAACTCAATCCCGCCCCCCCACGGATCCGCTTCCCACGGTCCCGGCAGCGAGCGCCGCCGGCGTGCCCTCGCCCGCCTCTTCGTCCTCCTCGTCCAGCTGCACCGACTCGATGCGGCGGAAGTGCGCGCTGATCTTGCGGCTCGAGGTGTGCACGTCCTGCACGTCGCGACTGGCCTGCTCGATGTGGCGGGCGAGCGCGGCCATGCGCTCGTCGAAGCGCTGGAAGTCCTTCGCGAGCTTGCCGAGGGCGTCCTGGATGACGTGGATCTGCTTGCGCGTCTCGACGTCCTTCATCACCGCGCGCGCGGTGTTGAGCACCGCCATCAGCGTGGTCGGGGACACGATCCACACGCGTTTCTGCTGCGCGTAGGCCACGATCTCCGGGTGGTAGGCGTGCAGCTCGGCGAACACCGCCTCGGCGGGCAGGAACATCACCGCGCCATCGGCGGTGCTGCCGGGCAGGATGTACTTGGCGGAGATCGCGTCCACGTGGCGCTTCACGTCGGCGCGGAAGGCCTGCTGCGCGGCGCGGCGGTCGAGCTCGGCGAGCGTGTCGTCGAACATGCGGTGGTAGTTCTCGAGCGGGAACTTGGCATCGACCGCGACGTTGCCGGTGGGCGCCGGCAGGGTGAGCAGGCAGTCCACCCGGGTGCCGTTGGGCAGCACCTGCTGGAAGGCGAAGGCCTCGGGCGGCAGCATGTTGCGCACCAGGTTCTCGAGCTGGACCTCGCCGAAGGCGCCGCGTGCGCGCTTGTCGCCGAGCAGCTCCTGCAGGCTGACCACGTTGGTGGTGAGGCCGTCGATCTTCTTCTGCGCCTCGTCGATCGTCGCCAGCCGCGCCATCACGCTGGCGAAGGTCTCGTTGGTCTTGCGGAAGCCCTCGTCGAGGCGCTGGTTGACCTGACCCGAGAGGGTGTCGAGACGGCCGTCCACGCTCTGCGTGAGCGCCTGCATGCCGCGCGACAGCTGCAGCGAGGCGGCGGTGAGGCCGCGCTGCAGCAGCTCGCGGTCGGCGCGCGCGTGCTCGCCGATGCGGTCGGTCTGGCGCGTGAGCCCGTCGTGCAGGTCGAGCAGCAGCTCGCGGTGGCGCGCGGCCAGGCGCTGCTCCATGAAGTCGGTGAGGTCGTCGCCGAGGCCTTCGCGCAGGCGGCGCTCGGCGCCTCCGCCGCGCAGCAGCCCCCAGGCCTGCAGCACCAGCACCGCCACCAGCAGGCCGGCGAGCAGCCACTCGGCCGGCGTCAGTTGCAAGGACGTCATGCGTTCAGCCCAGTGCACGCAGGCTGGCGAGCGGCGGCCGGCTCAGCAGCGCACGCGTGCCCAGCCAGCCACCGGCAACCACGCCGGCCGCGCCCAGCACCACGCCCACCAGCACCGGCGCCAGCGCCGGCACGTAGGGCATGCGGAAGACCTGCTCGGCCAGCACCCAGCCGATCGCGCTCGCGCCCACGCCCGCGAGCACGCCGGCGACCCCACCCAGCACCAGGAACTCGGCGAACAAGGCCTGGCGCACCTGGCGGTTGCGCGCGCCCAGGGTACGCAGCATGGCGAGCTCGTAGTCGCGCTCGTCGTGAGTGGACTGCAGCGCGGCATACAGCACGACCAGCCCGGCGAGCACCGCGAAGCCGAACACGAACTGCACGATCACGATCAGCTTGTCGGTCATCGACTGTACCTGTGCGATCACCGCCGCGGTGTCGATCACGGTGAGGTTGGGGAACTCGCCGAGCAGCTTCGTGGTGAAGTCGTGGCGCGCGGGCGGCAGGTGGAAACTGGTGATCAGGGTCGCGGGGAAATCCTCCAGCACGCCGGGCGAGGCGATGAAGAAGAAGTTCACCCGCATCGAGTCCCAGTCGAGCTTGCGCACGCTGGTGATCGGCGCCTCGACGCGGCGGCCGCCGATCTCGAACGTCACACGGTCGCCCACCGCCAGCCCGAAGGTCTTCGCCAGCCCGGCCTCGACGGAAAACTGCGCGGAAAACTGCGCGGAAAACTGCGGCTGCGCCGCCGCCCCGTGCCAGCGCCCCGCCTCGACGACGTTGCCCGGCGGCAGCTCGGCGCCGTACGACAGATTGAACTCGCGCTCGGCCAGGCGCCGCGTGCGCTCGTCCTCGTACGCCGAGGGGTCGACCGGCTTGCCCTCGATCGCCACCATGCGGCCGCGAATCATCGGCTGGATGGGCGGCACCGGCAGGCCCTCGGCGGCGAACAGCGCGGCGATGCCGGCGCGCTGGTCGGGCTGGATGTTGATCACGAAGCGGTTGGGCGCATCGGGCGGCGCCATGCGCCGCCAGTTGTCGAGCAGGTCGGCGCGCACCAGGGTGAGCAGCAGCAGCGCGGTCATGCCCAGCCCGAGCGCGGCGGCCTGGATCACGCTGCTGCCCATGCGGCGGCCGAGGGCGGCGATGCCGTAGCGCCAGCCACCACCGCGCAGGCTGCCCTGTCCCTTGAGGCGGCCGGCGAGCCTGAGCACACCCCAGGCGGCAAGCGCGAACACGCCGAGCGCCACCGCGAAGCCGGCCGCCACCATGGCGCCGAGGCGCGCGTCGGCGGCGATCCAGAAGATCAGCCCGAGCAGCGCCGCCAGCCCGAGCGCCCAGGCGGCACCCGAGACCGGCTCGGCGAACTCGAACTCGCGGCGCAGCACGCGCAGGGTGCTGACCTTGCCCAGGCGCAGCAGTTGCGGCAGCACGAAGCCGGCGAGCAGCGCCATGCCCACCACCAGGCCATGCGCGAGCGGCAGCGGCGAGGGCGCGGGCAAGTCGGTGGCGAGCAGCTCGCGCAGCCCGCCCGCCAGCCCCCACTGCACCGCCCAGCCCAGCGCGGTACCGGCGAGTGCGGCGGCCAGCCCGAAGAGCAGGAACTCGCCCACCACAATGCCCAGCACCTGCGCCTGACGCGCACCGAGCACGCGCATCACCGCGCAACCGTCGAGGTGGCGTGCCATGAAGCGGCGCGCGGACAGGCCCACCGCCACCGCGGCGAGGATCACCGCGAGCAGCGCCGCCAGGCGCAGGAAGCGCTGCGCCTGGTCGAGCGCGGCACGCACCTCGGGGCGGGCGTTGTCCACGGTCTCGACGCGCTGGCCGCGGCCGAGGTTCGCGCGCGCCCACTTCTCGTAAGCCTCCACCGCCTGCGGCGCGCCGGCCACGTGCAAGCGCCAGGTGGCGCGGCTGCCCTCGGCGATCAGGCCGGTGGCCTCCAGATCCTTGAGGTTGAAGATCGCGCGCGGCAGCAGGCTGAAGAAGTTGGCGCCGCGGTCGGCCTCGAAGCTGACCATGGCGCCGACACGGAACTCGAGCTCGCCGAGGCCCACCTTGTCGCCGGTGTTCACGCCCAGCTCTGCGAACAGGCGCTCGTCCAGCCACACCTCGCCCGCTTCGGGCGCGCGACCTGCGGGGGCGTCGGCCTGGTTGGGACCGGGCGCCAGACGGATGGTGCCGCGCAGCGGGTAGCCGTCCTCCACCACCTTGACGCCGCCGAGCGCCGCGCCCTCGGCGGTACTCGCCATACTGGTGAACAGCACCGTCCTGGCGGTCTGCAGGCCGCGGCTGTGCGCCTCGTCGATGAAGGCGTCGGGCCACGGCTTGTCGGCGCGCAGCAGCAGGTCGCCACCGAGGAGCTGGTTGGCCTCGCGATCGAGCGCGCGCCCGACACGGTCGGCGAGGAAGCCCACGCTGGTCAGGCTCGCCACCGCGATCATGATCGCCAGCCCGAGCAGGTGCAGCTCGCCCGCGCGCAAGTCGCGCAGCATCATGCGCAGGGCGAGTCGAAGCGTGCGCATCATCGGGCGGCGCTCACTTCACGCCGCCGAGCAGGCGCTGCACCAGCGCGCACCAGTAGGCCACGCCGGCCGGCAGCACCTCGTCGTTGAAGTCGTAGTTGGGGTTGTGCAGCATGCAGCCGCCCTCGCCCGGGCCGTTGCCGACCCACACGTAGGCGCCCGGCTTCTCCTGCAGGAAATAAGCGAAATCCTCCGCACCCATGCTCGGGCGGCGGTCGGTGAATACCCGCTCCGGTCCCGCCACCGCGCGCGCCGCCTCGGCGCACAGCGTGGCCTCGGCGACAGTGTTGACGGTCGGGGGATAGCCGCGGCGGAACTCGAAATCCACCTGCACACCATGGCTCTGCGCGATCCCCTCGGCCACCTGGCGCAGGCCGCGCTCGAGGCGGTCGCGCACCTCGGCGGAGAAGGTGCGCACCGTGCCGCACAGCTCGGCGCGGTCGGGGATCACGTTGTAGGCCTCGCCGGCATGGAACTGGGTCACCGACACCACGCCGGCGTCGATCGGATCGAGCACGCGGCTCACCAGGGTCTGCGCCGCCTGCACGAAGGCCGCGCCCGCCACCACCGGGTCCACGCCGAGGTGCGGCATCGCCGCATGCGCGCCGACGCCGGTGAAGCGGATGTCGAAGCGGTCGGCGCTCGCCATCACCGGGCCGGCGTGGACGGCGAAGCTCCCCGCCTCCATGCCCGGCCAGTTGTGCATGCCGAACACCGCCTCCATGGGAAAGCGCTCGAAGAGTCCGTCGGCGATCATCGCCGGCGCGCCACCCTCGCCTTCCTCGGCGGGCTGGAAGATCAGGTACACCGTGCCGTCGAAGTCGCGCCGTGCGGCCAGCGCCTCGGCCGCGCCGAGCAGCATGGTGGTGTGACCGTCGTGACCGCAGGCGTGCATGCAGCCCTGGATGGTGGACTTGTGCGCGAACTCGTTGCGCTCGGTGATCGGCAACGCATCCATGTCGGCGCGCAGCCCGATCGCACGCAGCCCGCGGCGGCCGCGCACCACACCGACCACGCCGGTGCCGCCGATGCCGCGATGGGTCTCGATACCGAGCGCCTCCAGATGGCGCGCCACCAGCTCGGCGGTGCGGCGCTCCTCGAAGGCGAGCTCGGGGTGGGCGTGGATGTCGCGGCGGATCGCGGTCAGCTTGCTCTGCAGGGGGCGGACGCTTTCGATGAGGCTCATGGCTGCACCGTGTTGTCGTGGTTTGTCGCGGGTGTCCGAGTGTAGTACAGGCGGACGCGGGTGGATCCTTCGGCGTCCTCAATCCGGTTGCGGCGGGGGCAAGGGAGACGGCTGGCGCGACGCGGGATCACGATGGTCGGCATGCATTCCAGGCGTCGTGGCGTCTCGACCGCAGGGATCGCATGGATCGCGACTTGCGTCGCTCCTACGCGCGGGCCGCACCGTAGGAGCGACGCAAGTCGCGATCGGGCAGCGCAGAATGTGTTTCCCGTCATGGAGCACGTCGACGTCGCCGGGGTCTGAAACAAAACGCGGCGTGAAGTTCCCGCCCCCTCGGACACGGCGATTCCGGCCGATCGCACAAAGTTCTCTAGGGAAGATGTCGAATCCGCCGCGATAATCGCGCATGACCGAATCGACGCCCCCCTCCTCCCCCATCCTCGCGAGTCCCCCGGACGCCCCGCCCGGGTCACCCCCGCCCGCAACCCCCGGCCTGCCTTTCGACGGCCTGCCGCTCTCGCCCGCCATGCTGGACACCCTGCGCCAGCTCGACTACCGGGCCATGACCCCGATCCAGGCGGCCAGCCTGCCGCTTGCCCTCGCCGGGCACGACCTCATCGCCCAGGCCAAGACCGGCAGCGGCAAGACCGCGGCCTTCGCCCTGCCCCTGCTGGCCCGGCTCGACGTGCGCAAGCTCGCCGTCCAGGCCATGGTGCTGTGCCCGACCCGCGAACTGGCCGACCAGGTCACCCAGGAGATCCGCCGCCTGGCGCGCTTCGAGGCCAACATCAAGGTGCTGGCGCTGTGCGGCGGCACGCCGATGCGCCCGCAGCGCGACAGCCTCGAGCACGGCGCCCACGTCGTGGTCGGCACGCCCGGGCGCATCATGGACCACCTCGAACGCGGCAGCCTGGCGCTCGAGGCCCTGAACACGCTGGTGCTGGACGAAGCCGACCGCATGCTGGACATGGGTTTCCACGACGACATCGCCTTCGTGGCCAGCCGCTGCCCCTCCGAGCGCCAGACCCTGCTGTTCTCCGCCACCTACCCCGAGGGCATCGCCCGCCTGGCCGCGCGTTTCCTGCGCAAGCCGCAGGAGGTGAAGCTGCTCGAGCAACACGCGCACGGCAAGATCCGCCAGCGTTTCTACGAGGTCGCCCACCCGGCGCGGCTGGAGGCGGTCGCGACGCTGCTGCGCCACTTCCGCCCGGTCAGCACGCTGGCCTTCTGCAACACCCGCCAGCAGTGCCGCGACCTCGTCGAGCTGCTGCGCGCGCGGGGCTTCGCGGCGCTCGCCCTCAACGGCGAGATGGAGCAGCGCGAGCGTGACCAGGTGCTGATCCAGTTCGCCAACCGCAGCTGCTCGGTGCTCGTCGCCACCGACGTCGCCGCGCGCGGGCTGGACATCGCACGTCTCGAGGCGGTGATCAACGTCGACGTCACCCCCGACCCGGAGATCCACATCCACCGCATCGGCCGCACCGGCCGCGGCGACGAAGAGGGCTGGGCGCTGAACCTGTGCAGCAGCGCGGACAAGCGCCGCGTCGCGAGCATCGCGCAGAGGATGGGCTTCGAGCCCGAGTGGCACGCCCTCGACGAACTGGTGGAAGACGCGAACGAGCCCCTGCAGGCGCCGATGACGACGCTGCTGATCCTGGGCGGACGCAAGGACAAGATCCGCCCTGCGGACGTGCTCGGCGCGCTGACCGGCGAGGCCGGCTTCACCCGCGAGCAGGTCGGCAAGATCACCGTCACCGACCAGACCACCTACGTCGCGGTCGAGCGCGCGATCGCGCGCGAGGCGGTGCGCCGGCTGTCGGCGGGCACGCTCAAGGGCAAGAAGGTGAAGGTGCGCGCGCTGGAAGTGTGATGCGGGGGTGAGGCTCGCGGTGGGTGCTTGGCGCTTTGAGCCGCGGGCGCCACGCGCCGGTCTCAACTTCGACGCGACGCCAGTCCGGCGATCTGCTCGCGCAAGCTCTCGCATTCGGCCTCGAAGCCGGCGCGCGCTTCGGCAAAGTGCGTTTCCCAGCGCTCGACCTGAGCGGCCCGGCGGTACGCGGGATCCAGTTGAAGGGTCTGCACGGCAAGGATCAGGTCGGCGACCCGGGTCTGCAGTTCGGCAACCCGACGCCGGACGGCGCTGCTCGCGGGCGCCGCGCTCCCCTGCACAGGGCTCGCGTCGTCGCGCTTGCGCGCCCACCCCGCCAGCTCGGCGGTGATGGCGCGCAGCCCCGCGAGGTCGCGCGCCTGGTAGGCAGCCTGCACGCGCAGGAAGACGTCGTGCGCCTCGGCGCGCTCGGCCTCCTCCGCACGGTCCGGATGGCAGCGCATGGCCGCCGCGCGATACAGCCGGCGCAGTTCGTCCTGCTCGTCGTCATCGAGTTCGGGCCGCGGCGCGGGCGTGTGCGCGGTGCTGCGGCGGTAGGCGTCGAAGTCCGCTTCGGCCTGGCGCGCCTGCTCCCGATCGGCCGCCGCACCCGAGCGCTCGGCCTTCAGGTCGAGGTATTCCCGGCGCAGGCGCAGGCATTCACCCACCACGTCGCCGAGGGCAAGGAACTGCTGCTGCTCGTAGCTGCGCACCTGCTGCTCCATGTCGGCGAGACGGCCGGTGAAGTCGAGCATCTGGGCCTGCAGACGGGCACAGCGCGCGAGCAATCGTTCGGCGTCCGGATCGGGCGCGGCGACGATGGCGGCAGGCTCGACATGCTCGTCGGGCGCGGATTCGGCGCCGAGTGGATCGCGACGCTCAGGCATCGACGGGGACTCCGCGTGTGCGGGCCCAGGCTCGGATATCGACGCGGGTGCAACTTCCGGCGCATCTGCCGGCACTGGCGGCACGGCCGTGGAGGCGACGCGCGTCCCCGGCAGACGCGCGCGGGCGGCGGTCTTGCCGGCGCAGAAGCGCAGGATGGCCGCACGGATGCTTGCCAGGAACAGGCGGAAACCCAATTTCAGCCTCGATTTGGAGTGGACATGGAATCGACATTCGACATATTGCACTGCACCATAAACGCCTGACAACAGGAACGCTCCACGGAGCAGGACAATCCATCCCTGTTGCAGCGCGTCCGGCTCGTGTCCGCCAGCATCCTGACCGCCCCTCGAAGGCGCGGATTCACGTCCCCGCCCAGCTGCGGCCGTGCGCGTTCGAGATACGCGTCCGAGGCGGGCGTCGATGGCGCCGCCGCGGCTGCGCGGCGGCTTATGCTTTGCGCACCAATTGCGGCGCACACGGTCCCAAGCCGTGCGGGAACAGAACGCCCGCCCTTGCCGCGCCCGAGTTCAACCGGAACCCGTCCACCTTGAAGCTCTACTACGCCGACCATTTCGTCCTCCCGCTGCCCGCGGGCCACCGCTTTCCGATGGAAAAATACTCGCGGCTGCGCGCGCGCCTGCGCGACAGCGGCCTGTTCGCCGACGACGACTTGCGCGTCCCTGCCGCCGCCAGCGACGCCGAGATCCTGCGCGCCCACGACGCCGGCTACCTGCAGCGCGTCGCCGGCGGCACGCTGGACGCGGCCGAGGTACGCCGCATCGGCTTTCCATGGAGCGCGGCGATGGTCGAGCGCTCGCGCCGCTCGGCGGGCGCCACGCTGGCCGCCTGCCGCAGCGCGCTCGATCGCGAGGGCGGC
>NZ_AMXD01000126.1 GCF_000310185.1 Thauera aminoaromatica S2 | reverse complement strand
CGGCGCCGCGGGCGCGCTCGCCTCCAGCGGAGCGGGCGTGGCCACCGGCTCGCTCGTGGCCGGCGCGGCGCCGCCACCCTCGGTGGGCGCGGGCATGAAGGCGGGCGCAGGCTCGGTCTGCAGTTCGAGCCCGGGCAGGGGCTCGGTGCGGAACCAGTCGAAGTACCAGCCCACGCCGAGCAAGACCAGCAACAAGGCCACGACGACCCCAGCCGGGAAGCTGCCGCGACGCCCGCCGCCACCGGCGGGCAGGTCGCCATCGGCATTGCGGATCGGCGACAGGTCGGGCTGCCCGGCGCCGGCCAGGTGCTCGATGCCATCGAGCAGCGGCGTCGCGTCGAGTCCGAGGTAACGCGCGTAGTTGCGCGCGAAACCACGCACGAAGGCCATGCCCGGGAGCGCGGCGAAGTCGTCGTTTTCCAGCGCCTCGATCTGGCGCGGGCTCAGCTTGATGGCGAAAGCGGCCTCGTGCACCGACTCGCCACGCGCCTCGCGCGCCCGGCGCAGGCGGGCGCCGGGCGAGGCGGCGGACTCGGCGCCAAGTGCAAGGTGGTCGGACTGCATGCTGCTCACTCGAACTTCCCTTGATTCATCGATTTGAACTCCTCCGATTCGGCGAAGCGGCTGCGCAACTGGGCAGCATAGCTCGCCTCGGCGTCGGCGTTGCCGAGGCGGCGCTCGGTGCGCAGGCCCAACCAGGCCGAAGCCGCGCTCGGTCCGTGCGCCTGGTGCAGCCGGATCAGCTCGCTGCGCGCCTGCTCGTAGCGACCGCCGCGATAGGCGATGTCCGCGAGCAGGTAGAGTGCCTGCGCGTTCTCCGGGTCGGCCTGCACCGCGCGCTGGAATTGCGCCTCGGCTGCAGCCTCCTCGCCGAGGCGCAGATGGCACAGGCCCGCGTTGGTGAGCGGGCGCGTCTGGTGGCGGTAATACGGGTTGCGCGCCGCGAGCGCGAGGTACTCGAGGCCTGCGCGCTCCTGGCCCTGAGAGCACAGGAACCAGCCGTAGCTGTTGTTGAAGTCGGGGTCACCCGGTGCCTCGCGCAGCGCACGCTCGAAGTTCTCGCGCGCGGCGGCGTGCTCCTCGACGGACATGTAGGCCAGCCCGAGCAGGTGGTAGGCCGGGGCGTAGGACGGGCTGTCGGCGAGCGCGATCTTCGCCTCGTCGAGCGCGACGTCGTAGCGCCCCACCTCGAAGTAGGCCATGCCGAGCTCCACATGCACGCGTGCGCGCGCATCGGCCGGCGTCGCCGGGTTGGTGTCGGACATCGGCCGGCTGATCGAGGACGACCCGGCGGGTACGCCGGGCGCACCCGCGCAGCCGCCGAGCACGAGCGCCACCGCCAGCACGACCGGTGCCAGTGTCGATTTCATCGCATGTTCTCCCTCGCCTGGTGCAGGCGCACGGTACGCCGCGTCCTGTCCTGGACCTGGCCGGCGAGCTGGCCGCACGCAGCGTCGACATCGTCGCCACGCGTCTTGCGCGTGGTGGTCACGATACCGGCGTCGATCAGGATACCGGCAAAACGCCGGATACGCTCCGCGGGCGAGCGCTGGAAGCCGGAGTCCGGGAAGGGGTTGAACGGGATCAGGTTGAACTTGCACGGCGTGTCGCGCACCAGCGCGACGAGTTCGCGAGCGTGCGCGTCGCTGTCGTTGACGCCTTCGAGCATCACGTACTCGAAGGTGACGAAGTCGCGCGGCGCGCGCTCGAGGTAGCGCTGGCAGGCGGCCATGAGCTCGCGCAGCGGGTACTTCTGATTGATCGGCACGAGGCGGTCGCGCAGCGCGTCGTTGGACGCATGCAGCGACACCGCCAGCGCCACCGGACATTCGTCGCGCAGGCGGTCCATCGCCGGCACGATGCCCGAGGTCGACACCGTGACCCGGCGGCGCGACAGGCCGTAGGCGTGGTCGTCCAGCATGAGGCGCAGCGCGGTGACGACGTTGTCGAAGTTGGCGAGCGGCTCGCCCATGCCCATCATCACCACGTTGCTGATGATGCGGCCGTTGTCCTTCTCGCCGGCCTCGAGGTCCGTGGCGTGCTCCTCGGCGTCGGCCCGCGCCGCGCCGAGCAGCTTGTTGGCCAGCCAGAGCTGGCCGATGATTTCCGCGGCCGACAGGTTGCGGTTGAAGCCCTGCTTGCCGGTGGAGCAGAACGCGCAGTCGAGCGCGCAGCCCGCCTGCGAGGACACGCACAGCGTGCCGCGGCTGGTCTCGGGAATGAACACGGTCTCGACCGCGTTGGCGTTGCCCACGTCGAGCAGCCACTTGCGCGTGCCGTCGGCCGAGATCGAGTCGCGCACCGGCACCGGCGGGCGGATCACGGCGAGGTCCTTCAGCTTCGCGCGCAGGGACTTGGCGACGTCGGTCATGGCGTCGAAGTCGTCGCAGCCCTCGTGATGCATCCAGCGCATCACCTGGCGGGCGCGGAACGGCTTCTCGCCCAGCCCGGCGAACCAGGCGACGAGGCCGTCTACGTCGAAATCGAGCAGATTGACCGGATTGGGAGTGCTCATGCCTGAAACTTCACCTCTCGGGAGCGGAGGCCCGCGATGACGGGCCGACCGTAATGCAAACGGCCCGCTCACGCCGCGCGCGGTGCGGGAGGCACCGCGAAGCGTGCGCGACGGGCCGCTGGTACGGACCGCTCAGCGCGAGTAAACGTTCATGCCCGGGAAGAAGAAAGCCACTTCCACGGCAGCGGTCTCGGGGGCGTCGGAGCCGTGCACGGCGTTGGCGTCGATCGACTCGGCGAAGTCGGCGCGGATGGTGCCCTTGTCGGCCTTCTTCGGGTCAGTGGCGCCCATCAGCTCGCGGTTCTTGGCGATGGCGTTCTCGCCTTCCAGGCACTGGATCATCACCGGGCCGGAGGTCATGAAGGAGACCAGATCCTTGAAGAAGGGGCGCTCCTTGTGCACGGCGTAGAACTGGCCGGCTTCCTGCTCGGACAGGTGCACCATCCTGGCGGCGATGATCTTGAGGCCGGCGGCTTCGAAGCGGGCGTAGATCTGGCCGATCACGTTCTTGGCGACGGCGTCGGGCTTGATGATGGAGAGGGTGCGTTCGATTGCCATGGAAAGACTCCGGGACGGTGTGTGGAAAAAAGCGCGAAATTTTAGCAGGTTTCCGCCCCTTTCCGGGCGACGCGAAGCAAGCGCCACGACCTTCCGGTCATCCTGCGCCCACCGAGGCTGCACGATGACGCAGCCACCCGACGAAAAGCGGCAGCAGCGACAGCAGGATGATGCCGAAGATCACCAGGGTGAGATTGTTCTTGATCAGCGGCAGGTTGCCAAACCAGTAACCCGCCATGACAAGAGGTCCGACCCAGAGCGCAGCGCCGAGCACATTGAAGGAGAGGAAACGCGGGTAGCGCATCGCCGCCATGCCCGCGACGAAGGGCGCGAAGGTGCGGATGATCGGCATGAAGCGGGCGATGATGATGGTCTTGCCGCCATGACGCTCATAGAACTCGCGTGTGCGCTCGAGCGCCCGGCGGTT
The DNA here is from genome assembly GCF_000310185.1 of Thauera aminoaromatica S2. GTDB lineage: Bacteria > Pseudomonadota > Gammaproteobacteria > Burkholderiales > Rhodocyclaceae > Thauera > Thauera aminoaromatica. The sequence continues at coordinate 7,269 of NZ_AMXD01000126.1, read as the reverse complement.
GAAGAGGCGGCTGTCGGGCCATTGCAGCATCCGCCCACCGAAACGGTTGCCGATCGTGTAGTTCAGCGAGTCGCCGGCCACGGCTGCGACGAACAGCACGGTGATCAGGACACCCGGGTCCATGCCGCCACCGGCGGCCAGCGCGCCGGCCACGAAAAGCAGCGAATCGCCGGGCAGGAAGGGGGTGACGACCAGACCGGTCTCGCAGAAGACGATCAGGAAGAGGATCGCGTAGATCCAGTTGCCGTAGTTCGCGAGCAGTTCGGCGAGGTGACGATCGACGTGCAGCACGAGATCGACGGTGAAGGCGAGGTATTCCATGAAGGACCCGACGGGCAAGGACGCGCGATTCTAGCGCAGCGCAGCATCCGGAGCCGGGAATGAAACACCTCGATGCAGCATCCGCGCACGGCCCGAGCACCGGATCGTCCTCGAAAAGCCGGACCCGGCACACGGCCGGGTCCGGGATCGAGCTCGCTACGCCCTCACATCATGCCGAGCGTGCGCGGCAGCCACAGCGACATGGCGGGCCAGTAGGTGACCAGCACCAGGAACACCAGCATCGACAGCAGCCACGGCCAGACCGCCACCGTGAGCTCGGTGATGCCCATCTTGGTGATGCCACTGGCGACATACAGGTTCAGGCCCACCGGCGGGTGGCACATGCCCACTTCCATGTTCACCACCATGATGATGCCGAAGTGCACCGGATCGATGCCCAGCTTGATGGCGATCGGGAACAGGATCGGCGCCAGGATCAGCACGATCGATGACGGCTCCATGAAGTTGCCCGCGATCAGCATCAGGATGTTGGCCATGATCAGGAAGCCGATCATCCCCACGCCGGTTCCGATCATGAAGTCGGCCATTTCCTGCGGGATGTTCTCGTGCGTGAGCAGGAAGGAGAACAAGACCGCGTTGGTGATGATGTACAGCAGCATCGCGCTCATGTTGGCGGAGTTCAGCAGCACCTTGGGCACGTCCTTCATGCCCAGATCCTTGTACACGAACACCGCGACGAAGAACGCATACACCGCACTCATCGCCGCCGCCTCGGTGGGCGTGAAGATGCCGGTGTAGATGCCGCCCATGACCACCACGATCAGGAACAACCCCCAGGCCGAATCCTTGAACGCCTTCGCACGCTGTGCCCAGGTCGCCTTCGGAAGGCGCGGGTAGCCGAACTTGCGCGCACGGTTCCAGGTCGTGAAGCCGAGGAAGGCCGCAAGCAGGATGCCGGGCACGACGCCCGCCATGAACAGGGCGCCGACCGAGGTGTTGGTCGACACCGAGTACATGACCATCACGATCGAGGGCGGAATCAGGATCCCGAGCGCACCCGAGGTGGTGATCACGCCGGCACCGAACTTGTTCGGAAAGCCCTGCTTGACCATCGCCGGCAGCAGGATCGCGCCGATCGCAACCACCGTCGCCGGGCTCGACCCCGACACCGCGGCGAACAGGGCGCAGGCGACTACGCCGCCCAGCCCCAGGCCGCCGTGCCAGTGACCGACCATCGAGGTGGCGAAATTGATCATCCGCCTCGCGACGCCGCCATGGGTCAGGAAGTTGCCTGCGAGGATGAAGAACGGGATCGCCATGATCTCGAACTTCTCGATGCCGGTGAACAGCTTGAGTGCCACCGACTCGATCGGCACCTCGGTCATCGTGAAGAGGAAGGTCAGCACGGTGAGGCCGAGCGAAATGGAGATCGGCATGCCGGTGAGCATCAACACCAGCAGCAGGATGAAGATGATTGCGGCGCTCATTTCTTGCCTCCTTGCTGCTTGTCACGACCCTCGCCGATCTGCTTGTGCTTGAGGTCGCGCGGGTGCAGGTTGTCGCCCATGTCGTAGGGATTGACATCGACCGGCACGTGCTCCTCCTCGATGCCGTCGACATGGCCGTGATCGTGATGCGGCAGCTCGCCGGTGCGGATGAAGGCGACCATCACCTGCAGGAAGCGGAAGCACATCAGGTAGGAACCGAACGGGATCGCCGCATAGACCATCCAGGTCGGCCACTCGAGATCGGGCGTGGTGGGGCCTTCGAAGAGATCGCCGGTATCCATGCCGAGCCAGGACAGGATCTGGTAGTGGGCCCCGTTCTCGAGCACGAAGGTGGCCCCGAGCGTGCCGACGATGCCGGTGAAGAGGGCGCCGGCGGCGAGCCCGATGACGACGAACCGGGCACGATTGGGCGCGGACAGGCGGTTGATCAGCACGTCGACCCCGACGTGGATGCCGGTGCGAACGCCGTACGCCGCGCCGAACTTCGCCATCCACACGAACATGATGATGGTCAGCTCCTGCGCCCATCCGAGGTTGAGCCCGAGCAGCCAGTCCTGCAGCCCGGGGATCTCCAGGCCCGAGCCATAGCGGTGAACGACCGAGACGAAGATGATCAGCGTCGCGGCCCCCATGAGGAAGGTGATGAGCCATTCCTCCAGATGATCCAGAATCTTCAGCATTGCGACCTCCTCAAACAAAACGCCCGCGAGCGCGGATGCAGCCAGCGGGCGTGCGACAGATCAATCAGGGAAATCAGAGCTTGGCCGGATCGAACCCGGTTTCCTTGTAGATCGACTGGATCAGCTCTGCGCCGATGCGCGACTCCATCTTCTTGTGCACCGGGACGAGCGCCTTCTTGAACGCGGCTTTCTCTTCGGCGGTCGGCGCATAGACCTCGGTCTTGCCGGAGGCACGCACCGCCGCGAGCGACTTGTCGTTCTCTTCCTTGGCGATCTGGTTGGCGTAGACGGTCGATTCCTTCATCGCCTTGTCGAGCTGCGTGCGCACCTCGGCCGGCAGGCCGTCCCAGAACTTCTTGTTGGTGATGACCGCATAGCCCAGGTAGCCATGGTCGGTCAGGGTCATGTGCTTCTGCACCTCGTGCATCTTCTGGGTGTAGAGGTTGGAGTGCGGGTTCTCGGTCCCATCGACGACGCCGGTCTGCAGCGCTTGGTAGACCTCGGAGAAGGCCATCACCTGCGGCAGCGACTTGATCTCGCGCATCTGCTCTTCCAGCACCTTGGACGACTGGATGCGCATCTTCTTGCCCTTGAGGTCTTCCGGCTTCCTGATCGGGCTATTGGCCGAGAACGACTTGAAACCGTTGTCCCAGAAGGCTAGGCCCTTGATGCCCTTGGGCTCGAGCTTGGCGAGCAGCTGCTGGCCGACCGCACCTTGGGTGACCTTGTTCAGCGCCTCGTAGCCGTCGAAGATGTAGGGCAGATCGAAGACCTCGAACTCCTTGACACCGAGCGGACCGAACTTGGCCAGAGACGGCGCCAGCAGGTGCACGGCACCGAGTTGCAGCGCCTCCATCTCCTCCTTGTCCTTGTAGAGGGTACTGTTCGCGTACACCTCGACCTTGACCGCGCCGCCGGTGTATTTCTCGGCGAGCTCCTTGAATTTTTCGGCAGCCTTGCCCTTGGGCGTGTCCTGCGCCACCACGTGGCTGAACTTGATCACGATGGGGTCTGCGGCGACCGCTGCAGCAGACAGACCCACGGCAACCAGACCGACCAGAAGCGAACGGATCTTCATGAAAGCATCTCCTCCGAGAGAACTGCATCTAGGTAGTTTTCGCCGCCCGGACAGCTCCTTACCGGGCGCATGCACGGCGATAAGTTTCGCTGTGTCGGGGATCAGTATCGTTTCGCCCTGTGAGGGCTGCTATTGTGGATCTCCGCATGCGTGACAACCGCAAGCCGCCGGATCCCGACCCGCAGCCTTTTCCGATGAGCCTCTCCGACCCTCTCCCGCCCCCGGCGCGCCGGCGCTGGCTGCAGCAGCTGCCCTACCTCAGCCTGGCGCTCTTCCTCGCCGCGATCGCCGCGCTGGTGTGGCTCACCCGCGAGTACGACGACGAGGCCCAGCGCGCGACGCTGATCAGCGACGTGCTGTGGATGGAGCAGAACCTGCGCTTCAACCTGGACCGCAACGAGAACCACCTGCAGGAGATCGGCCCCGAGCTGCTCGCCACACCCACGCTGTCGGCGCAGACCGAGGCTCGGCTCGCCAGCCTGCTGACATCCGAGCGCGGCCTCGCGCGCATCCTGTGGCTGTCGCCGGAAGGCGAAGTGCGCGGCGCGATGCCGCCGCTGGCTCCCGCCCAGGCGGTGCACGACGCCTCCGCGGATGCTGCCGCGGTGCCGGTCGACGAATCCAGCGTGCGGCTGGCACGCGCCATCGGCCGCCCGGTGTATGGCCCCGCGCATCCGGCGCCCGGTGGCACCCACCACTTCGAGGTGCACGTGCCGGTGTGGTCGGACGAGGCGCAGGTCGGCATGGTGGTCGGCGTGTATGCGCTCTCGGACGTGGTGATGCGCGAGCTGCCGTGGTGGTTCTCCGAGCGCTACCACGTCGCCGTGCTCGACAGCGACGGACGCACGATCGCCGCCAAGTCGAAAGTCGCGCCGGTGTCGCCGCGGCTGTCCTATTCGATGCCCTTCGATCCGCCCGGACACGGCCTCACGCTGCAGATCTCCGCCTACCGCTCCGACCCGCGCTGGATCCCGGTGCTGCTCGGCGCCTCGATCGTGCTGCTGGCCGGCATCATCGTGTGGAGCGTGATGCAACTGCGCCGCCAGCTCGCACGCCGTCAGCAGGCCGAGGTGGCGCTGCGCGCCGAGTCGGTCTTCCGCAAGGCGATGGAGGACTCGATGCTGACCGGCATGCGTGCGCGCGACCTCGAAGGCCGCCTCACCTACGTCAACTCCGCCTTTTGCCGCATGACCGGCTTCAGCGCGGACGAGCTGCTCGGTCGCAAGCCGCCGATGCCCTACTGGGACCCGGAAAGGCTGGAGCAGACCTTCGAGCTGCACCGCCAGATCATGACCAGCGGCAGCGCCAGCGAAGGCACCGAGGTGCGCCTGCGGCGCAAGAACGGCGAAACCCTCGACGTCCTCGTCTTCGAGGCGCCGCTGATCGACGCTTCCGGCCGCCACGCCGGCTGGATGGGTTCGGTGCTCGACATCACCGAACAGAAGCGCGCGCGCGAACAGGCCCGCCAGCAGGAGGAGCGCCTGCAGCAGAGCTCGCGCCTGATCACCATGGGCGAGATGGCGTCCACGCTCGCGCACGAGCTCAACCAGCCGCTCGCGGCGATCGCAAGCTACACCACGGGCTGCATCAACCGCCTGCAGGACGAGGCGCCGCTCGACCGCAGCGAGCTGCTCGACGTGCACCAGCGCATCGCCCGTCAGGCCCAGCGCGCCGGCGAGATCATCCGCCGGGTGCACGATTTCGTGCGCCGATCCGAACCCAAGCGCGAGGCGCTCGACCTCGCCGCGGTGATCCGCGACGCCATCGGCCTGATCGAGGCCGACGCGCGCAAGCGCGGCATGCGGATCCGCAGCGAGCTCGCCGACGGCCTGCCGCAGGTGCCGGCGGACGCGGTGATGATCGAGCAGATCGTCGTCAACCTGGTGCGCAACGCGATGGACTCGATGCGCGACACCCCGCCAGCCGAGCGCGTCGTCGCCGTGCACACCGCGCGCGAGGGCCGCTTCGTCACCGTCACCGTCGCCGACCGCGGCGCAGGCATTCCCGCCGAAACCGCCGCGCGGCTATTCGAGCCCTTCTTCACCACCAAGCAGGAGGGCATGGGCATGGGACTCAACATCTGCCGCTCGATCGCCGAGCTGCACCGCGGCCGCCTGGCCTTCGAATCGCGGCCGGGCGGCGGTACCATCTTCACCCTTTCCCTCCCGGTGGACGCCGAGTTCGAATGAATCCCGCCTGCACGCACATCATCGACGACGACGAAGCCATCCGCGACGCCCTCGAATGGCTGTTCAAGACGCGCGGCGTACCCTGCCGGAGCTGGGCCTCGGCCGAGGCCTTCCTCGCCGACTGGCGCGGCGACTGGCGCGGCTGCATCGTGCTCGACATCCGCATGCAGGGCATGAGCGGGCTGGAGTGCTTCGACGAGCTGCTCGCGCGCGGCTGCCAGCTGCCGGTGATCTTCATCACCGGCCACGGCGACGTGCCGATGGCGGTGGCGGCGCTCAAAAAGGGCGCCTTCCACTTCATCGAGAAGCCCTTCAACGACCACGATCTCGTCGACCTTGTCGAGAAGGCGCTCGCCACCGACGACGAGCGCCTGCGCGCCGCCGCCAGCCGCGAGACCATCGAGGCACGCCTGGCCACGCTCACCCAGCGCGAGCGCGAGGTCATGGAGCTGATCCTCGAAGGCAAGTACAACAAGGTGATCGCCGACGACCTGTCGATCTCGATGCGCACCGTGGAGGCGCACCGCTCGCGCATCTTCGAGAAGATGGAGGTGCGCTCGGCGGTCGAGCTGGCACAGCTGCTGACCACGCTGCGCACCTGAGCGCGGGCGCCACCGTTCAGCGCTCAGGGTGGCGGCGCGGGGGTGACGCCGCCCGGTCGCCACTCCGGCACGAGCCCCGCTGCCCCCGGCGCGCAGGCGAACTCCGCCGCCACGCCGATGCCGCCCACCCACGCGGGCTCGCCGTCCACCCACAGCACCGGCAGGCGGTCGCGCAGCCACGCGGGAATCGCGGCCTCCTGGCAGAGCTTGCGCAGCTCGCGCCGCGGCCGCGCGGGGTGCAGTCGCATGCGCAGACCCTCGCGCCGGGGCCCGAGCAGGACCTCGCCGGCATCTTCGAGGCAGCCCCTGCCCAGTCCAGCGCCGATCGACGCCACGAGGCGTACTTCATCCCCGCCCCAGTGCATCGCCGCCTCGCCCTGCCAGTGCAGCGCCTGCGGAGCGGGCGGCTGCGCCGGCTCCAGCCACACACGATCGCGGTAGGCGCAGCACACCCAGGCGCCGAGCGGCAGACGCAGGGGGTGGGCGGGTTCGCACGCGCGCAGCTGGCGCAGGGCTTCGCCGAGCGGCGCCGCGCCGGGCAAGGGCGCACCGGACCCGAGCAGCAGCCAGCGCAGCAGGTTGGCCTGGCGCGCCGGCGTCAGGGCGAGCAAGTCCGCGCGGCATAGCACGGGCGCGCCGCAAGCCGCGGCATCGATCGCGGCGAGTTCGCCGAGCAGCGCGTCGGCCTCGGCGAAATGAGCGGCTGCGCGCGCCAGGTTCGGCACCGCCGCCGGGAAGAGGCCTTCGGCCACCGGCAGCAGACGATGGCGGAGGGCGTTGCGGGTGAAGCGCAGCTCGGCGTTGCTCTCGTCCTCCACCCAACCGAGTCCGTGCGCGCCCGCCCACTCGAGCAGCTGCGCACGGCGCAGCCCGAGCAGCGGGCGCAGCCGCCCCGCCCGCCCTGCCCCGCCCGGCTCCACCGCGCGCATC
>NZ_AMXD01000125.1 GCF_000310185.1 Thauera aminoaromatica S2 | reverse complement strand
CGGCCTGGCCGGCGAGCAGGCCGGGGCCGCTGGCGAGGTCGAGCACGCGCTGGCCGGGGGCGAGCGCGGCGGCCTCGAGCAGGGCTTCGGCGAGTTCGGCGCGCAGGTGGGCGCCTTCGGCGTAGCGCGCGGCGATGCGGTTGAAGCCGGCGCGCTCCATGGCCTTGAAGCGGCGGGCATCGAAGCCGGGTTGGGCGGGATCGGTGGGACGGCTCATCGGCGGCACTCCGTGTTCGGTCGGGTCAGGGGCGGGTATCGCCCAGCCCCGCATAGGCGAGCACCTCGTCCAGGTAGTCGTTCCAGCGCGAGAAGCCATGGTCGCCGCCTTCGAGCACGGTCTGGCGGGCACCAGCGTACTTGTCCACCGCGTGGCGGTAGTCGAGCACCTCGTCGCCGGTCTCCACCAGCAGCCAGAAGCGCTCCGGCCGGGTGATCGTCGGCACCTCGATCGCGCGCAGCTCGTCGATGTGGCCGCGGGTGAATTCGAAGCGCTCGCCGGTGTAGAGGTTGTCCTGCACGCCGACATAGGCCTCGAGCGAGAGCGGCGCGACCACGGCCGGATTGATCAGCACCGCGCGCAGGTCGTGGCGCTCGGCGAGCCAGGTGGCGTAGTAGCCACCGAGCGAGCTGCCGACCACGGTGGGCTCGAGGCCGGCGGCGCGGATGCGCGCGATCTCCGTTTCGGCGAGCGCGATCGCGGCGCGCGGCGACACCGGCAGCTGCGCGCACCAGAAGCGTTCGGCCAGGCCGCGCTCGACCATGCGTTCCTTCAGGGCGCGCGCCTTGATCGACGCCGGGGCGGAACGGAAGCCGTGCAGGTAGAGGATCATCGTGCTGCCTCGATCATGGCTCGGACCACTCGACCCAGCCGAAGTACCAGGTGGCGAGCACGAAGATGCCGAAGACGATGCGGTACCAGGCGAAGGCGACGAAGGTGTGGTTGGAGATGAACTTGATGAAGCTCTTCACCGCCCACATCGCGGCGACGAAGGAGGCGATGAAGCCGACCGCGAACACCGGCAGGTCTTCCACCCGCAGCAGCGCCCAGTTCTTGTACAGGTCGTAGGCGGTGGCGGCGAACATGGTCGGGATCGCCAGGAAGAAGGAGAACTCCGCCGCCGTCTTGCGCGACAGGCCGAAGATGACGCCGCCCATGATGGTCGCGCCCGAGCGCGAAGTGCCCGGGATCATCGCCAGCGCCTGGGCGAAGCCCACCTTGAGCGCGTCTGTCCAGCGCAGTTCATCCACCGAATTCAGGCGCGGGTGGTAGGCGCGCTTTTCCACGTAGAGGATGATCAGGCCGCCGACCACCAGCGCGGTGGCCACCGTGATCGGGTTGAACAGCAGGCCCTTGATGGTGGAGTGGAACATCAGCCCGAGCACCGCCGCGGGCAGGAAGCCGATGAACAGCAGCCCGACGAAGCGCTGCGCGCTCGGTTCGGTGGTGATCCCGCTCGCGACCTTGATCAGGCGCTCGCGATAGTCCCAGCACACGGCGAGGATGGCGGCGAGCTGGATGACGATCTTGAACACCTTGCTGGTGTCGTCGTTGTAGCCGAGCAGGTCGCCCAGGATGATGAGGTGGCCGGTGGAGGACACCGGGAGGAATTCGGTCAGGCCTTCGACGATGCCGAGGACGAGCGCGACGAGGAGGAGGGAGAGGTCCATGCGGCCGGGCTGGAAGTGGGGGAAGGGTGGAGGGATCGGAGGCCGGATTATAGCCGGCGGGATGTTGCACTGCGGGGTAGGTTTGCCCGCTCAGGTCGCCGTCATCGCTTCGAGGGTGGCGAGAAAAAGCAGGGCATGCTCGCGGTCGGTGCCGCACATCTCGGCGCCGGGGCGCAGGCTGGCGCACACCGCCGGCCGACGCGGGTCGCCGAACAGGCGGCAGTGCCCGGCCTCGTCGAGCTGCGCGCAGCGCACACCCGCGGGTTTGCCGTGCGGCATGCCGGGGATGGGCGAGGAGATCGAGGGCGCGATGCAGCAGGCGGCGCAGCCGGGGCGGCAGTCCATGCCTCAGCCTGCCCGTGGCGCCGACCACCAGGCGAGGATGGCGTCGAGCGTGGGTTCGAGCAGCACGCCCTCGCCGCCGGTGAATTCCTTCCACTCGGGGAGGAAGCGCTCGCCTACCGCCGTGAGCAGGGGTACGCCGGCCACGACCGTCTCGGCCATTTCGTCGCGCAGGCCGGCGCCCGACACTTCCTGCGCGCCGAACTTGTTGATGATGACCAGCTCGACGCCGCGCTCGATCGCGCCGCGCACCGCCATCGAGCCTTGCGCGAGCGCGTCCGGGTCGACCCGGCAGGAGATCGAGCCGCGGCCGAGCTCCTGCGACAGCGGGATGCTCTCGCCGGTCTCCAGGTTCTCGAGCTGCATCGCGCAGGGGTCCTCGATCACCGTGGCGATGTCGTGCTGCAGCACGCCGCCCAGGCGCACGCCACGCTCGCCCAGGGCGCGCGCGGCGCGGGCGAGCAGAGCCTCGATGTTGTCGGTGGGCTTGTAGACGACGGCGGCGATGGCGTGTGCGGGCATGGTCGGGCTCGGCGGGCGGCTCGTTCGTGGATGGGCCTCATTGTCGCACTGCGGCGCCAACAAGGCGAAGATGCGGGAGATAATGCGCGGCTCGACGAAGCCGAAACGGATCCATGAGGGCTGAACACAAGGGCGCGCGCCGCCCGTCCGCGCTGCCGAACTTCGATGACTGTCTGAGCGGCGACCGCCCGCGCCTGCGCCGCATGGCGCGCGACCTCTCCCACCCGTCACGCGCGGACGAGCGCGCCACGGCGCAGCGCCTGCGCCTGCGGGCGGACTTCGATGCCCTGCTCGAACGCTCGCGCGCCGCGCTGCGCGCACGCCGCGCCGCCTTGCCCGTGCCGGACTTCCCGCCCGAGCTGCCAGTGTCCGGGCGCCGCGACGAGATCGCCACGGCCCTCGCCGCCCACCAGGTCATCATCGTGTGCGGCGAGACCGGCTCGGGCAAGACCACCCAGCTGCCGAAGATCGCGATGACGCTCGGCCGCGGCGTCGCCGGCCTCATCGGCCACACCCAGCCGCGTCGCCTGGCCGCACGCGCCACCGCGAGCCGCATCGCGCAGGAGCTCAAGAGCCCGCTCGGCGAGGTCGTGGGCTACAAGATCCGCTTCACCGACAAGACCGGCGAGCGCAGCCACGTCAAGCTGATGACCGACGGCATTCTGCTCGCCGAGACCCAGACCGACCCGCTGCTCGCCGCCTACGACACGCTGATCATCGACGAGGCGCACGAGCGCAGCCTCAACATCGATTTCCTGCTCGGCTACCTGAAGACCCTGCTGCCACGCCGGCCGGATCTGAAGGTGGTGGTGACCTCGGCGACGCTGGATGCCGAGCGTTTCGCCCGGCACTTTGCCGATGCCGCGGGCAAGCCGGCGCCGGTGATCGAGGTGTCGGGCCGGTTGTATCCGATCGAGATGCGCTACCGGCCGGTGGAGAGCGAGGAGATTGACCCCGCCGCGGCCGCGCGCAGCGCCGCCAAGGGTGGCAGGGAGGCCGCCAAGGACAGGAGCCGCGACCTCATGGACGCGCTGGTCGATGCGGTCGACGAGGCCCAGCGCTGCGGCCCGGGTGACGTGCTGGTTTTCCTGCCCGGCGAGCGCGAGATCCGCGAGGCCGCCGAGGCGCTGCGCAAGGCGCACCACCTGCCCGGCACCGAGATCCTGCCGCTGTTCGCGCGCCAGTCGGCGCAGGAGCAAGCGCGCGTGTTCTCGGCCTCCAACGGCCGCCGGGTGGTGCTGTCGACCAACGTCGCCGAGACCTCGCTGACCGTGCCGGGCATCCGCTACGTGGTCGACACCGGACTCGCGCGCATCAAGCGCTACTCGCCGCGCAACAAGGTCGAGCAGCTGCAGGTCGAGAAGATCGCCCGGTCGGCCGCGCAGCAGCGCGCCGGGCGCTGCGGTCGTGTCATGGACGGCATCTGCATCCGCCTCTACGACGAGGACGACTTCAACCGCCGCCCGGCGCACACCGATCCCGAGATCCTGCGGTCGTCGCTCGCCGGCGTGATCCTGCGCATGAAGGCCCTGAAGCTCGGCGCGGTGGAGGACTTCCCCTTCATCGACGCGCCCGGCGCGCGCCTGATCGGCGACGGCTACGCGCTGCTGGCCGAGTTGGGCGCGGTCAGCGACGACGATGAACGCAAGCTCACCCCGACCGGCGTCGAGCTCGCCAAGCTGCCGCTCGACCCGCGCATCGGCCGCATGATCCTGGCCGCGCGCGACCGTGGCGCGCTCGCCGAGTTGCTGGTGATCGCCGCCGCGCTGTCGGTGCAGGACCCGCGCGAGCGCCCGCAGGACAGCCCGGGTGCCGCCGACCAGGCGCACGCCAGGTTCCGCGGCGGGGAGCAGGATCAGAAGTCCGAGTTCCTGTGGTACTGGCACCTGTGGAAGGCCTGGGACGAGGTCCAGCGCCACGAGTCCTCCAGCAAGCAGAAGGCCTGGTGCAAGAAGCACTTCCTCAACTACATGCGCATGCGCGAGTGGCGCGATGTGTTCGCCCAGCTCCACACCCTGTGCGCCGAGCACGGCTGGAAGGAGAACGAACAGCCGGCGAACTACGAGGCGATCCACAAGGCGCTGCTCGCCGGGCTGCTCGGCAACATCGGCTGCAAGGTCGAGGATGCCTCGGGGCCGCAGGCCGGCGCCTACCTCGGCGCGCGCGGGATCAAGTTCTGGCCGCACCCGGGCTCCGCGCTGGCGAAGAAGGCCGGAAAGTGGATCATGGCCGCCGAGCAGGTCGAGACCAGCCGCTTGTTCGGGCGCTGCATCGCGCGCATCGAGCCGGAGTGGGTGGAGGAGGTCGGCGGCCACCTGATCAAGCGCCAGGTGTTCGAGCCGCACTGGTCGAAGGCGTCCGGCGCGGTGCGCGCCTGGGAGCGCGGCACGCTGTACGGACTGGTGATCTATCCGCGCCGCGGCGTGGCCTATCGAGACATCGACCCCGCGCTGTGCCGCGAGCTCTTCATCCGCGAGGGCCTGGTGCAGGGCGAGATCGCCGAGGGGCCGGCGCGCGCGATGGCCTTCCTCGCCCATAACCAGCGCCTGGTGGCGGAGATCGAGCGCCTCGAGCACAAGTCGCGCCGCCCCGACGTGCTGGTGGACGAGACCCTGATCGAGGCCTTCTACGACAGCAAGCTCCCCGCGGAGGTCTGCGACCTGGCGGGGCTGGAGGCGTGGCGCAAGCCGGCGGAGAAGGCCGAGCCCAAGCTGCTGCATCTGTCGCGCGAGCAACTGATGCGCCACGACGCGGAAGGGGTGACCACCGACCGTTTCCCGCCGACGCTGGAGGTGCTCGGGCAGAAGTTGAAGCTCGCCTATCTGCACCAGCCTGGCGAGGCCGACGACGGCGTGACGCTCGCGGTGCCGCTGGCGATGCTCAACCAGATCCCCGCCAACCGCTGCGAGTGGCTGGTGCCGGGACTGCTCGAAGAGAAGGTTGCGGCGCTGATGAAGACCGTGCCGCAGAAGCACCGCCACCGCCTGCAGCCGGTGGCCGAGAGCGCGGCGGCCTTCATGGCGGTCTTCGAGGCCGGCGAGTTCGACACCGACGAGCCGCTGCTGAAGATGCTGCAACGCTTCGTGGAGGAGCGCGTGCAGTTGAAGCTGCCGCTGGAGAGCTTCCGCCCGGAGAACCTGAAGCCGCACTGCTTCATGAACTTCCGCGTGATCGACGAGCACGGCCGCTTGATGGGGCAGTCGCGCAACCTGATGGAGCTGCGTGCGCGCTTCCGCGAGCAGGTGGCGGCGCGCTTCTCGGCGGCGAAGATCGGCGGCGCGCTCGCGGGGGCGCTGTCGGTGGTGGGCGTCGGGGGCGCGGGTGGTGGCCAAGGCGTCGGTGCCGGCGGAGCGGGCGTCAGCGCGCGGGGGGCCGGATCCGACGCCGTTGCGGGCGAGGTCGCCGGCCGTGCGCGCTCCGGCGCGGATGCGCGTGATGCCGCGGCGGATGTGGGTGGCCGTGCCGGGGCGGGGCAGCCGGGGGGCAAAGGGAGCGGCAAGGCGGCGGGCGACCCGGCAGGCCGGAGCGCTGCGCCTGCCGAACTCCCGGCGCCGGTGCTGTCCGGCTTCACTGCGTGGACTTTCGGCGCCCTGCCCGAGTTGCTCGAGGTGCGCGTCGCCGGCCGTGAGGTGATCGGTTTTCCTGCGCTGCACGACGATGGCGACAGCGTCTCGTTACGCCCCCACGACACGCCCGAGGAGGCGTCGCGCGTGCATCGCCGCGGCCTCGCCCGCCTGTTCGCGCTCAACCTCAAGGATCAGGTGCGCGCGGTCGAGCGTCTGCCCGGCTTGCGCGAGCTCGCGCTGCAGTACATGGGCTTCGGCACCGAGGCCGAGCTGAAGGCGCGCCTGATCGAGGCGACGCTGGGCCGCTGCTGCCTGCTCGAGCCTTTGCCTACGGATGCCGACGCGTTCGCGAAGCGCTGCGCCGAGGCCAAGTCGCGGGTGAGCCTGGTTGCGCAGGAGTTCATGCGCCTGACCGGCCAGCTGCTGGTCGAGCATGCGGCGCTGCAGAAGCGCCTGTCCGGGCTGAAGACCTTTCCCGAGGTGGTGGCCGATATCCAGGGCCAGCTCGGTGCGCTGCTGCCGAAGGACTTCCTCGTCGCCTTCGAGTGGGACAAGCTGGCGCACTTCGCACGCTATCTCAAGGGTGCCGCGGTGCGGCTCGACAAACTCCGCAACAATCCGGCGCGCGACGCCCAGGCCATGGCGGAGTGGAAGCAGCTCGCCCAGGCCTGGGAGCGCGAGCGCCTCGCCCGCCGGCGCGCGGGCGTGGAAGATCCGGCGCTGGAAGAGTTCCGCTGGCTGCTGGAGGAGTTGCGCGTGGGCTTGTACGCGCAGGAGCTTAGGACGCCGATGCCGGTGTCGGTGAAGCGTCTGCAGAAGATCTGGGAGAGCCGGCCGCGCTGAGTCGCGCGACCGGCTCGGCCGGGCGTGCCGTCAGGGGAGTGAGGCCGCGCCCTGCGAACGGGGATGGAGCGGGGGGTGTTCAGCGCAGCGGGATCACCAGCGGCGGGATATCCACGCCGATGACCACGGCGGGCGAGCGGCTGTAGCTGTAAGAGCGGTAGGGGCGCTCGTAGTAGTGGTTGTGGATCTCCGCCTCGCGGTAGTAGCGCGGGCGTTCACGGATGATGACCTTCTCGCGATACACCGTGCGCTCGTCCCAGTGGCGGCGATGATCGTGCTTGTAGTGGTGCTTGTGGTGGCCCCAGCGCGGGCCGCGGTCGTCCCGGTCGGCGTAGGCGGCAGGCGCGGCAGCGGCGAGGACGCTGCCGCAGAGCAGGGCGGTGGCGATCTTGCGGGTCAGGGTCGTGTTCATGGTCTGCCTCGTTCGATTTCTTCGTTGCAGGGCAGGGCCCCGGTGATCCGGATACTAGGCGAGGCGGACGCCACGAGGCAGTCGCAGAGTGTAAGCGGGCTTTTGCAACCGCGCTCCCGACTTCCGGGCTTCTTCAGTGTCTTTGATTTTCCGGGTTTTCTTGTTAGACTGGCGAGCTTCCCTTGCTCCACCGGACCGCATGCCGGGGGGCTGCAACAACCAACCGCAAGGAGTTTGCATGCGACATTATGAAATCGTCTTCATCGTGCACCCGGACCAGTCCGAGCAGGTGCCGGCGATGGTCGAGCGCTACAAGTCCATCGTGACCACCCGCAACGGCCAGATCCACCGCCTGGAAGACTGGGGGCGCCGCCAGATGGCCTACCCGATCCAAAAGGTGCACAAGGCCCACTACGTGCTGATGAACATCGAGTGCGACGGCGAGACGCTGGCCGAACTCGAGCACTCGTTCAAGTTCAACGACGCCGTGCTGCGTCACCTCACCATCAAGATGAAGAAGGCCGTCACCACGCCTTCGCCGATGATGAAGGAAGAGAAGTCGCGCTCGATGAACATCGGTGCCGACGACGCCAAGCCGGCCGACAGCGAAGCCGCTGCCGCCTGAGTTGCCTGAGCCGGGTCTGAACGAACTGCGCCTCGATGCGCGCGTGGCCGAAGTGCTGCCGCTGCGTCGAACCCCTGCCGGAATACCGGTCGCCAGCTGTGTGCTGGCGCACGAATCGAAACAAGTCGAAGCGGGCCTGACCCGCGAGGTTTCGGTGGAAGTGCAGGCGGTGGCGCTGGGCGATCTGGCGGCGGTGCTGGCTGTGGCGGTTCCCGGGAGTGCGCTGCGCGCCACCGGATTCCTCGCCGCGAAGAGCCTGCGCAGCCGAACTCCGGTTCTGCACCTGAACACTATCGAATTTCTCGAAGGAAACTGAAAATGGCCTTCAAGCCCAAATCCAAGTTCAAGAAGAAGGACGATCGCGGCGGTCGTGGTCTGTTCAAGCGTCGCAAGTTCTGCCGCTTCACCGCGGAGAAGATCGAGGAAGTCGACTACAAGGATGTGGACATCCTCAAGGACTTCATCACCGAAAACGCCAAGATCATGCCGGCGCGCATCACCGGCACCAAGGCGGGTTACCAGCGTCAGCTGTCGGTCGCGGTCAAGCGCGCCCGCTTCCTGGCCCTGATGCCTTACACCGACCTGCACCAGTAAGAGGAGAACGAACCCATGCAGATCATTCTTCTCGAGAAAGTCGTGAACCTCGGTGGTCTCGGCGACGTCGTCAAGGTCAAGGACGGCTACGCCCGCAACTTCCTGATCCCGCAGGGCAAGGCGAAGCGCGCGACCCAGGCCAATCTGGCCGAGTTCGAAGCGCGTCGTGCCGAGCTCGAGCGCGTCCAGGCCGAAAAGCTGGCTGCGGCCCAGGAGCTGGCGGGCAAGCTCGAAGGCGTCAGCGTCGAAGTTGCTCGCAAGGCGGGCATGGACGGCCGTCTGTTCGGCTCGGTCGGCAATGCCGACATCTCCGAGGCGCTCGCCGCCAAGGGCTTCGACATCGAGCGTTCCGCCATCCGCATGCCGGACGGCCCGCTCAAGCAGGTCGGCGAGACCCAGCTCGAAGTGTCGCTGCACGCCGACGTGCTCGCGAACATCACCGTCGTGGTGGCTGCCGAGCAGTAATCGCGATCTGTACGTGCATCACGAAGAGGGCTGCCGCTGGCAGCCCTTTTTGTTTCCTGCGCCCCTGCGGCGCGTTCCCTTCGCCAACGTCTCGCGGTCCGGCTCGCTACAATGTGCGGTCCGGCCCCGATGGTGCATCCGATGAGTTCCGCGTCTTCCCGTTTCTCCGATTTCTCCGCCGATCCGCAGCTCGCGCAGATCAAGCTGCCGCCGCACTCGCTGGAGGCCGAGCAGTCGCTGATCGGCGGCATCCTGCTCGACAACCAGGCTTGGGAGCGTGTCGCCGACCTGGTGAACGAGGCCGATTTCTATCGCGACGACCACCGCCGCATCTATCGCCACATCACCAAGCTGATCGACCAGGGGCGACCGGCGGATGCGGTCACCGTGTTCGAGTCGCTGGAGAAGAACGGCGAGGCCGAGCAGGCCGGCGGTCTCGCCTACATCGCCGAGCTCGCCAACAACACGCCGTCGGCGGCGAACATCCGGCGCTACGCGGAGATCGTCCGCGAGCGCGCGATCCTGCGCAAGCTCGTGGCGGTGGGAGACGAGATCGCTGCCAGTGCGCTCAGTCCGTCGGGCAAGGACGCCAAGGCGCTGCTCGACGAGGCCGAGGCCAAGGTCTTCGAGATCGCCGAGGCCGGCGCGCGCCACGCCAGCGGTTTCGTCTCGATCCAGCCAATCCTCAAGCAGGTCGTGGATCGCGTGCAGGAACTCTACGATCGCGACAACCCCTCCGAGGTCACCGGCGTGCCGACCGGCCTGGTCGACCTCGACGAGAAGACCTCCGGCCTGCAGCCGTCCGACATGATCATCGTCGCCGGCCGTCCGGCGATGGGCAAGACCACCTTCGCGCTCAACCTTGCCGAGCACATCGCGATCGAGCAGCGCCTGCCGGTTGCGATCTTCTCGATGGAGATGCCGGGCACGCAGCTCGCGACTCGCTTCATCTCCTCGGTGGGTCGCATCGACATGCAGAAGATCCGCAGTGGACGCCTGACCGACGACGACTGGCAGCGTCTGACCATGGCGATGGGCAAGCTCTACGACGCGCCGCTCTACATCGACGAGACGCCCGGCCTCAACCCGATCGACCTGCGCGCCCGTGCGCGTCGCCTGGCGCGCCAGTGCGGCAGGCTCGGTCTGATCGTGATCGACTACCTGCAGCTGATGAGCGGCACGCGCGAGGGCGACAACCGTGCCTCCGAGCTGTCCGAGATCTCGCGTTCGGTAAAGTCGCTGGCCAAGGAGTTGAACGTGCCGATCATGGCGCTTTCCCAGCTCAACCGCAGCCTCGAGCAGCGTCCCAACAAGCGCCCGGTGATGTCCGATCTGCGCGAGTCCGGTGCCATCGAGCAGGACGCGGACATCATCATGTTCATCTATCGCGACGAGGTCTACAACCCCGATTCGCCCGACAAGGGGACGGCCGAACTGATCATCGGCAAGCATCGTAACGGTCCCACCGGCACCGTGCGCCTCACCTTCATCGGGGAGAATACGCGCTTCGAGAACTACGCCGCCGCCCCCGGCATGTACTGAGCCCTATCGCAGGATGGTCGCGATTTTGCGGTTTGCGCAGGAAGATCGGCGGTCGTCACCAAGCGATTGTTCCTGCGTCGGGCCCTGCGGGAGGCCCGTAGAGACGCTGGCGCCAGAGGTGTGTTGTGCTCGGTGATCGGTCCCGGGGTCCCGTCGGCGTTGCTCGCATGCTTCCATCGGAATCTTTGTTGTTTTTTCTTGACGTCAGGATTTGGTTGTCTATAATGCGCACCTCTTCCAGCGCAGCGGTGCTTGAGTTCAGGCGC
>NZ_AMXD01000124.1 GCF_000310185.1 Thauera aminoaromatica S2 | reverse complement strand
CCGCGGCGAGGTCGTCGGCGGCGTCGCCGAAGCGACGACCGACGACCTCGAGCACGCGCTCGCCGCCGCCAGTGCGGCCGCAGCCAACTGGGCCGCCACCCCGGCTGCGGCGCGCAGCGAACGCCTGGAGCGCGCCGCGGCGCTGTTCGAACGCGAGGCCGACACCCTGCTCGCGCTTGCAGTGCGCGAAGCCGGCAAGTCGTGGGCCAACGCGGTGGCCGAGCTGCGCGAGGCGGTCGACTTCCTGCGCTACTACGCCCAGCAGGCGCGTGGCTTCGACCCTGCCAGCCACGTGGCGCTCGGTCCGGTGCTGTGCATCAGCCCGTGGAACTTCCCGCTGGCGATTTTCAGCGGCCAGGTCGCCGCCGCGCTCGCCGCCGGCAATCCGGTGCTCGCCAAGCCGGCCGAGCAGACCCCGCTGATCGCCGCCCATGCAGTGCGCCTGCTGCACGAGGCCGGCATCCCGGCTGCAGCGCTGCAGTTGCTGCCCGGCCGCGGCGAGACCGTCGGCGCCGCGCTGGTGGCCGATGCGCGCGTGCGTGGGGTGATGTTCACCGGCTCCACCGAGGTCGCCGCGCTGATCAACCGCAGCCTCGCCGCGCGTGGCGGCAAGGTGCCGCTGATCGCCGAGACCGGCGGCCAGAACGCGATGATCGTGGACTCCACCGCACTCCCCGAGCAGGTGGTGACGGACGTCCTCGCCTCCGCCTTCGACTCCGCCGGCCAGCGCTGCTCGGCGCTGCGCGTGCTGTGCCTGCAGCAGGACATCGCCGACGACGTCCTCCACATGCTGCAGGGCGCGCTCGCCGAACTGCGCCTGGGCAATCCGGCGGACGTGCGCGTGGACATCGGCCCGGTCATCGACGCCGGGGCGCGCGACGGTCTCGAGGCCCACGTCGCCGCGATGCTTGCCAAGGGCGCCCGCATCACCCGCCTGCCGCTGCCCGCCGCATGCGCGCACGGCACCTTCGTCGCGCCGTCGATCATCGAGATCGGTGCCCTGAGCGAACTGGGCCGCGAGCAGTTCGGCCCCATCCTGCACGTGCTGCGCTACCGCGCGTCCGAATTGGACAGCCTGATCGACGCGATCGACGCCAGCGGCTACGGCCTCACCATGGGGGTGCACACCCGCATCGACGAGACCGTGGAGCGCGTCGCCGCGCGCGCGCACGTCGGTAACCTGTATGTGAACCGCAACATCATCGGCGCGGTGGTGGGCGTGCAGCCCTTCGGCGGCGAGGGCCTGTCCGGCACCGGCCCGAAGGCGGGCGGACCGCTCTACCTGCACCGGCTGCTTGCGCGTACGCCCGGCCCGGTGCTGGCCGATGGCGCGCTCGCGGTGACCGACAGCGACGAAACCCGCGCCGCGGATGCCGCGTTCTCCGGCTTCCTGGAATGGCTGGACGGCGCCGGCCGCGGCCTGCTCGAGGGCGACGAGCTCGCCGCGCTACGCGACCGCGCCGACGCCTGCCGTGCGCGCCGTATTGCTGGCCTGCGCCTGGCGCTGCCCGGCCCCACCGGCGAGGACGACAGCCTGCGCTTCACCGCGCGCGGCACCATCGCCGGCGTGGCGGACAGCGCGGCCGCCGTGCTGCATCAGGTGATGGCGGCGCTCGCCAGCGGCAATCGCCTGCTGCTCGCCGACCGCGCCGCCGCACGCACGGTGCAGGCCGCGCTCCCCGAGGCGCTGCGCGCATACGTCGCGGTGGATGCCGCCTGGTTCGACAAGGCGCTCGGCGCGGTGCTGTTCGACGGCAGCGACGCCGAGGCCGACGCGCTGCAGGTGCGCGTCGCCGGGCGCAGCGGCCCGATCCTGCAGCTGCTGCAGCCCTGCCCCGACTACGACCTCGGCCGCCTGGTGCACGAACGCACCCTGTCGATCAACACCGCCGCCGCGGGTGGCAACGCCAGCCTGATGGCGATGGGGGCATGAGTGTGCGCGATTCGCGCCCGCACCGCGGCAGCGCTGGCAACCCGGCGAGGAGTGGACCTGCCCGCAGGAGCGACGCAAGTCGCGATCTTCAGCGCACGGAATCCGGCGCGGCGCCATCGGAGCCGCTGCATTCGCGACTTGTGTCGCTCCTACGGAAAACCAACGCACTTCCGGATGCCCCCGGAGGGGTGCTGGATGACAACGAACCTGCGCGGTAGTCGCAGCTAGGGCCATCACGGATGGCAATTTTGAAAAATTCGCTTACCTTTGCCGGACGCAGATGGCCCCATTTGGCGCCGTCTGCCCCGTCCAAGGCCCAAAACCACAACCACGAAGGAGACGTTTCATGAAAAAGACCCTGCTCGCCACCGCCGTCCTCGCACTCGGCGGCTTTTCGAATGCCGCCCTGGCCGACCTCGCGGTCGCCATCGCCGGTCCGATGACCGGCCAGTACGCCTCCGCCGGCGACCAGATCCGCAAGGGCGCGGAGATGGCCATCGCCGACATCAACGCCCGCGGCGGCGTGCTCGGCCAGAAACTGAAGCTCGAGGTCGGCGACGACGCCTGCGACCCGAAGCAGGCGGTGTCGGTCGCCAACACCATGGTCAACAAGGGCATCGTGTTCATGCACGGCCACTGGTGCTCGAGCTCGACGATCCCGGCCTCCGAGGTCTATGTCGAGGCCGACATCCCGATGGCCACGGTGTCGACCAATCCGCAGGTGACCGAGCGCGGCCTGAAGAACGTCTTCCGCATCATGGGTCGCGACGACCAGCAGGGCCTGGTGGCCGGCGGCTACATCGCCGACCACTTCAAGGGCAAGAAGGTCGCCGTGGTCGACGACAAGAGCGCCTACGGCAAGGGGCTCGCCGACGAGATGGCCAAGGCGATGGAAGGCAAGGGCCTGAAGCCCGCGCTGCGCGAATCCATCACCGCCGGCGAGAAGGACTACTCTGGCATCGTCACCAAGCTCAAGCAGGCCGGCGTCGAGGTCATGGCCTACGGCGGCTACCACACCGAGGTCGCGCTGATCCTGCGCCAGGCCCAGGCCGCCGGCCTGCAGCTCACCGTGATGGGCGGCGACACGATGACCAACTCCGAGCTCGTCACCGCCGCCGGCCCGGCCGCCGACAACGTGATGTTCACGTTCTCGCCCGACGCGCGCAAGAACCCGGACGCCGCGCCGGTGGTGGAGAAGTTCCGCGCCGCCAAGACCGAGCCCGAAGGCTACGTGCTCTACGCCTACGCCGCGATGCAGCTCTTCGAGCAGGCCGCCACCACGGCCAAGAGCACCAAGTACGCCGACCTCGAGAAGGCGATGCGCGGCGGCAGCTTCAAGACCGTGATCGGAGATCTCGCCTTCGACGCCAAGGGCGACCAGAAGGCGCCGGGCTTCGTGGTCTATCGCTGGCAGGGCGGCAAGTACGACTACGCGAAGTAAGTCGCAAGCCCGTCCCACCCGAGTCTTCGGCGCCGCAATCGCGGCGCCGGTGTCCGTGCCCCCGTCGGCCAACAAGGAGACAGGGGGCCGGCGACGGGTTGCGAGCGACGACTTCCGATCCAGCGCGTCATCGCGGCTTGCGCCGCGCCTACAGGGACGCGGCCCCGAGCGGGATCCGCGCCATCCGCACCGCCACAGCAGGAGACATCGTGGCCTATGCACTCCAGCAACTGATCAACGGGCTCACGCTCGGCGCCATGTACGGCCTGATCGCCATCGGCTACACGATGGTGTACGGCATCATCGGCATGATCAACTTCGCCCATGGCGACATCTTCATGGTGAGCGCCTTCATCGCGGTCACCGCCTTCACCATCCTCGCCGCGGCCGACGTCACCTCGATCCCGCTCGCGCTCACCTTCGTGCTGATCGTGTCGATCTTCTTCACTTCGGCCTACGGCTGGGCGGTCGAGCGCACCGCCTATCGCCCGCTGCGCGGCTCGACCCGGCTGGCGCCGCTCATTTCCGCGATCGGCATGTCGATCTTCCTGCAGAACAGCGTGCAGCTCACCCAGGGCGCACGCGTGAAGCCGATCCCGCCGGTGCTCGAAGGCGGCATCGTGCTGTGGGAGGCGCCGGGCTTCACGGTTCAGATCGGCTGGAGCCAGATGCTGATCATCGTCACCACGGTGATCCTGATGAGCGCCTTCACCTGGATGATCACGCAGACCCCCTTCGGTCGCCAGCAGCGCGCCTGCGAGCAGGACCGCACCATGGCCGCGCTGCTCGGGGTCAACGTCGACCGCACCATCTCCTACACCTTCATGCTCGGCGCGGCGCTCGCCGCGGTCGCCGGGGTGATGGTCACGGTGTATTACGGCGTGGTGGACTTCTTCATCGGCTTCCTCGCCGGCATCAAGGCCTTCACCGCGGCGGTGCTGGGCGGCATCGGCTCGCTGCCGGGGGCGATGCTCGGGGGCCTGCTGATCGGCTTGATCGAATCCTTCTGGGCCGCCTACCTGTGGGCGGAATACAAGGACGTCGCCACCTTCGGCATCCTGTGCCTGGTGCTGATGCTGCGCCCATCCGGCCTGCTCGGCCGGCCTGAAGTGGAGAAGGTCTGATGAGCGCCGTCGTCTTTGCGCGTCACGCGATGACGCCGGCCGAGCGTCTGCGCGACGCCGGCTGGGTGGCCTTCGTCGGCCTCATCCTGGGCATCCCGCTGGTCGGCCTCACCACGGTGGACGTGGGCGGCCGGCTGGGCGTGGAGACCCGCTTCGGCCTGCTCGCCGCAGCCGTGGCCGCGGTGTTCGCCGGCCGCCTGCTGCTGCGCTGGGCGATCGACCAGGCGCGCAACCGCAAGCAGGAACGCGACCGCGCCAGCACCGCCACCGCCGCCGACCGCGCCCATGGCGCGCAGCGCGTGGTGAACGTGCTCGGCTGGGTGGCGCTCGGCGCCTCGATCGCGCTGCCGATCGTGTTCTCCGACAACCGCTACGTGGTCGACACCGCCACCACGGTGCTGATCTACGTGATGCTGGGTTGGGGCCTCAACGTGGTCGTCGGCCTCGCCGGCCTGCTCGACCTCGGCTACGTCGCCTTCTACGCGGTGGGCGCCTATTCCTACGCGCTGCTGTCGACCCAGTTCGGCTGGAGCTTCTGGGAGGCGCTGCCGGTATCGGGCGCGCTCGCCGCCAGCTTCGGGATCCTGCTCGGCTACCCGATCCTGCGCCTGCGCGGCGACTACCTGGCGATCGTCACGCTGGGCTTCGGCGAGATCATCCGCATCATCCTGGTGAATTGGACCGAATTCTCCAACGGCCCCAACGGCATCAGCTCGATCCCGCGCCCGAGCTTCTTCGGCCTCGATTTCACGCGCAGCGCGCCGGAAGGCGGGCAGACCTTCGCCGGCTTCTTCGGCCTCGAATTCTCGCCGATGCACCGCCTGATCTTCCTCTACTACCTGATCCTGGTGCTGGCCCTGCTCACCCACGCCTTCGTGTCGCGCCTGCGCAAGCTGCCGGTGGGGCGCGCCTGGGAGGCGCTGCGCGAGGACGAGATCGCCTGCCAGGCGATGGGCATGAACACCACCAACATCAAGCTCTCGGCCTTCGCCATCGGTGCCATGCTGGGCGGCTTCGCCGGGGTGTTCTTCGCCGCGCGCCAGGGCTTCATCTCGCCCGAGAGCTTCACCTTCACCGAGTCGGCGATCATCCTCGCCATCGTCGTGCTCGGTGGCATGGGCTCGCAGATGGGCGTGGTGCTGGCGGCCACGCTGCTGGTGCTGATCCCCGAGTTCGGACGCAACTTCGCCGAGTACCGCATGTTGCTGTTCGGCCTGGCGATGGTGCTGATCATGGTGTGGCGCCCGGGCGGCCTGCTGTCGCACCGCGAACCGACGGTGCACCTGAACGCGTCGGGCAAGACTGCCGCGACGAAGGAGGCTGCGCGATGAACACGCCCGCAACCCTGCTGTCGGTGCGCAACCTGACCATGCGCTTCGGCGGCCTGACCGCCATCGACGACCTCTCGCTGGAAGTGCCGGCCGGCAAGATCACCGGCATCATCGGCCCCAACGGCGCCGGCAAGACCACGCTGTTCAACTGCCTCACCGGCTTCTACAAGCCCACCACCGGCACGCTGCGCCTGGCCCACCCCACGCGCGGCGAGATGCGCCTGGAGTCCCTGCCCAGCCACCGCGTCGCACGCGACGCCCAGGTGGTGCGCACCTTCCAGAACATCCGCCTGTTCCCCAAGATGACGGTGCTGGAGAACCTGATCGTCGCCCAGCACAACGTGCTGCAGCGCGCCTCGAAGTTCTCCATCGCCGGTATCTTCAAGCTCCCCGGCTACCGCCAGGCGGAGCGGCAGGCGATCGAACGCGCGGCGATGTGGCTCGAGCGCCTCAAGCTCACCCACCTCGCCGACGACGCCGCCGGCGACCTGCCCTACGGCATCCAGCGCCGCATCGAGATCGCACGCGCGCTGTGCGTCGATCCGGTGCTGCTGTGCCTGGACGAACCGGCCGCCGGCCTCAACCCGCGCGAGTCGGCGGAGCTGAACGAACTCCTGCTCTACCTGTGCGGCGAGATGGGCATCGCGATCCTGCTCATCGAGCACGACATGAGCGTGGTGATGAACGTGTCCGACCACATCGGCGTGATCAGCTACGGGCGCAAGATCGCCGAGGGCACGCCGGCGCAGGTCAAGCACGACCCGCAGGTGATCAAGGCCTACCTGGGCGAGGACGAGGAAGAAGAAGTGACTGGAGGGGCCGCGGCATGATGCTCAAGATGGAGGGCGTGCACGCCCATTACGGCCACATCCACGCGCTGCGCGGCATCGACGTCGAGGTCCAGGTGGGCGAGATCGTCACCCTGATCGGCGCCAACGGCGCCGGCAAATCGACGCTGATGATGAGCCTGTTCGGCAACCCCAAGGCCAGCGCCGGGCGCATCGTCTTCGACGGCGAGGACATCACCCGCGTGCACACGCACGAGATCGCCCGCCGCGGCATCGCCCTGGTGCCGGAGGGCCGGCGCATCTTCCCGCGCATGACGGTGATCGAGAACCTGCAGATGGGCACCGCGCACGCCGACCCGGCCAACTACGCCGCCGACACCGCGCGCGTGTTCGCGATGTTCCCGATCCTGCAGGAACGCCAGGCGCAGCGCGCCGGCACCCTGTCGGGCGGCGAGCAGCAGATGCTGGCGATCGGCCGCGCGCTGATGAGCCGCCCCAAGCTGCTGCTGCTCGACGAGCCCTCGCTCGGCCTGGCGCCGATCTACATCCGCAAGATCTTCCAGATCGTCAGGGAGCTCAACCGCGACCACGGCATGACCATCCTGCTGGTCGAGCAGAACGCCAACCAGGCCCTGCGCGTGGCCGATCGCGGCTATGTGCTGCAGCACGGCGAGATCACCCTCGCCGGCACCGGGGCGGAACTGCTGGCGAGTCCGGAGGTGCGGGCGGCGTATCTGGAGGGCGGCCACGCCTGAGAGGCGCGTGAGGCGTGCGACGCGAGAGGAATGGCGCCAACCGGGGCCGCTCCGCGATCAGACGAAACGCCGCGGTTTCGACGCGATGCGGCACAATCGCGCCGCATCGCGTCGGGTAGGAGCGACGCAAGTCGCGATCGGGTAGTGCCGCAGCGCCGTCGCGATTTCCGCCCGCTGCAATCGCGACTTGCGTCGCTCCTACGGAAAACCGCCACGCCTCCGGAAGCGCCCGAGTGCCGGCACACATGTGCCGTCCCCGCGAACGGTTCGAACACGCATCGCCACCGGTCGAAGCCCCTCAGGGTGCTCTCGACCCACCTCACCCACCAATCGCCCCTCTCCAGATGTCCCACACCCCCCAACCCGCCCGCTGGCTCCCCTTCGTCGTCCTCGGCATCGGCCTCGCCGCGATCTCCTTCGGCGCCATCTTCGCCCGCCTCGCCCAGGCCGAGGGGGTGAGCTCGCTCGCGGTCGCGACCTGGCGGCTGGGCTTCGCCGCGCTCATCATCACGCCGGTCGCCTTCCTGCAATCGCGCCATGAGCTCGCCCGCCTCACCCGCAGGCAGATCGGCATGGCGCTGGCCGCGGGCTTCTTCCTCGCGCTCCACTTCGCCACCTGGATCAGCTCGCTCGAATACACCTCGGTCGCCTCGAGCACCGCGCTCGTCACCACCAACCCGCTGTGGATCGGCCTGGCCTCCTTTCTCATCTTCCGCGAGACGCCGACGAAGATGATGATCGGCGGCATCGCGCTGTCCTTCGCCGGCAGCCTGTTCATCTTCTGGAGCGACAGCCAGACCGCCGGCGCCGGCAGCAACCCCATGTTCGGCAACCTCCTCGCGCTCGTCGGCAGCTGGTGCTTCTCCGCCTACCTGCTGATCGGCCGCCGCCTGCGCGCCGGCCTCGGGCTGCCGGCCTACATCTGGCTCGCCTACGGCGCCGCGGCGCTGTTCCTGTTCGCCGCCAGCGGCGCGGGCGGCGTGGAACTGTTCAGCCTGTCGAACACCGCCTGGCTGGTGCTGCTGGCGATGGCGCTCGGACCACAACTGCTCGGCCACACCGCCTACAACTGGTCGCTGCGCTACGTGTCTGCCACCTTCGTCGCGGTGGTCACGCTGGGCGAGCCGGTGGGCAGCGCGCTGATGGCCTTCCTCGTCTTCGGAGAAGGCTTCGCGCCGCTGCAGTTCGTGGGCTTCAGCCTGCTGCTGGTGGGCATCTACCTGGCGGCGAAGGGCGAGAGGGCCGAGAAGGGCGCGGGAAGCGATTGACGAGGCGACCGCAACGCATCGATCCCGAAGCGGCGGCGAGGAGCGCGGCGCTGCCGAAGCCCGCGCGCCGGCCTCTCGGCGTCACTGCAGCCCGGCGGCGCCGCGCTCGGACACTGACGCGTCGTCGAGGCCCAGGCGGCCGATCGCGGGCAGACGCAGGCCGGGACGGTTGAGATCGAGGCCGAAATTGAGCCCGAGGACGTTCAGCTCGATGCCTTCCTGCACGCCCACGCTCAAGCCCAGCAAGCCGAGCAGCGAGAACTGCACGCCCGACCCCGAGGGCGACACGCCCAGCAGACGCGTGACGGGGCGATAGTCCTTGCCGATCGCGTTCGCCGGCAGGTCGAGGCGCAGCGCGGGCACCTCGCGGCCGATGTGGGCGAGGAAGGTGTTGCTGTTCGGGCCCGGATAGCTGCGGTACTCGTCCGCGTGCGGGTAGCTCGCCACCGCGGCCTCGATCTGCCCGATCATCGCCTCCACGCCTTCGCCGCGGTGCTCGACCAGCACCCTCGGCACGGCCCCGAACCAAAGCCCGTCGGGCAAGGCGTAGTTGCGCCGCACCACGTTTCCACGCCCCCAGCCGATGACGTCGTAGCGGGTGTAGACGGTGTCGCCGGCACGCTTGTAGATGATCCACGGATGCACCGCGAAGTAGCCGCGCCAGCCGTAGGTGGCCGCGGCATACACCTGCACGATCGCGGTATCCGCGAAGCGCTCGGGGTCGGGTGCGATGCCGGCGGAGTGGCGCGCCGCGCCGCGCCAGCCGCCCTCAGCGCCAGACGCCGCGGGACGCGGATCATTGGCGAAGCTGAGCCCCACCGCAAGAAGCAGCAGGACGGCAAGGATGCGCAAGCCGATCGAGAGGGTGTTCAAGCGGTTTTTCCTGTTGCGGGGCCGCAAGGCCAATTGTGCTTCGATCGCCGCTCGCGCATCGAGTTCTACGCCGGCGCAGCCGTCGTTTTCATTCTGAAAAGTTATAAACTTTTTCTTTGAAAGACGTTTCGAGTATTTCAGCTTTCCCGTATTCTGCGGCGCATCATGGCAGCGCCGCGCAGTCCGGCGCGCCGGCCCCCAGCAAACGGAACCGACGGACGACACGACCATGCTGAAGAAACTCGCCCCCCTTCCCCTGACCATCGCGCTCGCCGCCAGCCTCGGCTTCGCCACGCCCGCCTTCGCCAGCACCACTGGACAAAGCCCCGCCGCCGCGGTGGCGACGACCGCCGCCCCCGCCCCGCTGCTCCAGCCGGCCGAACTGAAGACCCTCCTCGGCCAGCCCGGTGTGCGCGTGCTCGACATCC
Organism: Thauera aminoaromatica S2; assembly: GCF_000310185.1. Classification (GTDB taxonomy): domain Bacteria; phylum Pseudomonadota; class Gammaproteobacteria; order Burkholderiales; family Rhodocyclaceae; genus Thauera; species Thauera aminoaromatica. Next base: position 1,044 of record NZ_AMXD01000124.1, on the reverse strand, counting down.
GCGCCGAAAAGGACTATGCCGCTGGCCACGTGCCCGGCGCGGTGAACACCCCCTATGGCAAGTATCGCGGCCCGAAGGAAAATCCCGGCCAGCTGCCCGCCGAGGCCGCCCTGACCCAGCTCCTGCAGGCCGCCGGGGTCGATCGCGACACCCACGTGGTCGTCGTGCATGCCGGCAGCGACCACACCGACTTCGGCGCCGCGGCGCGCGTGTACTGGACGCTCAAGGTCGGCGGCCTCACCCGCCTGTCCATCCTCGACGGCGGCAGCAAGGCCTGGCAGGCCGCCGGCGGCGCGCTCGAGACCGCCGCGCCGCAGGTCGCGCCCAGCCAGTTCAGCTACCGCTACGACCAGGAGCAGGTCGTCACCAGCGAGGAGCTCGCCGCCGCGGTCAAGGCCGGCAACGCACCGCTGCTGGTCGACGCTCGCCCGCCCAAGTTCTTCGCCGGCGAGACGCGCACCGACGCCGCCGCGCGCTACGGTACGCTGCCGGGCGCGAAGTCGTTCGACAACGCGCAGTTCTTCCCCCAGGGCGGCACCACGCTCAAGCCGGCGAGCGAGCTCAAGGCCCTGGTCGCGCAGTCCGGCGCCGCCGCCGCACCCGCGGTGTCCTTCTGCAACACCGGCCACTGGGCCGCCACCAACTGGTTCGTGATGTCGGAGATCGCCGGCAACAAGGCGGTCAAGCTCTACCCCTCCTCGGTGGTGGAATGGAGCCAGTCCGAGCTCCCGATGGACAACCAGCCCTCGCGCCTGAGCGCGCTGGTGCAGGACGCCAAGCGCGCGCTCGACAAGTAAGGCGGACGCGACGATGCGCTGGTTCTTCCGATTCCTGCTGGTCTTCGGCGCACTCGCGGGCGTGCTCGCGGTGACGCTGGCGGCTGGCCTGCGCCAGGGCCTGCTCGCGCTGCTGGGCGTTGGCTTCGGCGCGGTACTGCAGGGCGCACGTTTCGGCTTCACCACCGGCTGGCGCGACATGATCGAGCGCCGCGACCCGCAGGGCCTGTGGGCGCAGATGCTGCTGATGGTGCTGGCAGCGGCGCTC
>NZ_AMXD01000123.1 GCF_000310185.1 Thauera aminoaromatica S2 | reverse complement strand
CCGCGCAGCAGGCGGGCGAATGGGCGCCCGCGTGCGGCGGTGCGGGGCGCGACCGCTGATCCGGACGGCTCGGGAGGCGGCGCAGCGGGGCGCGCGCCGTCGGCTTGTGCAGGAGCAGCGGGGTTCCGCTCGGGGCTCATCGGTGGCTGTGCTGCCATGCGGGATTCCTTCCCGGCGGAGTGGACGACAGCAGCATTTCCAGAGGCCTTTCTGCAATGCTGCACATGCGAAGAACGAACGATACCGCTACCATACGCAAGCGTGAGCGGAGTGATGTTTTTTTGACAATCATTGTTTGTGGAAATATAGTTCCAGCGAGACTCGAATGGCGGAAACGCAACAGAAAGTGAAGAAGCCGGCGGCTCAGGCGACCCCCCTGTCGGTCCTGCAGCGTTTCCGGATCCTGATCCGCACCGCGCAGCGCCACTCCCAGTGGATCGAGCGCCAGAGCGGCGTCACCGGCGCCCAGCTGTGGGCGCTGCAGGAGCTGCGCGAGGCGCCCGGCCTGCGCGTGGGCGAGCTCGCGAACCGGATGGCGCTTCACCAGTCCACCACCTCGAACATGGTGGACCGGCTCGAGACCTCGGGGCTGATCCGCAAGGAGCGCACGAGCGCCGACCAGCGCGTGGTGCGCCTCCACCTCACCGACGACGGGCTCGCGCTGCTGTCGAGGGCGCCTTCGCCGGCGCGGGGTGTGCTGCCCGAGGCCTTGCGGCTGATGGACGACGAGGGCCTCGCCAGCCTGCAGAGCGAGCTTGAGAAGCTGCTGCGCCAGATCAAGAATCTCGACGAAGGCTTCGGCATGCAGCCGCTTCCCTTCACCGAATGAACGGCGGTCCGCCCGGGGCGGTCCGCCTCGACCGTACTTCAGATGAAGTGACCGCCTCCGTGCGGACAGCAGATTCGGCGGCCCGCGAGGCCGCCATTTTTTTGTCGCCGCGCGGCCGTACGGGGCTCAGACGGCGGTCGGCGGGGGCGCGATCACCAGCCGGTTGCGACCGCTGCGCTTGGCCTCGTAGAGCGCGGCGTCGGCCTGCGCGACCACGGTCGCCAGCTCGCCGGTGCCGGGTGCGGCCATCGCCAGGCCGATCGAGATGGTGATCCTCCCGGCCACGGGATGCGCCGTCTCGGCGACGACGGTGCGCAGCTTCTCGGCGACGGTGCGCGCGCCCTCGAGGGCGGTATCGGGCAGCAGTACCAGGAACTCCTCGCCGCCGTAGCGCGACACGAAGTCAGCCTCGCGCACCGTGGCGGCGAGCAGGCCGGCGACGAGGGCCAGCACCGCGTCGCCGGTGGCGTGGCCGTAGGTGTCGTTGATCGGCTTGAACGAGTCGATGTCGATCATCAGCACAGCGCAGCCGGTGCCGCACGGTCCCGGCTGCCGGCGCGACTCCTCGTGCAGGCGTTCGTCGACGGCGAGTCGGTTGGGCAGTCCGGTGAGCGCGTCGCGGCGGGCGAGGCGGGCGAGCTCTTCGTTGGCGCGGGCGAGATCGGCGGTCCGTTCGGCCACCTTGCGCTCGAGCTCGGCGTTGGCGTGCGCGAGCGCGTCGGTCGCGAGCGCGAGCACGAACTCGTTGTGTTTTCTCGGGCTGACGTCGGTGACCGTGCCCGCCATGCGCAGCGGGCGGCCGTCGGGTGCGCGCTCGACGACACGCCCGCGGTCGAGGACCCACAGCACGCTGCCGTCGGGGCGACGCATGCGGTGCTCGTGCTCGTAGCTGCCCACGCCGGCGAGGGCCCGGTCGAGCAGGCCCATCACCTCGTCGCGATCGTCCGGGTGCAGCCTGTCCGCGAATGCGGCGATCGGGTGCACCAGGGTGTCGGCGGCGTAACCGAGCAGCTCGCACCAGCGCCGGTTGTGGGTGACCGTGCCGGCATCGATGTCCCAGTCCCAGATGCCTTCGCCGGCAGCCTCCATGGCATAGGCATAGCTGCGCTCGCGCTCCTCGATGACGCGGTATGCACGTCGAAGGTCGGTGATGTCGTGCGCGATCACGAGGATGCGCGGCTCGCCCGCGGGACCGCGCAGCGGCTTCTTGATCGAGTGGAAGTAATGCACCTCGCCGGTCTCGGCATTGGTGGAGCTCTCCTCGACGATCTGCGTGCGACCACCGCGCATCACGGCGCGCACGTTCTCCAGGTAGAAATCCACCTGCTCGCGGTTCGGGTTGAAGGCGCCGTCGTCCTTGCCGACGAGTTGCTCCGGCGTGGTGTCGTACAGGCGTGCGAGCGCGGCGTTGCCGAGCAGGAAGCGGCCATCCCAGTCCTTGAGCAGGATGATGTCGGGCGACTCGTCGATCACCGTGCGCAGCAGCTCGCCGTCGCGCGTCGCCTGTTCCCAGCGCGCCAGCGCCGTGCGGGCGTCGGGCGCGATCGGGCCGCGTGCGCCGCAGTCGGCGCAGCACGCGCTCCAGAGCCCGTCGGGGAGCGCGATTGGCCGGGTGCTGTGGGCGTTGCAGAACGGGCAGGGGAGTTCGGTCTCTTCCATGACGGCTGGAGCGGGGGTGCGATGCCTCGATCAGTGGCGGCGGGACAGGGCCTGCATCGCGCGCGCCAGGCCGTCCAAGGTCATCGGGTACATGCGCTCGCCCATGATCTGGCCGAGGATGCCGATCGACTGGCGGTAGGGCCACAGGCGCTCCGGCTCGGGGTTGAGCCAGGCCGCGGCCGGGTAGGCGTCGAGGAGGCGGCGCAGCCAGGTGGCGCCGGCCTCGGCGTTCATGTGCTCGACCGAGCCGTGCGGATGCAGGATCTCGTAGGGGCTCATGGTGGCATCGCCGACGAAGATGAGCTTGTAGTCCGAGCCGTACTTGTGGATCACGTCGAGGAGCGGCGTACGCTCGGCGTGGCGGCGGCGGTTGTCGCGCCAAACGCCCTCGTACACGCAGTTGTGGAAGTAGAAGTACTCGAGGTGCTTGAACTCGAGCCGGCAGGCGGAGAAGAGCTCCTCGCAGACCTTGACGTGGTCGTCCATCGAGCCGCCGACGTCGAGGAAGAGCAGCACCTTGACCGCGTTGTGGCGTTCGGGGCGCATCATCAGGTCGAGCCAGCCGGCGTTGCGCGCGGTGGCGGCGATGGTGCCGTCGAGGTCGAGCTCCTCGGCCGCGCCCTGGCGGGCGAAGCGGCGCAGGCGACGCAGCGCGACCTTGATGTTGCGCGTGCCGAGCTCGACCGAATCGTCGAGGTTGCGGAACTCGCGCTTGTCCCACACCTTGACCGCCGTGCGGTTGCCGGCGGACTCGCCACCCACGCGGATGCCCTCGGGGTGGGTGCCGTTGTTGCCGAAGGGCGAGCTGCCGCCGGTGCCGATCCACTTGCTGCCGCCCTGGTGGCGTCCCTTCTGTTCCTGCAGGCGCTTGCGGAACTCCTCCATCAGCTTGTCCCAGCCGAGCTTCTCGAGCTTGGCGCGCTCCTCGGGCGAGAGGTGCTTCTTCACCATCGCGCGCAGCCAGTCCTCGGGCAGGTCGGCCTCCAGGCCGGGCAGGGCGGTGACGCCCTTGAAGTATTCGCCGAAGGCCTGGTCGAAGCGGTCGTAGAGCGACTCGTCCTTCACCAGGCACAGCCGCGCGTAGTAGTAGAAGTCGTCGAGCGAGGGCCCGCAGACGTGGTCGCGCAAGCCCTCGAGCACGGTGAGGAACTCGCGTGTGGACACCGGCAGCTTGCGTGCCTTGAGGTGCAGGAAGAAATCGATGAGCATGGGGTCTTCCCTTCGTGCGCGGTCAGTCCTGGATCTGCATCGCCCAGGACAGGGCCTGCAGGTGGCATTCGGAGGCCTGCTCGGGGGCGATGCCGCAGGCCGCGGCGGCGGCGCGGAGCGCGTCGCCCGCCGCACCCTCTCCGGCCTCTCCACGCTCGCACGCCACCGTGAGCGCGAGCAGGGCCTGGTAGGGGCCATGGTCGCCACGTACCGAGGCTTCGACCTCCGCTCCCAGCGCGAGCGGGGCGAGCGCCTTGTCGAGCGGCACCTGCAGGATCACGTCGATCAGCGACAGCAGGCCGACCAGGAAGAGCGCGTCGGACTCGGCCGCAGGGCGGCCGGCACCCAGCAGCTCCATCATGCGCCCGCGTACCAGCGCGGTCTCCAGCACCGCGCCGCCGCGTTCTCCCGCCTTGTCCGCGGTGCACGCGAGCAGGATCAGCCAGCGCTGCAGGCGCTCGCGGCCGAGCAGCGCGAGCGCATGTTCGATCGAGGACACCGGCTGCGGCAGCGCGTTCGCCGCGGAGTTGATGTAGCGCAGCAGGCGCAGCGACAACGCGGCGTCCTGCTTGAGCAGGTCGGCGAGCTCGCGGGTGTCGGCATCTGCGCGCAGGCGGGCGATCAGGGCGCCGATGCGTGCGGTGTTGGGGCCGGGGTCGCGCGCGCTCCAGTCCTCGCGGCTGGTGATGAAGGGGCCCTGGAAGAGGCTGGCGCCGAGCTTGCAGCAGAAGCGGAAGTCGTCGAGCGAGGGCAGGCCGCGCACCACCAGGCGCGCGTCGTGCGCCACCTCGAGGGCGATGTTGCCGAGCTTGAGGCCGCGGCGGGCGTCGAGGCCCTCGGCCTGGGCGACGATGAACTCGGCCTGCGGCAGCAGGTGGGCGAGCTCGCCGACCACGGTCGGATCGATCAGGCCGATGCGCATGCCGCGCGCGCGCAGCGCGGTCACGGCGGCGCGCAGCGCGGCGGGCTCGGGAGCGCCGGCATCGGGGAGCACGGTCGGCACGATCACCATGTTGCGCGCCGGGAGGGCGGCGAGGCTGGGGTGGGACAGGAAGGAATCGGGCAGGTCGATGAAGGCCAGGCGTTCGCCGAGCAGCTCGCCGATGTCCGCGTCGACCAGGCTGCGCACCAGCACTTCGGCGAAGACGTGGTGGATGTTGCGGCTGCTGTGGCGGATGTGCGCGCGCGTGCCCGCCTGCAGCATGAACTGGTAGCCGGTGATGCGCTGGTTGCGCCCGAGCACCGCTTCGCGGCACAGGAAGGTGGCGCCGGCCTCGACGGGGCTCGCGGGGGCCCCCTCGGCGCGCAGCGGCGCCGCGCGCTGGAGGCGGCGGAAACCCTCCGCCTCGCCCGCTGCGACGGAGGGGGCGGGGCGCTTGCGGCCGAAGAGCCGGCCGAGCAGGGCGCGGAGCATGGATGCGTGCGCCGGATCAGCGGTTGTGGCGGGCCATGAAGACCAGGCGCTCGAAGAGGTGCACGTCCTGCTCGTTCTTGAGCAGGGCGCCGTGCAGCGGCGGGATCGCCGCCTTGCCGTCGGCGCTGCGCAGCGCCTCGGGCGGGATGTCCTCGGCCACCAGCAGCTTGAGCCAGTCGATCAGCTCGGAGGTGGACGGCTTCTTCTTGAGGCCGGGGATGTCGCGCAGGCCGAAGAAGACCTCCATCGCCTCGGTCAGCAGCGCCTTCTTCAGCCCCGGGAAGTGGACATCGACGATGCGCTGCATCGTGTCGCGGTCGGGGAAGCGGATGTAGTGGAAGAAGCAGCGCCGCAGGAAGGCGTCGGGCAGCTCCTTCTCGTTGTTCGAGGTGATGAAGACGAGTGGGCGATGGCGCGCCTGGATGGTCTGGCGGGTCTCGTAGACATGGAACTCCATGCGGTCGAGCTCGCGCAGCAGGTCGTTGGGGAATTCGATGTCGGCCTTGTCGATCTCGTCGATCAGCACCACGGTCGGCTGCTCGGCCTCGAAGGCCTGCCACAGCACGCCCTTGACGATGTAGTTGGCGATGTCCTTGACGCGGTCGTCGCCGAGCTGCGAGTCGCGCAGGCGGGAGACCGCGTCGTACTCGTAGAGGCCCTGCTGCGCCTTGGTGGTCGACTTGATGTGCCACTGCAGCAGCGGCAGTCCGAGCGCGGCGGCGACCTGCTCGGCGAGCATGGTCTTGCCGGTGCCGGGCTCGCCCTTGATCAGCAGCGGGCGCTGCAGGCGGATCGCGGCGTTGACCGCGAGCATCAGGTCGGGGGTGGCGACGTAGTCCTGGGCGCCTTCGAAGCGTAGTGCGGTCATGCGGCATTCCTCGTGTCGGATGCGGGCGATTATAGGGCCGGGCATGGCAGGCGGGCAGCCGGACCGGTGTCGATCGCGGATGCTCTCGCCCTTTTCGGGTGCTAGCATCGCGCGCCATGGAAATCGAACAGCTCCGCCTGCGCCTGCGCGCGCTCGGCGCCCGCCCCAGCCACGAGGCCCGCCTGCTGCGCGCCTGGCTGCAGGGACACGCCCTCGACGCCGGTCCGCGCACCGAATCCAACCGCCTGCCCAAGGCCTTGCAGGCCGCGCTGCCCGAGCTCGAAGCGGAGCTCGGAGCGCTGGCCCGCGTGCGCTCCGAGCACCCCGGCGAGGATGGCACCCGCCTGCTGGTCGAGCTCGCCGACGCTCAGGCGGTGGAGAGCGTGCTGCTGCCGCGCGACGGCCTGTGCGTGTCCACCCAGGTCGGCTGCGCGGTGGGCTGCGTGTTCTGCATGACCGGCAAGGACGGCCTGCTGCGCCAGCTCGACAGCGGCGAAATCGTCGCCCAGGTCGCACTCGCGCGCCGCCTGCGCCGGGTGCACAAGGTGGTGTTCATGGGCATGGGCGAGCCCGCGCACAACCTCGATGCGGTGATCGAGGCGATCGAGCTGCTCGGCACCGAGGGCGCGCTGCCGCACAAGAACCTGGTGCTGTCGACCGTGGGCGACCTCCGCGTCTTCGAGCGTCTGCCGCAGATGCGGGTCAAGCCGGCGCTGGCGCTCTCGCTGCACAGCACGCGCGCCGCGCTGCGCGCCGCGCTGCTGCCGCGCGCCCCGCGCATCGACCCGGCCGAGCTGGTCGAGCTCGGCGAGGCCTGGGCGCGCGCGAGCGGCTATCCGATCCAGTACCAATGGACGCTGATCGAGGGCGTGAATGACGGCGAGGACGAGCTCGAGGGCATCGTGCGCCTGCTCGCCGGCAAGTACGCGGTGATGAACATGATCCCGTTCAACCGCGTCGACGGCCTCGACTACCGTCGTCCGGCGGCGGAGAGTGCGGCGGAGATCGCCCGCCGCCTGCACCGCGCCGGCATCCTCACCAAGCTGAGGCAGTCCGCCGGGCAGGACGTGGACGGCGGCTGCGGGCAGCTGCGCGCCCGCGAGGCCAAGCTCGCCTTCGTGCGTCGCGAAGAGCGGCGCGCGGCGCGGCCGCCTGCCTAGTGCTTCGAGAACACTGCGCTCCGCCCCTGCGCGTCGAAGCTCACCACGTCGTAGCGTTCGGCCGGGTAGGGACCTTCCATGCCGGGCGAGCCGAGTGGCATGCCGGGTGCGGAGAGGCCGCGGATCGCCGGCTTCTCCGCCAGCATGCGGCGCACGTCGGCCGCCGGCACGTGGCCCTCGACCACATAGCCGCCGACCTTCGCGGTGTGGCAGGAGCCCAGGGCCTCGGGCACGCCGGCTTCCTGCTTGACGAGATCCATGCGCGGGCTGGCGACCTCCTTCACGGCGAAGCCGGCACTGCGCATGTGCTCGGCCCATTTGCCGCAGCAGCCGCAGTTGGGATCCTTGTACATCACGACTTCGTCGGGGCTGGCGAGGGCGGGCGCGGCGAGGCCAAGCGCGGCGCCGCAGGCGAGCGCGGACAGGCAGCGACCGAGCTTGCGGAAGAGGGGGGAGCGGAGGGTGCGGTTCATGGTGCGGGGTTCCCGGAAGGTTTGACAGCGGATCGGACCGGTGTGCCCGGGACGGGGTTCCGGCGCCGGCGTGCCGGCGGGCGTCCGCCGCGGATCACGCTGACGACCATGGTGGCGATGAAGACCGCGAGGGTCAGCGCATTCGCGATCCCGCCCCAACTGCGCAACGCGGGAAGCTCGAGCAGGCTGCCCGCCACGCGCAGCGCGAGCGAGGCGTGCAGCAGCGCGAGCGGCATGTAGAAGGCCGGGTGGTAGGGGATCTTCACCTTCAGCACCGCCGGGAAGATGATCGCGGCGTGACCGAACACCATCGAGAACACGAAGCCGAGCGCGATCGCGTGCATGGTGATGTCGTGCAGTGGATGCGCGGGCGCGAGCCCGCCGCCGAGCGCGGCGAGCGCACCGAAGGCCAGCCAGACATAGCCCGACAGCAGGCAGACCGCGATGAAGCGGGTCAGCCCCTGCTGGCGGGCGTTGTGGCGGGCGATGTCGAACGTCAGCAGCCAGGCCGCCATCGCGAGCACGCCGGCGGCGAAGAGGCCGTGGCCGAGGTCTTCTTCCCATGCCGCGAGCACGGCGCCGGCGAGGATCAGCGCGCTGACCGCGACAAAGCTCGGCGCCGCGGCCGGGCGTGCGGGCAGGAAGCGGGTGAGCTCGAGGCGTTCGCCCGCGATCGTCAGCACCAGGAAGGCGAGCCACAGCGGCACCGCCGCGTGCACGTTGCCGGTGTTCCACCACACCAGGCTGCCCAGCAGCCAGCATGCCGCGCCCACCGCGAGCATCACGGTGAATAGCGCCAGCTGCCGGCGCACCACCACCACGCCGCCACCGAACAGGGTCGCCGCGGCAAGCAGGAAAAGGAGCTGCGCGGCGACCAGCGGACCACCCGCGAGCAGCAGCACGCCACCCGTCCCGGCGGCGGCCGGCCCGGCGTAGGGCCACAGGCCGCCGAGCGCGACCGCGCGCTCGAGGCTGATCACGGTGCCGAAGAAGGCGCAGATCATCAGCGCCGCGTGATTGCCCGCATGCACGGCGGCAAGCGCCGGCACCTCCACGCCCAGGCGGGCGAGGCCGGCGAAAACGCCGGTGAGCAGCGACAGCAGCCCGAGCACCAGCAGGGGGACACGGGCGAGCGGGGGCAGGGTGCTCATCCGTTCCAGCCGAAGTGCGCGCGTGCGCCCTCTTCCATCATCGCCGGGGACCAGGGCGGATCCCACACCAGCTCGACGCGGATGTCCACCTCGGGTGGCAACAGGGGGTCGAGCACCGCGTCGATGTTGTCGAGGATCATGTCGGAGAGCGGGCAGGCCGGCGTGGTCATCGTCATCTCGATGTAGAGCTCGCCGGGTGCGCAGTCGATGCGGTAGATCAGCCCGAGGTCGACGATGTTCATGCCGACCTCGGGATCCATCACCTGGCGCAGGGCGTGGCGGATCTCTTCGGCGTCGGGAGTGGGCGGTGTGCTCATGCGGGGGCGTCCAGGGTGCGGGCCGCGACCGTCGCCTGGACGGCTGCAAGCGGGTTTGCGTCGGGTGGCGGGCGCGGTGCGGCCCGCTGCGGTGCGTGGCGCATTGTCGGCCAGGTCGGCGAATCCTTCAATCCGTGATGTTTTTCGGCGGTGGGGCGTCGGGCACGATCGCGCGGGTATGTGTCCGCCCGTCCTCGACCACCTCGATCCGGGCGCCCAGGTGTCCCGGCTCGAACCACCAACGCGTGGTACGCCGCGGTCCGGCGATCTCCGCGCCCACGCGGCCGTCGGCCTCGAGCAGGCGGACGTGGGCCAGGGGGGGCTCGCCGGCGAGCGTGGGCAGCATCACGACGAGGAAGCGGTCTTCGGCGGCGGCGGCTCGCGGGCGCAGCTCGATGCGCCAGGCGCCCGGCTCGGCACGGCCGTGGCCGAGCTGCGCGATCGCCGCCTGGATCGTTCCGCCCTGGTCGTGGTTGCGCCCGTCCACGAAGAACTCGAAGCCGGGGCCGCCGACGGTTTCGAGTACCGCATCGCGCGGCAGGAGGACGTGGCCGTGCAGGCTGCCGCCTCGCCGCCCCGGGCGGGTGTCGCCCGGGATGAACAGTTCGAAGCGATCGCCGAGCACGAGCGGCGGCTCCACCGCATGCAGCAGCCAGCGCTTGGTGAAGCCGGCACGGCTGGCGACGACGTCGTCGAACACCACCACCGCATCGTTGACCCGGTCGTAACCGAACACGCGCCACATGCGCTCGACGCGGCGGGTACGGTCGGCGAAGCTGCCACGCCCGGAGTTGCGGTTGGTGTAGGCGGCGCTGACGTCGGCCACCGCGACGACCAGGTCGTCCTCGTCCAGATCGGCCGCGATGCGGCCGGCGTGGTAGGCCTCGCGGCGCGCCTGCCACTGGGTGACGTCGAGTGGCGCCGCATCCACGCCCCAGCCCGAGCCGATGCGACGCTGGCCGCCGTCGTTGGGGTAGTGGCGCGGGTTGGCTGCGTCGAAGCCGGGGCCGGGCTGGTTGTCGGCGGGGTCGGTCACGGTGACCAGGTTGTGGGCGATGCTCTGGTAGGTGTAGTTCATGTGGTGGTCCGCGCCGTAGGCGGGACCGTACCAGCCGCTGTCGATCGCCAGCGGACCCCCCTTGAAGATCGTGAACGCGCCCTGGTCGAGGTGGCTGTGCGACCAGAAGTTGTCGCCGGCCTTGAAACTGAGCCAGGTGGCGTCCTCCGACCAGTCGCTGCGCGCCACGAGCAGGCCGATGCCGTCGAACAGGCGCGCGAGCGGCAGGCGAGTCTGCGCGGCGGGGTCGATCAGGCCGTCGTCCGACAGCGGTCCCCATGGCCACCCGGTGGGCACCGGGCCGACCCGACGGCCGTCGCGCGCGCGCGCGGCGTTGGGCGGTGCCAGCGTGTAGGCGGCGGCGTGGCGGTACTCGAGGGCGAGCGCCGCGGCGTCGCGCGGATGGCGGTCGAACCAGGCGCCGTCGCCCCAGCGCATGTGGGTGCGATCGGGGCGGGTGCGGTAGACGAGGAAGTCGAGGAAGCCGCGGATCCCCGCTTCGCTGGCGAACAGGTCCTCGCCGGTGGCGGTGCGCCACATCGCGGGCAGGGTATGGATGGCCTGGCCGATGCCGACCGCCACGTACTCGCCGCCTTCGTGCCAGCCGCCGTGGCGCCCGAAGACCTGGCGCCAGACCGGCAGCACACGCTTCTTCCACAGCTCGTGGGTGAAGCGCATGTAGGCCTCGCCACGCGGGTGGTCGCCGTGGAGCGCGATGCTGCACGCCATCAGGCCTTGCAGCGGGGTGTTGTAGAGGAAGGCGTTGTAGGGCGAGAGCTGCTCCTTGCGGATCACTTCGATCAGGAAGTCGCAACCCTCGGCGAGGCGTTCGCGCAGGCTGTCGCGTTCCTGTGCGCTCCATTGGTCGTGCAGCCAGTCGTAGGCGAGCGCGAGCGGCTCCACCTGGCCGGCGCCGCGGTCGCTGAAGCGGCTCGCCACCAGGCGCGCGTGCAGCGGGGCGAGATCGACGCTGCCGGGCTGGACGAAGGCCGCCAGCGTGATCGCGAAGAGGGCGTTCGGGTTGCTGCGCGCCGCGCTCGCCGTCTGCTGCAGGTAGGCGGGGTTGCCGGCGCGCAGCGCCGCGAGGTCGGCGGGGGAGGGGTGGGGCAGGCGGGGGTGG
>NZ_AMXD01000122.1 GCF_000310185.1 Thauera aminoaromatica S2 | reverse complement strand
AGGGGCGCGACCGGCATCGGCGCGAGGCTGCCGAGCAGGTGCAGGCGGCCGATGCGCGTCGGGGCGGCGGCCGCGGCGGCGAGCGCGACCAGCGAGCCCATGCTGTGGCCGGCGAGTTCGAAGCGGTCCAGCCCCCGCGCGTCGGCGAAGGCGAGCACCCACGTCGCCATGGCGTCGACCGCGCCGGGGGCCTCGCCTTCCGAATCGCCGTGACCGGGGAGATCGGGGACGATCACCCGGCGACCGGCCGCGGCCAGCCCGGCAGTGACCGCCTGCCAGACGCCGCGGTCGTGACCGGCGCCATGGATCAGCAGGATGGCCGGCGCGGTGGCGGGGCCGAAGTCGTCGAAGGCGGCGCGGCGGCCGTCGAGCTGGAGGGTGTGGGTCATGGGTGTGTTCGTGGAGGCGTCGGGAGGGGCGGACGGCGGGGTTGTCCGCGTCCGGGTGGGAGTCGTGAGGCGCAGGGACGGGCGCGCGCCGCTCCGGGTACCGGGGCGCCGGGGCGCTCGGATGTTCGAACGGGCGGGCGTTTCGGCGCGCGGAGGCTCAGGCGTATTCGTCGGGGTCGAGCATGTGCTCGATTGCCACGATGCGGTCCTTGAGCGCGAGCTTGCGCTTCTTGAGCCGGCGCAGCATGAGCTCGTCCTCGACCGGGTTGTCGGCGAGACGGGCGATCGCGTCGTCGAGGTCGCGGTGCTCGAGGCGCAGCTCTTCCAGCCGCTGGCGCAGGCTGGTCACATCGTCGAAGCTCTCCCCGCTCATGCTCGTTCCCCTGGCGTGTGCGCCGGCCGTGGGCGAAGTGCCGGGCGGCGTCGTTTTGCCGGCAATGGTATGCGGCGGCGCAGGGGATGACAACACGACCGCAGGCGCGCGCCGTCCTGGGGTGAAGAACGCCGCGACGCTTCCCCGGCGGGCGCCGATTTCTTACCATGCGCCCCTCGATACCGACCGGAATGCGCAAGTGAACAAGGCCTTCGTGAAGGAGAGCGACGGCGACGACGGGGACGAGGAGCTCGCCCCCGCGTTGCGGCTGCCGCCGGGAAGCAAGAACTACATGACGCGGCGCGGCTACGATGCGCTGCGCGTCGAGCTCGACCAGCTCGTGCGCGTCGAGCGCCCGAAGCTGGTCGAGACCGTGGCCTGGGCCGCGGGCAACGGCGATCGCTCGGAGAACGGCGACTACATCTACGGCAAGAAGCGCCTGCGCGAGATCGACCGCCGCATCCGCTTCCTGATCAAGCGCATCGAGAGCGCCGAGGTGGTCGATCCCGAGCGCCAGCAGGGCCTGGAGCAGGTCTTCTTCGGTGCGACGGTGAGCTTCAGCGATCTCGATACCGCGGAGGAGCAGACCCTGCAGATCGTCGGGGTCGACGAGGCCGACGCCTCGCAGGGGCGCATCAGCTGGATCTCGCCCCTGGCGCGTGCGGTGCTCAAGGCGCGCGTCGGCGACGTGGTGCGCTTCCACAGCCCGGCCGGCGTGCGCGAGATCGAGATCGGCGCGGTGGAATACCGCTGAACGGTGGAGTGGCATTCAGGCTGCAGGGTGCTCAAGTCGGGCCGAATGCTGCCGTTGACCGGACGAAGCGGCTGTACGCCCAGGCGACAGCCCTCCCGCAAAGTCTTCCTTTCGTGGATGGTCCGGCAAGATGCGTTTCGAATCCCTCACCGTCGCCCGCCGCCTGGCGCTGATGCTGCTCGTCGCCCTCGCGGGCATGGTCCTGCTCGCGCTCGCGGCCTTGTACGAAAACCGCGACGACATGCGCGAGGGCTATGCGCGCAACGTGCGCAGCCAGATCGAACTGGCCACCGGGGTGCTCGCGCATTTCCACGCGCTGGAGCAGGCCGGCGTGCTCGACCGCGAGGCGGCGCAGAAGGCTGCGAAGGACACGCTGCGCGGGCTGCGCTACCAGAACAACGAGTACTTCTTCGTGCTCGATCTCGAGCTGAACATGCTGATGCACCCGCTGCGGCCCGCGCTCGAGGGCAAGCTCGCCGACCTGAAGGACAGCGCGGGCAAGCACTTCGTGCGCGAGATGGTGACGCTGGCGCGCGCGCAGGGGCAGGGCTTCGTGGACTACACCTGGCCGCGCTCGGGCGTCGCCACCGACCCGGCCCAGCCCAAGCTGAGCTACGTGAAGGCCTTCCCGTCCTGGGGCTGGGTGGTGGGCTCGGGCGTGTATGTGGATGACATCGATGCTGCCTTCAATGACGCGGCGCTGCGCTTCGGCGCCCTGGTCGCGGTTGTGCTCGTGCTGCTCGGGCTGATCGGCGTGTGGGTGATCCGCGGGGTCACCGGCGCGCTCGGTGGCGAGCCGGCCTACGTCGGCGCGATCATGAAGCGCGCCGCTGCCGGCGATCTGGCGGTGGACGTGGAGCAGCGCGGGCGGGGCGACAGCCTGCTCGGCAACCTCTCGAACATGCTCGCGCAGCTGCGCGCCATGATCGGCGCGATCGGCGGCAGCGCCTCGCGCCTGGGCGCGAGCGCGCGCGAGATCCACGCGGTGTCGCGCTCGGTGTCCGAGGCCTCGGTCTCGCAGACCGGCGCGACCGCGTCGATCGCCGCCGCCATCGAGGAGATGACCGTGAGCATCGAGCAGATCTCCGACAGTGCGCGCCTGGCCGAGCAGCATTCGAGCACCGCGGCCGGGCTCGCCGACGAGGGCGCCGGCAAGGCCGAGCGCGCGGCGCGCGAGATGCAGGCCATTGCCGCGCGCGTGGGCGACGCGGCGCAGAAGATCCAGCAGCTCGTGGCACGCGCCGACGAGGTCGGCACCATCGCCAACGTGATCAAGGAGATCGCCGGCCAGACCAACCTGCTCGCGCTCAACGCGGCCATCGAGGCCGCGCGCGCCGGCGAGCAGGGGCGCGGCTTCGCGGTGGTGGCCGACGAGGTGCGCGGCCTGGCCGAGCGCACCGCGGTGGCCACCGTGCAGATCGAGAAGGTGATCGAGGGCATCCAGAACGAGACCCGCGCCACCGTGGGCGCGATGGCCGAGGTGTCGAGCCAGGTCGATGGCGGCGTGGCGCTGGTGGGCGACGCGACCGATTCGCTGCACCGCATCCGCAGCACCGCGGGCGAGGCGCTCGAGCGCATCCGCGAGGTGGCCTACGCCACCGGCGAGCAGAGCAGCGCCTCCACCGAGATCGCCCGCCAGGTGCAGACCATCACCGAGATGGCCGACGGCACCTCGGGCTCGATGCACAGCGTGGTGGTCGCGGCCGAGCAGCTGCAGGGCCTGGCCGCCGAGCTCGACGCCCTGGTCGGGCGCTTCCGCTGCTGATCCGCGGGGGCGGTGGCGCTTGAAATCCGCCGCCGTGCCCCCAACTGCTGCTGCGTTTCGACAACCCCTCGACGGAGCAGCTTCCAATGTCCGAAGTCCACAACCCTTCGCAACCTTCCTCCCAGACGCTCGCCTTCCAGGCCGAGGTGAAGCAGCTGCTTCACCTGATGATCCACTCGCTGTATTCCAACCGCGAGATCTTCCTGCGCGAGCTCGTCTCCAACGCCTCGGATGCCTGCGACAAGCTGCGCTTCGAGGCGCTCGACAACGGCGCGCTGTATGAGGACGACAGCGAGCTGAAGATCCGCATCGGCTTCGACGCCGAGGCCAGGACGATCACCATCGCCGACAACGGCATCGGCATGAGCCGCGACGAGGCGATCGCCCACCTGGGCACCATCGCCAAGTCGGGTACCAAGGAGTTCTTCGGCAAGCTTACCGGCGACCAGAAGAAGGACGCCCACCTCATCGGCCAGTTCGGTGTCGGCTTCTACTCCGCCTTCATCGTCGCCGACAAGGTCACCGTGGTGTCGCGCCGCGCCGGGCTCCCTGCCGACCAGGGCGTGAAGTGGGAATGCTCGATGACGGGCGACGAAGCCGGCGCCTACACCGTGGCGCAGGTCGACAAGCCCGGGCGCGGCACGGAGATCACGCTGCACCTGCGCGAGGGCCAGGAAGACCTGCTGTCGTCGTGGAAGCTGAAGAGCCTGATCCGCAAGTACTCCGATCACATCGTGCAGCCGATCGTGATGAAGAAGGAGGAATGGAACGAGGAGCAGAAGAAGCAGGTCGTGACCGACGAGGACGAGACCGTCAACCAGGCCAACGCGCTGTGGACGCGCTCGAAGAACGACATCACGGACGACGAGTACACCGCCTTCTACAAGCACGTCGCCCACGACTTCGAGGACCCGCTGGCGTGGACGCACTCGCGCGTCGAGGGCCGCCACGAATACACGAATCTGCTCTACATCCCGAAGAACGCGCCCTTCGACCTGTGGGACCGCAACGCCAAGCACGGCATCAAGCTCTATGTGAAGCGCGTCTTCATCATGGACGACGCCGAGAAGCTGATGCCGACCTACCTGCGCTTCGTGCGCGGGGTGGTCGATTCGGCCGACCTGCCGCTCAACGTGTCGCGCGAGATCCTGCAGGAATCCAAGGACATCGACACCATCCGCGCCGGCTGCACCAAGAAGGTGCTGACCCTGCTCGAGAGCCTGGCCAACAGCGACGAGGCCGCGGACAAGGACAAGTACGCCGAGTTCTGGAAGGCCTTCGGCAAGGTGCTCAAGGAAGGCGTGGGCGAGGACTTCGCCAACAAGGACAAGATCGCCGGCCTGCTGCGCTTCGCTTCGACCAAGCTGGATACGCCCGACGAGGTGGTGTCGCTCGCCGACTACATCGGCCGCATGAAGGAAGGCCAGGACAAGATCTACTTCGTCACCGCCGAGACCTTCAACGCGGCGAAGAACAGCCCGCATCTCGAGGTCTTCCGCAAGAAGGGCATCGAGGTGCTGCTGCTCACCGACCGCGTCGACGAGTGGGTGACCGGTAACCTCACCGAGTTCGACGGCAAGGCGATGGTGTCGGTCGCCAAGGGCGGGCTCGACCTGGGCGCGCTGGAGGACGAGGCCGAGAAGCAGGAGGTCGAGAAGGCCGCCGACGAGTACAAGGAGCTGGTCGACAAGATGAAGGCGAGCCTGGGCGAGCGCGTCAAGGACGTGAAGGTGACGCTGCGCCTGACCGACTCCCCGGCCTGCCTGGTCGCCGACGAGCACGACCTCGGCATGAACCTCGCGCGCATCCTCAAGGCTGCGGGCCAGAACGCGCCGGTCTCCAAGCCCATCCTCGAGATCAACCCCAACCACCCGGCGGTGCTGCGCCTGAAGTACGAGGACAAGCACTTCGACGACTGGGCGGCGGTGCTGTTCGACCAGGCCCTGCTGGCCGAGGGCGGCACGCTCGACGATCCGGCCACCTTCGTCAAGCGCATCAACCAGCTGATGATGGCGATGAGCGGGAACTGATCCGGCTGCGGCCGGGCACTGCAAGCGCAACGGGCGGCGCGCCGAAGGGCGGCCGCCCGTTCGTTTCAGCTCAGTCGTGCAGGCTCCGCACGGGCTGCGCGAGTGCGCAGGCGCGCGCGCTCACCGCTGCGCGGCGCGGCGGGAGCGCGCGCAACTCAATTTTCGGGTGCGAACCCGTAGTACGAGCCGTACGCCGAGGGTGCGGGTGCGTAGGCGGCGACCTTGATCGCATCGGGCAGGCACACCGTGTCGGTGAAGCCGTCGATGCCGCGTGCGTCCTCGTGCCACCGCGCCTCGATCTCGCTCTCCGACAGGCCGTCGAGATGCAGATTGTGGTCGAGGCGGGCCGAGCGATATTCGAAGCCGGTGTCGTGGGCGATGAACAAGGTATGCGGGCAGGCGGTGATGCGCGTCTCGTCGCTGGGGTCGGCGCCCATCACGCGCACGCCGCAGAAGGGGCAATGCACGGGTGTGTAGTAGTAGGTCTCGAGTTCGGTTCTCTGGATGAGCCGGGTCATCGGGCTGTCCTCCATTCGTAGGGGTGATCGGTCGCGCTGCCGCTTTTCGGCAGGCCGAAAAGCAAAAAGGCCCGACTCTCGTCGGGCCTCTCGAGGCGATTGGCGCCGCAGGCGCCGGTTCGCGATGCAGCTCAGGCGGCGCGGATGTTGGACGCCTGCAGGCCCTTGGGGCCGGTGGTCACGTCGAACGTGACGCGCTGGCCTTCGGCGAGGGTCTTGAAACCCTGGCCCTGGATGGCGGAAAAGTGGGCGAAGAGGTCGTCACCACCCGCTTCCGGGGTGATGAAGCCGAAGCCTTTGGAATCGTTGAACCACTTCACGGTGCCGTTTGCCATGTCTTGAATCTCCTGAAAATGGGGAAAGCCCCCTGGTTGGGGCGAGGTTCAAGACAGCGAGGTACGACTTGAGGAAATACGGCCCGAGGAACCGGATATGCCGACAAATGAACTACATGACTTGAATATCGCTGCGGCGCAGTATGCGCGAAAGCTGCCCATAAAGATAGATATATTTTATTTTTCTTGTCCGTGGTGCCCCGGCAGCGTGGCCCGAGGCACGTCGAGGCTCGGCCCGGCAGGGTTTGCCCATTGGGGCAAACGATAGGTTGACGCCTCTCCGGGCGGCCGGAACACTGCCCGCAACAAAAAACGAACCCGGGCAGGAGACAGCCTTGAGCGAGTTCATTCTCGAAACCCGTGGACTCACCAAGGAGTTCAAGGGCTTCGTCGCCGTATCCAATGTCGACCTGAAGGTGCGGACGGGGCACATCCATGCCCTGATCGGCCCCAACGGCGCGGGCAAGACCACGGTCTTCAACCTGCTGACCAAGTTCCTGCCGCCGACTGCAGGCTCCATCCTGTTCGACGGCAAGGACGTCACCCGCGAGGCGCCGGCGGTGACCGCGCGCCGCGGCATGGTGCGCTCCTTCCAGATCTCGGCGACCTTTCCCAACCTGACGGTGCTCGAGAACGTGCGCA
The DNA here is from genome assembly GCF_000310185.1 of Thauera aminoaromatica S2. Lineage (GTDB taxonomy): Bacteria > Pseudomonadota > Gammaproteobacteria > Burkholderiales > Rhodocyclaceae > Thauera > Thauera aminoaromatica. The sequence goes on along the minus strand of NZ_AMXD01000122.1, from coordinate 4,485 downwards.
TCGGCCTGCAGCGCAGGCTGGGAACGGAATTCCACTTCTGGCGCTCGGCGAAGTCGCTGGATGTCCTGAACGACGAGGCGATGGCCCTGCTCGAGGCGGTGGATCTCACCCGGTTCGCCGACACCGTCACCGCCGAGATGCCCTATGGCCGCAAGCGCGCGCTCGAGATCGCCACCACGCTGGCGCTCGAGCCCCGCATGCTGTTGCTCGACGAACCCACCCAGGGCATGGGGGGCGAGGACATCGCGCGCGTGGTCGAACTCATCCGCAAGGTGTCCGCCAACCGCACCATCCTGATGGTGGAGCACAACCTCTCGGTGGTCGCCAACCTGTGCGACCGCATCACCGTGCTCACCCGCGGCAGCGTGCTCGCCGAAGGCAGCTACGCCGAGGTGTCGAAGAACCCCAAGGTGCTCGAGGCCTACGTCGGCTCCGACGACATCGGCGACGCCCACCACTGATCCCCGCCCCCGAAACGCCATGACCAGTGCCTTCACCCCTCATCCGGAGATGCTCCGGATCCACGACCTCCACGCCTTCTACGGCGAGTCGCACATCCTGCACGGCATCGACATCAAGGTGGCGCGCGGCGAATGCGTGACCTTGCTCGGGCGCAACGGCTCCGGACGCTCGACGACCTTGAAATCGGTGCTCGGCCTGGTCGGCAAGCGCACCGGGTCGATCATGGTCAACGGCCGCGAGGTGATCGCCGAGCCCACCCACCGCATGGCGCGCTACGGCATCGGCTACGTGCCCGAGGAGCGCGCGATCTTCGCCTCGCTCAGCACCGAGGAGAACCTGATGCTGCCGCCGCAGGTGGCGAGCGGGGCGCTGTCGGTGGAAGAGATCTACCAGATGTTTCCCAACCTGCAGGAACGCCGCAACAGCCCAGGCTCCAAGCTCTCGGGCGGCGAGCAGCAGATGCTGGCGATGGCGCGCGTGCTGCGCACCGGGGCCAAGCTGCTGCTGCTCGACGAGATCACCGAGGGGCTGGCGCCGGTGATCGTGAAGAAGCTCGGCGAGGTCATCGTCGAGCTGAAATCGCGCGGCTTCACCATCGTGCTGGTGGAGCAGAACTTCCGCTTCGCCGCCCCGCTGGCCGACCGCCACTACGTGCTCGAGCACGGCGAGATCATCGCCACCATCACCGCGGAGGAGCTCCCCGGGAAGATGGACTGGCTGCACCAGACGCTGGGGGTCTGAGCGGCTGCACCGCGCAGTCCCTGCGTAACAACCACACGAACGAGACGGAGACCCACGATGCAGATGAAGAAACTCACCACCCTGGCCTGCGCGGCCGCCTTCGCCATGCTGTCGGGCGCGGCGAGTGCGCAGATTTCGGGCAACACGGTCAAGATCGGCGTGCTCACCGACATGTCGGGCACCTATTCCGACCTTGCCGGCGCAGGCGCGGTGCTCGCCACCCAGATGGCGATCGAGGACTTCATCGCCGAGGCCAAACCGGCCTTCAAGGTCGAGATGGTCTCCGCCGACCACCAGAACAAGGCCGACATCGCTTCCAACAAGGCGCGCGAATGGTTCGAGCGCGAGGGCGTCGACACGGCTACCGAGCTCGTCACCACCTCGACCGCGCTCGCGGTGATGAAGATCGCCAAGGAGATGAACCGCGTCGCGCTGATGAGCGGCCCGGCCTCGACGCCGATCACCAACGAGCAGTGCAACGACGTGACGGTGCACTACACCTACGACACCTATGCGCTCGCCAACGGCACCGCCAAGGCGGTGACGCAGCAAGGCGGCAACACCTGGTTCTTCCTGACCGCCGACTATGCCTTCGGTCAGGCGCTGGAGAAGGATTCGTCCGCGGTGGTGACGGCCAACGGCGGCAAGGTGCTCGGCTCGGTACGCCATCCCTTCCCGGCGTCCGACTTCTCGTCCTTCCTGCTTCAGGCCCAGGCCTCGGGCGCCAAGATCATCGGTCTGGCCAACGCCGGCGCCGACACCACCAACGCGATCAAGCAGGCGGCCGAGTTCGGCGTCACGCCCAAGCAGTCGCTCGCCGGCCTGCTGATGTTCATCTCCGACGTGCACTCGCTCGGCCTGCAGGCCACCCAGGGCATGTACCTGACCACCGGCTTCTACTGGGATCTCGACGACCAGACCCGCGCCTGGTCCAAGCGCTTCTTCGAGAAGCAGAAGCGCATGCCGACCATGGTGCAGGCCGGCCAGTACTCCTCGGTGCTGCACTACCTGCGCGCGGTGCAGGCCACCGGCACGGACGAGGCGGGCAAGGTCATGGCGCAGATGAAGGCCACCCCGATCAAGGACTTCTTCGGCAAGAACGGCCGCATCCGCGAGGATGGGCGCATGGTGCACGACATGTACCTGGCGCAGGTGAAGACGCCCGCCGAGTCGAAGTACCCGTGGGACTACTACCACATCCGCCAGACCATCCCGGCGGAAGAGGCCTTCCAGCCGCTGGCGCAGTCGAAGTGCCCGCTGGTCAAGAAGTGAGCTGATCGCGGGGCGTCCCGCACTTCACGACGCAGCGGGGCGGCACGGCCGTCCCGCTGCGGGAGTCGCACATGGAAATCTTCGGCGTTCCGAGCGCGCTGCTCGGCAGCCAGCTGCTGGTCGGCCTCATCAACGGTTCGTTCTACGCGATCCTGAGCCTGGGCCTGGCCATCATCTTCGGCCTGCTCAACATCATCAACTTCACCCACGGCGCCCAGTACATGATGGGCGCCTTCGTGGCGTGGATCGCGCTCAACAAGCTCGGCATCAACTACTGGGTCGCGCTGCTGTTCGCGCCCATCGTCATCGGCGCGCTCGGCGTGCTGATCGAGCGCACGATGCTGCGCAAGCTCTACAAGCTCGACCACCTCTACGGCCTCTTGCTCACCTTCGGCCTGGCGCTGATCTTCGAGGGCATCTTCCGCGACCAGTACGGCATCTCCGGCCAGTCCTACCCGGTGCCCGAGCTGCTGCAGGGCGGGGTGAACCTCGGCTTCATGTTCCTGCCGATCTACCGCGGCTGGGTCGTGGTGGCCGCGCTGACGGTGTGCTTCGCCACCTGGTTCGTCATCGAGAAGACCAAGCTCGGCGCCTACCTGCGCGCCGGCACCGAGAACGCGCAGATGGTGCAGGCGCTCGGCATCAACGTGCCGCTGCTGATCACCTTCACCTACGGCTTCGGCGTCGCGCTCGCCGCCTTCGCCGGGGTGCTCGCGGCGCCGGTGTACCAGGTCAGTCCGCTGATGGGCTCCAACCTCATCATCGTGGTGTTCGCGGTGGTCGTGATCGGCGGCATGGGTTCGATCATGGGCTCCATCCTCACCGGCCTCGGCCTGGGGCTGATCGAGGGGCTGACGCGGGTGTTCTACCCGGAGGCTTCGGCAGTGGTGGTGTTCGTGATCATGGTAATCGTGCTGCTGGTGCGGCCCGCCGGCCTGTTCGGCAAGGCCTGAGCGCGGGCAAAGGAATCAGACTGATGAACAACCCCAATTCGATGTTCGCCCGCGCCATGCCGATCCTGTTCGGCGCGCTGTTCCTGATCGGGCTGGTGGCGCCGTTCGCGGTGTATCCCACCTTTCTGATGAAGGTCCTGTGCTTCGGGCTGTTCGCGTGCGCGTTCAACCTGCTGCTCGGCTTCGCCGGGCTGCTCTCCTTCGGCCATGCCGCCTTCCTCGGCAGCGCCGGCTACGTGTGCGGCATGCTGGTGCGCGACCTGGGGGTGACGCCCGAGCTCGGCATCCTCGGCGGCACGCTCGCCGCCGGCGCGCTCGGCTGGGTCTTCGGCGTGCTGGCGATCCGCCGTACCGGGATCTACTTCGCGATGATCACGCTGGCGCTGTCGCAGATGGTGTATTTCGTCGTGCTGCAGTGGAAGGCGACCGGTGGCGAGGACGGCTTGCAGGGCGTACCGCGCGGACATCTGTTCGGTGTCATCGACCTGTCGAACAACCTCGCGATGTACTACCTCGTGTTCGCGGTGTTCTGCATCGGCTTCTTCATCATCTACCGTGCGATCCATTCGCCCTTCGGGCAGATCCTCAAGGCGATCCGCGAGAACGAGCCGCGCGCGATGTCGCTCGGCTACGACGTGGCCAAGTTCAAGCTGCTCGCCTTCGTGCTCTCGGCCGCGCTCGCCGGCATGGCGGGGGCGACCAAGACCCTGGTGTTCCAGCTCGCCTCGCTCACCGACGTGCATTGGCACATGTCGGGCGAGGTGGTGCTGATGACGCTGCTCGGCGGCCTCGGCACCGTGCTCGGCCCGCTGGTCGGCGCCGCCACCATCGTGTCGCTGCAGACCGAGCTCGCCGACAGCGTGGGCTCCTGGGTCACGGTGATCATGGGCACGATCTTCGTGGTCTGCGTGCTGCTGTTCCGCCGCGGCATCGTCGGCGAGCTACAGGCGCTGATCCGGCGCGCCGGCATCCGCTGAGGACGGCGGTTCCACAGCCGGCTTCGCGGCGCCCGCGCCCTGCGCACCCACCGGGGGGTGCGCAGGGCGCGGGCGTTTTT
>NZ_AMXD01000121.1 GCF_000310185.1 Thauera aminoaromatica S2 | reverse complement strand
GCGCCCCGACGCCGGCCCGCGCCCGGCCGCGCCCTGCCTGGGTGCCGGCACCACCCTCGCCGCCGCCGCGGTGGCAGCGATGGCGCACGGCATGGCGCTGCCCGAGGCGGTACGCGAGGCGCAGGAGTTTACCCGCCAGGCCCTGCGCCACGCCTATCGCGCCGGCATGGGGCGGGCGCTGCCCGACCGCTTCTTCTGGGCGCGCGGCAAGGGCGAGAGCGATGACTGAGCGTTTCCCGGCGCGCACGCTGCGCGGGCTCTACGCGGTCACCCCCGACGAACCCGACACCGGCCGCCTGCTCGCGCTCGCGCAGTCCGTGCTCGCCGGTCATCCGGCGCTGCTGCAGTACCGCAACAAGGGCGCCGACGCCGGTCTGCGCCGCGAGCAGGCGCTGGCGCTGCGCGACGCCTGCCGGGCCGCCGGCGTGCCCTTCATCGTCAATGACGACCTCGCGCTAGCGCTCGCCATCGACGCCGACGGAGCGCATCTCGGCCGCGAGGACGGCCCGCCCGCCGCGGCGCGCGCTGCGCTCGGCCCACAGCGCATCCTCGGTCTCACCTGCTATGCCGACTGGTCGCGTGCGACCGAGGGCGCCGAGATCGGTGCCGACTACATCGCCTTCGGCGCGATGTTCCCCTCCACCACCAAGCCCCACGCGCCGCCCGCACCCTTCGCGCTCGTCGAACGCGCCAGGCGCGAGCTCGGCCTGCCGGTGGCGGCGATCGGCGGCATCACGCTGGAGCGTGCGCCGCAGGTGATCGCCGCGGGCGCCGACCTGCTCGCGGTGGTCGGCGACGTGTTCGGCGCGGCCGATCCGGCGGCGCGTGCGAGGATGTATCGCGCGCTGTTCTGAACCCCGCACCTCCCGCCCGACGACCCTACGCGGGCGGTAGCGCCCCATCCTGGCCGAGGGCCCGCATGCGGGGCGATCGCACGAATGCATGACCTGCCCGAGCGGAACCCGTGGGAGCGGGCCTGCCCGCGCAAGGGCGGCGTGCGGCGCTCCTGCGCGGGCAAGCCCCCCGGTGCAGAAGATGGGCACAGGTGCGCCTTCATGCGACTGCGTCGAGCTTGTATGTGGCAATGCCAGTGCTATACCGGAATCATTCCATGGGTCTGGCGGATGTCATGTCGACCGGGCGTGAGCCTCCCGTCTCGCGAGTCCGCATGATGGCGGGTTGATCCGGCTTTGCCGCCTTCACGGAGGCTGCACGAATCGCAATCGGGTCGATGGAGGTGTCCGTGGTGAGGTGAGAAAGGGAGACGGTCATGGATGAAGAAAAATGGAAAAACCTGGAGGCTCTGATCACCGGCCTCGACAAGGTCGTCAAGGCTGCAGCGGTCAACACCCGAACCCGATCACTGGCTGATCGCGTTACCGCCTTGCAGAGCGATTTCGCCTCGGCCAGGGCGAGTGGCGACGCGACCATGCGCGATCACATCGAGATGGCGGTTCAGGAGTTGTGGGCAAATGTCGAGCGTTGGAGCGGCGTAGCACCGAAGAGGAAGATTTCGGAGTGGTTGGCAGACTTCAGCATTGCGGGGCTCATCGGGCTGGTCGTGCTCCTGGTTGTACTGGGCTTGCTCGTCGCCGGGATCATGTTGTTCACCTCCGCAGTTGGCTGGAAGGCGCTCATGGGCGTGGATGGCACACGACCCATCCTTACCGTGGCGGCGATCATTGCGACGCTGGCGTATGGCGGCGGGCTGATTTTCAGCGCTCTGTACTCCAACGAGGGGAAGTTCGAAGAACGTTTCAGGATGGCGCGCGAAATCTTTCTGGTGTTCTCGGGGGTATTTGCAACCATCGTCGGCTTTCATTTCGGAGCGGGCAACAATGGTACGGGCGGGGCCGGGGGGGTGGAAAATGTGCAACAACTCGAGCTTGATGTCCGGCGTGGCGCAAAGCCGGGCGAGCTCGAATTGTCGGTGACGGGGGGAACGCCTCCCTATACCGTCACAACGACGGGAACCAACATAAAGACAATCTCGCCCGCGCAACACGATAGGTCTCCCATCGTGATCGGCATCACGCGTGAAGACCCGGAAAAATCCTCGACGGTTTCGTTCTCCGTCGTCGATAGGGTGGGCACGAAGAAGCAGATCGAGCCGAAACGCGAGGTGCTCGACGCGCTTTTCGGCGGGCTGTCGGGCGCAGGCTCCGGGGCAGGCGGAGGTGGATGACCAGACGAGTCGCCGGGTCTCATCTCGCTGTCGTGCAACTGTGGTCATCCATCGACGTTTTCGGGCTCCGACAAGGGGCGTCACGTCAGGCTGGGCGTGATCGGTTCTCTGTGGTCGGCGGCCAAGGCGGGCGGCTCATGCGGACGCTCGCCGCGCAAGTCGTGTGAATGCCGGTGGTGGACCGGCTTGGCCTTGCGGCGCCACAATGCCGGCTTTCGCACGCAGCACAGGAACCCTCTGCCATGACCAGCCGTAACGAAGCCCTCATCCAGCGCGCCCAGCGCAGCATCCCCGGTGGCGTAAATTCGCCCGTCCGCGCCTTCCGCTCGGTGGGCGGCACGCCGCGCTTCCTTGCGCGCGCCGAAGGTGCCCGGGTGTGGGATGCGGATGGCAAGGAGTACATCGACTACGTCGGCTCCTGGGGCCCGGCGATCGCCGGCCACGCCCACCCGGCGATCATCGAGGCGGTGCGCGAGGCGGCGCTGAAGGGCCTGTCCTTCGGTGCGCCCACCGAGAGCGAGGTCGACATGGCCGAGCTGATCTGCGCCATGCTGCCCTCGGTGGAGATGGTGCGCCTGGTCAGTTCGGGCACCGAGGCGACCATGAGCGCGATCCGGCTGGCGCGCGGCTTCACCGGCCGCGATGCGATCGTGAAGTTCGAGGGCTGCTACCACGGCCACGCCGACAGCCTGCTGGTGAAGGCCGGCTCCGGCCTGCTGACCTTCGGCAACCCGTCCTCGGGCGGCGTGCCGGCGGACTTCGCCAAGCACACCATCGTGCTCGACTACAACGACCTGCAGCAGGTCGAGGACGTGTTCAAGGCGCGCGGCGACGAGATCGCCGCGATCATCGTCGAGCCGGTGGCCGGCAACATGAACCTGATCAAGCCGCAGCCCGGCTTCCTCGAAGGCCTGCGCCGCATCTGCACCGAGTACGGCGCGGTGCTGATCTTCGACGAGGTGATGACGGGGTTCCGCGTCGGCCCGCAGGGCGTGCAGGGCCTCTACGGCATCACCCCCGACCTGACCACGCTCGGCAAGGTGATCGGCGGCGGCATGCCGGTGGGCGCCTTCGGCGGTCGTCGCGACATCATGGAAAAGATCGCCCCGCTGGGCAGCGTTTACCAGGCCGGCACCCTGTCGGGCAGCCCGGTGGCGGTGGCGGCGGGCATGGTGTCGCTGCAGCTGACGCGTGAGGCCGGCTTCTACGAGCGGCTGACGGCGAGCACGCAGCGACTGGTTGCGGGTCTCGCCGCGGCGGCCAAGGATGCCGGCGTCACGTTCAGCGCGGACTCGGTCGGCGGCATGTTCGGCGTCTATTTCGCCGACAAGGTGCCGGCCTCCTTCGCCCAGGTGATGGCTACGGACAAGGAGCGCTTCAACCGCTTCTTCCACGCCATGCTGGAAGCCGGCCACTACTTCGCGCCCTCGGCCTTCGAGGCCGGCTTCGTGTCGGTGGCGCATGGCGAGGCCGAGATCGACGCCACGGTGGCCGTGGCGCGCGCGGTCTTCGCCCAACTGGGCTGAGCCTTCCCGCAGGCCTGCGGAGCGGGCTCGCCCGCTCCTGGCGCCATATTCCTCACATCTCGCCCGTCAGAGCAGGAAAAGCGTCGCCAGCCCGAGGAAGATGAAGAAGCCGCCCGAGTCGGTGAGTGCGGTGATCATCACCGAGCCGCCGAGCGCGGGGTCGGCGCCGAGGCGCTGGCGCAGCATCGGGACCAGCACGCCCGCGCAGGCTGCCAGCAGGAGGTTCAGCGTCATCGCACCGGTCATCACCAGGCCGAGATCGACGTTGCCGTAGAGCCACCACGCCAGCACGCCGAGCAGTCCGCCCCACACCACGCCGTTGATCAGCGCCACGCCGAGCTCCTTGCGCAGCAGGCGGGTCATCGCCGAGGGCTCGACCTGGCCCATCGCGATCGCACGCACGATCATCGTCACGGTCTGGTTGCCCGAGTTGCCGCCGATGCCGGCGACGATCGGCATCAGCGCCGCGAGCGCGACCAGCTTCTCGATCGACTCCTCGAACAGGCCGATCACGCGCGAGGCCACGAAGGCGGTGACGAGGTTGATCGCCAGCCAGGCCCAGCGGTTCTTCACCGAGCTCCACACCGAGGCGAAGATGTCCTCCTCCTCGCGCAGGCCGGCCTGGGACAGGATCTCGGCCTCGGACTCCTCGCGGATGAAGTCCACCGCGTCGGCCACGGTGATGCGGCCGATCACCCGCCGCTCGGAATCGATCACCGGCGCCGACACCAGGTCGTAGCGCTCGAAGGCCTGGGCGGCGTCGTCGGCCTCGTCCTCGGGGGTGAAGCTGATCACCGGCTCGGAGCGCATCACCTCGGCCACGGTCTTTTCCGGGTCGCTGATCAGCAGCGTCTCCAGGGTCAGGATGCCCTCGAGGTGGTCCTCGCGGTCGACCACGAAGAGCTTGTCGGTGTGGTCGGGGAGTTCGTCGAAGCGGCGCAGGTAGCGCAGCACGACCTCCAGGGTGACGTCGTCGCGTACCGTCACCATGTCGAAGTCCATCAGCGCGCCGACGGAATCCTCCGGGTAGGACATCGCCGCGCGCAGCTGCTCGCGGCCCTCGCTGTCGAGCGACTGGAAGACGTCCTCGATGACCTCGGGCGGCAGGTCGGGGGCGAGGTCGGCGAGCTCGTCGGCATCCAGCGAACCTGCCGCCGCCTTGAGCTCCTCGGGGTCCATCGTCTCGATGAGCGACTCGCGTACCGCGTCGGAGACCTCGAGCAGGATCTCGCCGTCACGCTCTGCCTTGACCAGGTCCCAGACATAGAGACGCTCCTCGCGCGGCAGCGCCTCGAGGATGTAGGCGATGTCGGCCGGGTGCAGACTGTCGAGCTTGGCGCGCAGCCCGGCCTCGTGCTGCTTGTGCACGAGGTTCTCCACCAGCTCGTGGCGCGGCATGTCCTGGCGATGGACGAGACCCTCCACCACCTTCTGGCGGGCGAGCAGATCCTGCACCTCCTTGAGGTGCTGCTGGACGTCGTCGGCGTGGAGTTCTTCGGGCTCGGTCATCGCGCGCAAGGCCGGCGGAGGGGCAAGTCGCGAATTCTACGGACTCCCCCCCGCGCACGCGACCCCGATCATGTGACAGAAGGCGAAAAATCGGCGGAGGGCCATTCCCGCCCCTCGCGCCTTGCGCTCAAGGCACCTGCGAATTCGCCATCCGCCGCTGCACCCGCGCCGCGTGCGCGGCCAGGCGGGGGCCGAAGGTCTTCTCGTAGCGCCGCGGGTTGGGCAGCATCACCGCCAGGCGCGCGGCCTCGGCCGGGCCCAGGCTGGCGGCCGGGCGGCCGTAGTAGTGGCGCGCGGCGGCCTCGGCACCGAACACGCCGTTGCCCCATTCGGCCACGTTCAGGTACACCTCGAGGATGCGGCGCTTGTCCCAGGTCGCCTCGATCATCAGGGTGATCGCCGCCTCCTGGCCCTTGCGCAGCCAGGAGCGCGAGGACGACAGGAAGAGGTTCTTGGCGAGCTGCTGGCTGATCGTCGAGCCACCGGCGGTGACGCGGCCCTCCTCGGCGTTGCGCTCCAGGGCGCGCTCGATGCCCTCCCAGTCGAAGCCGTCGTGGTCGAGGAAGCGATCGTCCTCGGCAGCGACCACCGCGCGCTTGAGGTGGATCGAGATGCGCTCGTAGGGCACCCATTGCTGGCGCAGTTCGGCCCGCGGGTCGGCTTCGCGCAACTCGGCGAGGCGGATGCGCATGAAGCTCGTGCTGCCGGGATCGAAGCGGCTCCACCACACCACCTGGGTCAGCAGCACCGCCTGCCAGAACAGCGCCAACAGCAGCGCGACACCCAGCCCGCGGGCGACCCAGCCGAGGATGCGGCGCGGCGCGGGGATCGGCACGCTGGCCTCAGCCGGCTTCGATGAGCTGGCGCAGCTCGGCCAGCACCGGCGCGGAGTCGGGGCGCACGCCGCGCCACAGCGCGAAGCTCTCGGCGGCCTGCTCGACCAGCATGCCCAGCCCGTCGGCCACCCGCGCCGCACCGTCGGCGAGCGCGGCGCGCAGGAAGGGCGTGTGGCCGCGGCCGTACATCATGTCGTAGGCGAGCGCGCCCTGGGCGTAGAGGCCGGGCGGCAGCGGCGGCAGTTCGCCGGACAGGCTGGCGGAGGTGGCGTTGATCACGAGGTCGAAGCGCTGGTCGGCGAGCGCCTCGAAGCCGCAGCCCTCGATGCGCACCGTGCCGGCGTGGGCGGCGAAGGCCTGCGCCAGCTCCACCGCCTTGTGCGCCGTGCGGTTGGCGATGCACAGGTCAGCGGGTGCGGTGTCGAGCAGCGGCAACAGCGCACCGCGGGTGGCGCCGCCGGCGCCCAGCAGCAGGATGCGCCGCCCGCGGGGCGGGCAACCGAGATGGCTCGCGAGGTCGCGCACCAGGCCGGCGCCGTCGGTGTTGTCGCCGAGGATGCCGTCCGTGCCGAAGGCGAGCGTGTTGACCGCACCGGCCGCCTCGGCACGCGGCGTGCGGCGGTCGGCGAGGGCGAAGGCCTCGAGCTTGAAGGGCACGGTGACGTTGAGGCCGCGCCCACCCTCGGCGCGAAAGCGCGCCACCGTCGCGGCGAAATCGTCGAGCGGGGCGAGCAGGGCCTCGTAGGTGAGCGCCTGCCCGGTCTGGCGAGCGAACGCGGCGTGGATCCAGGGCGACTTGCTGTGGGCGATCGGGTTGCCGACGACGGCGTAACGGTCCATGGGCGGGGTCTCAGTTGGCGCGCACCTGGTCGCTGTTGGTGAAGGTCCACGTGCGGGTGATCTCGATCACGTCGTAGTCCTTGCGGATATCGGGTGGGAAGGGGGCGTAGGGCGCGGCCATCTTGACGATGCGCAGCGCGGCGTCGTCGAGCACCTTGTGGCCCGAACTGCGATGCACGCCCATCCGCTCCACCGTGCCGTCGGAGCGGATCGTCACCGACAGCAGCAGGCTGCCGTAGAGCCGGCCGCGCGCCGCATCGGGGTAGTTCAGCGTGCCGATGCGCTCGACCTTCTGCCGCCAGTCCTCGACGTACTGCGCGAAGCGGTATTCCTGCGCGCGCGCGCCGATGAACTTCTTGCGCGGACGCTTGGCGAGTTCCTTGAGGTCGCGGTCGATCTGGGCCTCGATGCGGGCGACCGCGGCGGCGCTGTCGAGCAGGTCGAGGCCGCTGATCTCGCGCTGCGGCTCGGGTGTCGGCGTGGGCTGCTCGGCCTTCTTGGGCGCCGCGGCGACCTTGGCAGGGGCCTTGTCGCGAGTGATCACCTGCTTCTGTTCGCGCACCGGCTCGGGCGTGCGGCGCTTGGCCTCGACCAGGGCGTCGCCGTCCTGGCGGTTGGGCTGCGGCGGCAGCGGCGTGCTCGCGCGCACCTCCTGCTCGGTGTTGCCGCCGGCATCGACGTTGGCCTGCGCGAGCACCTCGGCCTTGTCGGGTGCCCGGGCGTGGCGGGCGTTGACCAGCACCACTTCCAGACCCTTGTCGCGCGCGGGCTTGGCCTCGGGCAGGCGGAAGTGGATCAGCAGCAGCAGCGCGTGCAGGCTGATCGAGATGACGAAGGCCGCCACCAGCAGCGGTCCGCCGAAGCGCCGCAGGCGCCCGCTCCAGGCCCCCGGCAGGGCGCCGGCGGGCAGGACGGGGGCGGCGGGGGGAGTCATGCGCAGATCACGCGAAACCGAAGCCGGCCTCGTCCACCGTCTCGGGATCGGGTTCGGCGAGCGTCTGTACGAAGCGCGCCTCCACCTCGACGTCGAGCAGGTCGGTGCGCTCGACGACGAGCTTGACCCGGCTGCCGGGCATCTGCAGCGGCATCGAGGGTACGCGGATCACCAGCGGAATCTCGGCGAGGCGCACCACGTTCTCGCGCAGCACCGTGGCCTCGACCTCGCCGCGGCCGTGCTGGCGCAGCCAGCGCAGGCACCAGTAGCGCTCCATGCCGCGCTGGAACTCGGCGTACTCGGCGTAGGTGAGCTCGAAGTCGCGCATCGCCGCCATCAGCTCGGCCGACTTGGGCGCGAACGCGGGCGGGGTGCCCTGCAGCACCGAGATGATCTGCCACTGGTTCACCAAGTCGACGTAGCGCCGCAGCGGCGAGCTCGACCACGCGTAGCAGTCCACCCCGAGGCCTTCGTGCGGCGCGGCGACCGTGGTCATGCGCACCTTGCCGCCGCCCTGGGCGCGATACAGGCCGGGGATGCCCGAGGTATCGAGCAGCTTTCCCCAGGTCATGTTGGCGTGGATCATCAGCTCGGCGACGAGCTTGTCCATCGGCGAGCCGCGCAGGCGCCGGCCGATGCTGACGCGTCCCGGGCCGTCCGCGGTCTCCTCGGTCCAGTCCACGCTGAAGCCGAAGTCGATGCGGTCCTCGTTGCCGGCGGCCTTGCCGCGTCCAGCCTCGAGCACGGTGGCGAGGTCCCACAGCAGGGTCAGCTCGCGCTTCCACTGGAAGTCGGGGCCGCCGTTGTGGACGGTGTCGTCGTTGAACACCGGCTCGATGTCGTGGTGGCGCAGGTTGGCCACGATCGGCACGAGTTCGACCCGGCTCTCCTGATGGACGATCGCCAGCCCCGGGGTGATGTCGAGGTAGAGCGACACCGCCGGACAGTCGCGGCCCTCGCCGAGGGTGAAGGTCTGCACGATCTCGTCGGGCAGCATGGTGATCTTGTTGCCCGGCATGTAGACGGTGGACAGGCGCCGGCGCGCGACCGCGTCGAGCGTCGAGCCGCGCGCGAAGCCGAGCGCGGGTGCGGCGATGTGGATGCCGATGCGCCAGCCGCCCTCGGCGCGCGGCGTCACCGAGAAGGCGTCGTCGATCTCGGTGGTGGAGGCGTCGTCGATCGAGAACGCGGCGACCTCGGCACGCGGCAGCGCGGTCGGCAGCACGGGGGGCTCGATGGCGGGGAAGGCGGTGCCTTCGGGGAAGTGCTCGAAGAGGAAGCGGTTGTAGTGGAAGTCGTAGCTCGAGGCGAGCGCACCGCAGGCCAGCAGCAGGCGCGCGGCCGACAGCCCGCTGTCGACGCAGGCGGCCTCGAGTGCCTTGATCTCGGAGCGGTTGCGGTCGGGGCGGTAGAGCGCCTGCGGCAGCAGCGCGGCGAGCTCGGGCGGCAGGCGCCCGGCGACCAGCTCGGCGCGCATGTGCTCGATCGCGGCGGCCTGCTGGCGCTTCTTCTCGAGGCCGGCGAGCGCAGCCTGGAGGATGTCGGCGGGGGCCTTGCGGAAGCGGCCGCGTCCCTTGCGGTGGAACCAGATCGGCGCCGAGTGCAGGCGCAGCAGCAGGGCGGCCGATTCGACCGCGTTCGGAACATGGCCGTGATATTCGGCGGCGAAGTCGGCGAAGGCGAACTCGTCGTCGCCGCACACTTCCCAGAGGAATTCGACGTCCAGGCCTTCGGCCTCGGCCTCGGCGCGCGCGAGCAGGTCGGAAGGCCCCGGCTCGCGGAACTCCATCAGCACATGGGCGCGCTTGAGCTTCACCCGCTTGCCGTGGGTGTTCTCGACCTGCAGCGTGGCGTCGTTATCGGCGAGGATGGTTCCGGCCTTGAAGGCCCCGTCCTCTTCATACAGCACGAACATCGGCATCCGCCTGAAGAAAGCAAGCGCGCTAGTTTACTGGATTCGGGCCGCCGGCCCTATCGCGGGGTGCGAATGAGGGGGCGATGCCGCGCGGGGGGCGATCCGGCGCGGCTCCGATCGGGGCTGGCACCGATTCGGTGCGGCTCCAGTGCGGTGCGGTTCGGCGTCGGCGTGGTTCGGAGTCGGTGCGGCTTCGATTCGGCCGCGGGGCCGGGGTGGCGGGGGCCGCCTGCACTCGCGGCCCCTCGCTGCGCTCGGGGCTTCCCGCGGTGGAGGACGCCGCGGGGGCGGCGACGCAAACTCGTCGCTGCGCGCCTCGGACATGCGTCGCCTTGTTTCCCCGGCGACGCCCTCCACCTCGGCGCTCCTGAAGTTGGCCCCCGCCATCCCCTGCCCCGCGGCCTCGCGCATTCGGGGCCGATCGCGCCGGCAGCGAGCCGTGGCACCGGGGTGCGCCGTAGGAGCGACGCAAGTCGCGATCCTGGCGGGGATGCGACCGCCGACGCTGCCATTGGGTGCCCCGTCGATCGGCGAGGCCGTCACCCGACGCGGCTGGCGCGCACCGCTTCCGTCAGCGGGCTCGCCGCGCCGTCCGCCGCCCGGCCCTGACCATGTCCGCGGAATACACCGCGAGCGCGAGCCAGATGAGCGCGAAGCCGACGAGCTGGGTGGTGTCGAAGGGCTCGCGGAAGAGCAGCACCGCGACCAGGAAATTGAGGCTGGGCGCGATGTACTGCAGGAAGCCGACCGTGGCCAGCGGCAGGCGGCGGGC
Source organism: Thauera aminoaromatica S2 (assembly GCF_000310185.1). Classification (GTDB taxonomy): domain Bacteria; phylum Pseudomonadota; class Gammaproteobacteria; order Burkholderiales; family Rhodocyclaceae; genus Thauera; species Thauera aminoaromatica. The sequence goes on along the minus strand of NZ_AMXD01000121.1, from coordinate 899 downwards.
GCCGACCGCGAACAGCATCAGCGGGATCGCGGTGATCACGCCGGTGAGCGGCAGCAGCCATTCGGCCGGGTTGCCGCTGCCGAAGGCGAGGCTGCCCTGGGCGTGCAGCCACAGCAGCCAGGCGAGCGCGAGGGGCGCGACGACGAGCGTCTCGATGAAGAGTCCGCCCACGGCGTCCACCGGGGCGCGCTTGCGCAGCAGGCCGTAGAGGCCGAAGGTGCCGGCGAGGAAGAGCGGGATCCACGGCAGGCTGCCGAGCTGCCAGACCCGCCAGGCCACGCCGGCGCAGGCGATGCCCACCGCGGCGGCCTGCAGCGGGCGCAGGCGTTCGCCGAGGAAGATCGCGCCGAGCGCCACGCTGACCAGCGGGTTGATGAAGTAGCCGAGGCTGGCCTCGAGCAGGCGCCCGGCGTCGATCGCCCAGATGAAGACCAGCCAGTTGCTGCTGGTGAGCAGCGAGGTGAGCGCGAGCAGGGCGAGCAGGCGGGGCTGCCGCAGCACGGCGCCCACGCGTTCGAAGCCGCCGGTGAAGCGCAGCGTGGCCAGCATCAGCGCGAGCAGCAGCGCCGACCACAGCACGCGGTGGGCGACGATCTCGAAGGGCGGCACGCTGCCGAGGGCGCGGAAGTAGAGCGGCGCCAGACCCCAGGTCACGAAGGCGGCGAGGGCGGCGAACATGCCCTGGCGCACGGCGAGGGTGTCGCCTTCGACTGCGGAAGCGGGGAGTGCCGCGGTCGGTGCGCGGGTTTGGAAGCGGGACAAGTCGGGATCCGGACGGGGCAGGGGGTGGAAGTAGGAAGGCGGGGGCGCCGGGAAATCGGCGGCGGGCCGCAGTGCGGCCCCCGGCCGCGCGGGCGGCAGGGCTCGGCCCGGGGGGGGTCAGCCCGGCCGGCGGGCGC
>NZ_AMXD01000120.1 GCF_000310185.1 Thauera aminoaromatica S2 | reverse complement strand
CGTGCTGCCCGGCGCCGCGGCGGTGCGGCGCGCGCTGCGCGAGGACTTCGCCCTTTCCGTCGAGGACGTGCTCGCGCGCCGCAGCCGCGCGCTTTTCCTCGATGCCGCGGCGGCCGCGGCGGTGGCGCCTGCTGTGGCCGACCTCCTCGCGGCGGAACTCGGCTGGAGCGCGCAGCGGCGCGCGGCCGAGCTCGCGACCTTCCGCGCGCTCGCCGCGCGCTACGGCACGCGCAGCCGCACGACCGCCTCCAGCCCGCCGTCGGGGTGATTGCGCAGCGTGACCTCGCCGCCCTGGGCATGCAGCAGGTTGCGCGTGATCGCCAGCCCGAGCCCGGTCCCACCGGTCTCGCGGTTGCGCGAGGCTTCGGTGCGGTAGAAGGGCTCGAACACCTTCTCGAGCTCGTCCTCCGCGAGGCCGGGGCCGTGGTCGCGGACGCGGATCTCGCAGTGCTCGCCCACGCAGGCCAGCGCCACCTCGACCTTGCCGCCGAACTTCACTGCGTTCTCGATGAGGTTCCACAGCGCGCGGCGCAGCGCCGAGGGGTTGCCGACGATGCGGCCCTGCGCTCCCTCGGGCACGCGCACGGTCCAGCCCATGTCGCGCGCATCCTCGGCGAGGGCCTGCAGCAGGGGGCCGAGCTCGATCGCCTGCGCCGGACTGCGTTCGTCCAGGCTGCGCGCGTAGGCGAGGCCTTCCTTCACCAGGCCCTGCATGGCGTCGAGGTCGGACTGGATGCGCGCGCGCAGGCCCTCGTCGTCGACCATTTCGGCGCGCAGGCGCAGGCGGGTGATCGGCGTCTGCAGGTCGTGGGAGATCGCTGCCAGGATGCGGGTACGCTCGGCGACGTGCTCGGCGACACGCTGCTGCATCTGGTTGAAGGCGGCGGCGGCCTGGGCGACCTCGGTGGGGCCGCGCGTGTCCATGGGTGCGCGCGTCGGGTCCTCGCCGAGCGCGCGCGCCGCCTCCGCCATGCGCGACAGCGGCCGGGTGGCGATGCGCACCGCGATCCAGGTGAGCAAGCCTACCCCCAGCACCAGCGCGGCGAGGGCGGCGAGGAAGGGGCCGCGCTGATGCGGCATGATCGGCGGCAACGGCGGGATGCCCGGCAGGCGGACCTGCAGCGGGGTGCCGTCGGCGAGCGCGAGCACGATCGCCAGGCCGGGGTGGGGGCGGTCGTCGCGCGGATGGGTGTACAGCGTGGCCGGGCGTTGCGGCATGGCCTCGCGCAACGCGGTCTGCAGCGGGTGGTCGTCGGCTAGCGGACGCAGGTGATCGTGCGGTGGGCGCAGCGCGAGGCGCAGGCGGCGGCGGCCGATCTCGTCGATCCAGCGCTCGCGCTCGGGCGGCGACATGCGGTCGAGCAGCTCGGCGACGCTGGCGATCTCCTGCGCCACGCCCTCGAACAGCGCACTGCGCCCGATGCGCTCGCGCTCGCCGAGGAAGAGCGCGAGGCTCACCGCCAGCACGAGTGTCATGCCGACCAGCCAGATCAGCATCAGGCGGGCGAACAGGCTGCGCGGCAGCGGCAGGCTCATCGCGCGCCGCTCCCGTCGGTGTCCGCGGTCTCGGCGACGACCTCGGCGGCGAGCACGTAGCCCTCGTTGCGCACGGTCTTGATGATCGCCGGTTCGCGCGCGTTGTCGCCGAGGCGCTGGCGCAGCCGGCTCACCAGCAGGTCGATCGAGCGATCGAACACGTCGGCCTCGCGTCCCTGGGTGAGTTCCATGAGCTGGTCGCGCGACAGCACCTTCTGCGGGTGCGACAGGAAGACCGCGAGCATGCGGTACTCGGCGCCGGAGAGCGCGACCACCGTGCCCTCGGCGTCGACCAGGTGGCGGTTGATCGTGTCCAGGCGCCAGTGCGCGAAGCGCAGCAGGCGCGCGTTGGCGGGCGGGGCGGCGTCGAGGTTGGGCGGCAACGCGCGGGTGCGGCGCAGCACCGCGCGGATGCGGGCGAAGAGCTCGCGCGGCACGAAGGGCTTGGCGAGGTAGTCGTCGGCACCCATCTCGAGGCCGATGATGCGGTCCATGTCCTCGCCGCGCGCGGTGAGCATCAGGATCGGGGTGTTGGCGTGCGGCCCGCCGCTCGCGCGCAGGTTGCGGCACAGGGTGAGTCCATCCTCGCCGGGCATCATCAGGTCGAGCACGATGAGGTCGATGCGGTGGGTCTCGAGCGCTGCCTTCATCTCGCGCCCGTCGGCCGCGGTGGTGCAGCGCAGTCCCTGCTTCTCGAGGTAGTCGGCAAGCAGCTGGCGGATGTCACGGTCGTCGTCGACGATGAGGATGTGGTCGGACGTATTCATGCGGTGTTCTCCATGGCCTGGATCATAAGGCGGGGTGGGTCCGGCTTTGTATCCCAGCGTATCTGCGGGCGCTGCCGAGACATCAGGCTGCAAACGCGTGCCGCGCGGACAAATCCGGCTTACATCGCGGTGTTCAAATGGCTCCGTCGCCCGAACGGACGGGCAACACGGACAAGCAACCCACAGGAGAGCCATCATGAAAAACTGGATCAAGACCTCGATCGCCGCCGCCATCATCGCCACCGGCGCCATCGGCAGCACCGCAGCGCTGGCCTGGGGCGGCCATTGCGACGGCCCGCGCGGCGGCAAGGCCGGCTGGTCGCAGATGGCGCCCGAGCAGATGAAGGCGAAGATGGCCGCGCGCGCCGAGCTGCACATGGCACGCCTCGAACTGGCGCTGGCCCTGGCGCCCGAGCAGAAGCCCGCCTTCGAGCGCTTCAAGGCCGACATGAAGTCGCGCGCCGAGCGCATGGGCAGCATGATGGCCGAGCGCCGCGCCGCCGAGCCGCCGAAGACGGCGATCGAGCGCATGCAGCGCATGGAGGAGATGAGCAAGCTGCGCCAGGCCGAGATGGGCGAGGCGCGCAAGTCGGTCGAGACCTTCTATGCGACGCTGAGCGATGCGCAGAAGACGGTGTTCGATGCGGAGTTCGAGAAGATGGGCCGCAAGGGCGAGCGCGGCATGAAGGGCGGCGGTCCGCGCGACGGTGGCAGCATGGGGCCGGGCCGCGGCTGACGCCTCGCCGCATCCGCGGCTTGTCTCGAGGTCCGGGGCCGTCCTTCGGGAGGGCCCCGGTGTATTCGGGCAGGCGCGGCGCAAGTCGCGATCGGGCGGTCCCGCACACTGCAGTCCCGCCCGGATCCTGCGTGGCTCTGCGGGAACTGCGGGTGCGATGACGCCAGATCGGTTTGCGGGTCATCGTCGAAAAACGAAAAAGGCCACCCCGCAGGGTGGCCTTCCGTCTCCTCCCCCGTTATGAGGGAAGCAGTCTCTTAGTGGAACTGCTCTTCTTCGGTCGAGCCCGTCAGCGCCTTGACCGAGGACGAGCCACCCTGGATCACGGTGGTGACGTCGTCGAAGTAGCCGGCGCCGACTTCCTGCTGGTGCGACACGAAGGTGTAGCCCTGCTCGCGAGCGGCGAATTCCGGTTCCTGCACCATCTCGGTGTAGTGCTTCATGCCTTCGCCGCGGGCGTAGGCGTGGGCGAACTTGAAGGTGTTGAACCAGTTGATGTGGATGCCGGCCAGGGTGATGAACTGGTACTTGTAGCCCAGCGCCGAGAGTTCGTCCTGGAACTTGGCGATGGTCTTGTCGTCCAGGTTCTTCTTCCAGTTGAAGGACGGCGAGCAGTTGTAGGACAGCAGCTTGCCGGGGTGGGCGGCATGCACGGCCTGGGCGAACTCGCGGGCGAAGCCCAGGTCCGGGGTACCGGTCTCGCACCACACCAGGTCGGCGTAGGGGGCGTAGGCGACGCCGCGGCTGATCGATTGCTCGAGGCCGTTCTTGACACGGTAGAAGCCTTCCTGGGTGCGCTCACCGGTAAGGAAGGGCTTGTCGTTGGCGTCGTGGTCGGAGGTGATGAGGTTGGCGGCTTCGGCGTCGGTGCGGGCCAGGATGATGGTCGGCACACCCATGACGTCGGCGGCGAAGCGGGCGGCGATCAGCTTCTCGCAGGCTTCCTGGGTCGGCACCAGCACCTTGCCGCCCATGTGGCCGCACTTCTTCACGGCAGCGAGCTGGTCTTCGAAATGCACACCGGCGGCGCCGGCGGCGATCATGTTCTTCATCAGCTCGAAGGCGTTCAGCACGCCGCCGAAACCGGCCTCGGCGTCGGCGACGATCGGCAGGAAGTAGTCGACGAATTCCTTGTCGCCCGGGTTGATGCCACGCGACCACTGGATCTCGTCGGCACGCTTGAAGGTGTTGTTGATGCGGCGAACCATGGTCGGGACCGAGTCGTAGGCGTACAGCGACTGGTCGGGATACATGGTCTCGGAGGTGTTGCCGTCGGCGGCGACCTGCCAGCCGGACAGATACACGGCTTCGAGACCGGCCTTGGCCTGCTGCATCGCCTGACCGGCGGTGATCGCGCCGAAGGCGTTCACATAGCCCTTCTTGGCGCCGCCATTGACACGCTCCCACAGCAGCTTGGCACCACGCTGGGCCAGGGTGTACTCGGGCTGCAGGCTGCCACGCAGGCGGACCACGTCGGCCGCGGAGTAGCCGCGCTTGATGCCTTTCCAACGGGGATTCTCGGCCCAGTCTTTTTCGAGGGCGGCGATTTGCTGTTCGCGGGTCAGGGTCATGATGCGTCCTTATGAATGCAGGAGGGGGTCAGGCATCGCGGCGGGTTCAGGCACCGGTCGCGGTGTTCCGGCTGCAGCGGTTTTCGAGGGAGAAAGGACACTGCAGATGGGAAGAGAGTATAGGAGGCATTCCGCGCAGCAGCAATATGTCTTATATAAGACATAAGAAAAAATCTTTTCTATCTAAAACAAAGGCTTGTTAAACGCGTTTTGTATCGTGAAAAGAAATGGAGCGCTGTGAAACGGAAAGGCGGCGTCGCTCTGCTGCATTGCACGCCCGGCGGTTCCGGTAGGCGCGACGCGAGTCGCGATCCCTCCTCCGGGCGCTTGCGGTGCGTCGAGGGCCTCACATGGGCAGCGAAGCAAGCCCGGCGCCGCTCAGAGCAAGGGCTCCGCGCTTACGACCACGCCGTCCTCGTCGGCGTAGACGTGGTGGCCGGGCTGGAAGGTGACGCCGCCGAAGCCCACCGGGATGTCAACCTCGCCGACGTTGCGCTTGACGGTCTTCTTCGGGTGGGTGCCGAGGGCGAAGACGCCGAGGTCCATCTCGCCGATCGCCTTGGAGTCGCGGATGCAGCCGTACACGAGGATGCCGGCCCAGCCATTCTTCACCGCGAGTTCGGCGAGCTGGTCGCCGACCAGGGCGCAGCGCATCGAGGCGCCGCCGTCGATCACCAGCACGCGGCCATTCCCGGGTCCTTCCAGTGCCTTGCGGACGAAGGAGTTGTCCTCGAAGATCTTCAGCGTGGCGATCGGTCCACCGAAGGACGGGCGGCCGCCGTAGCTGGCGAACATGGGGGCGACGACGGCGAGCTTGTCCTCGTGCGCGTCGCAGAGGTCGGCGGTCTGGATGTTCATGCGGGCTCCTCGAGAAAGAAGTGTGGCGATGCGCCGGATGGTCGGCGCGGGAGCAGGCATGATAAACGACGTGGCCAGGGGGGACTCCGCCGGGCGGGTGGGGCGGCCATGAAAAACGGCATGCCGCGTTTCCGCCGGCATGCCGTCTTGCGAGGAAGGGGCGGAATCAGGCCGTGGCCGCTTCCGTCTCCTCGAACACCAGCTTCACCTTGTCGTCCTCGTCGAGGTCGATGGTCACCTTGCCGCCATTGACGAGCCGCCCGAACAGCAACTCGTCGGCCAGTGCCGAGCGGATGGTGTCCTGGATCAGACGGGCCATCGGGCGCGCGCCCATCAGCGGATCGAAGCCCTTCTCGGCCAGCCAGGCCTTGAGCTCGTCGCTGAAGTGGGCCTCGACCTTCTTCTCGTGCAACTGGGCCTCGAGCTGCATCAGGAACTTGTCCACCACGCGCAGGATGACCTCGTTGTCGAGCGCCTTGAACGAGATCATCGCGTCCAGCCGGTTGCGGAACTCCGGCGTGAACAGGCGCTTGATGTCGCCCATCTCGTCGCCCGGCTCGCGCTTGGCCGAGAAGCCGATCACCGACTTCTGCATCGCTTCGGCGCCCGCGTTGGTGGTCATGATGATGATCACGTTGCGGAAGTCCGCCTGGCGACCGTTGTTGTCGGTCAGCGTGCCGTGGTCCATGACCTGCAGCAGGATGTTGTAGATGTCCGGATGTGCCTTCTCGATCTCGTCGAGCAGCAGCACGCTGTGCGGCTTCTTGGTGATCTGCTCGGTGAGCAGGCCGCCCTGGTCGAAGCCGACGTAGCCCGGGGGCGCGCCGATCAGGCGGCTGACTGCGTGCCGTTCCATGTATTCGGACATGTCGAAGCGCACCAGCTCGATGCCCAGCGTGTAGGCAAGCTGGCGGGCGACCTCGGTCTTTCCGACGCCGGTGGGGCCGGAGAACAGGAAGGAGCCGATCGGCTTCTGCGGGTTGCCGAGCCCGGAGCGCGACATCTTGATCGCCTTGGCAAGCGCCTCGATCGCGGCATTCTGGCCGAACACCACGTTCTTGAGATCGCGCTCGAGCGTCTTCAGCGCGGCCTTGTCGTCGTTGGACACGGTGCGCGGCGGGATGCGGGCGATCTTGGCAACGATCTCCTCGATCTCGTTCTTGCCGATGGTCTTCTTCTGTTTGGACTTGGGCAGGATGCGCTGCGCCGCCCCGGCCTCGTCGATGACGTCGATCGCCTTGTCGGGCAGGTGGCGGTCGTTGATGTACTTGGCCGACAGCTCCGCCGCGCTGGAGAGTGCAGAGCTGCTGTACTTGATGCCGTGGTGCTCCTCGAAGCGGCTCTTGAGCCCCTTGAGGATCTCGACGGTCTCGGCCACCGAGGGCTCCACCACGTCGATCTTCTGGAAGCGCCTCGAGAGCGCGTGGTCCTTCTCGAAAATCTGGCGAAACTCGTTGTAGGTGGTCGCGCCGATGCACTTCAACTGGCCCGAGGACAGCGCCGGCTTGAGCAGGTTGGACGCATCCAGCGTGCCGCCCGAGGCCGCACCGGCGCCGATCAGGGTGTGGATCTCGTCGATGAAGAGGATCGCGTTCGGGTTCTCGATGAGCTGCTTGAGCACGGCCTTGAGGCGCTGCTCGAAATCGCCGCGGTACTTGGTGCCGGCGAGCAGCGCACCCATGTCGAGCGCGAACACCTGCGCGTTCTCGAGGATCTCGGGCACGCGGCCCTCGACGATGCGACGCGCAAGGCCTTCGGCAATCGCGGTCTTGCCCACGCCGGCCTCGCCGACCAGCAGCGGGTTGTTCTTGCGCCGGCGGCACAGGGTCTGGATGACACGCTCGACCTCCTTCTCGCGGCCGATCAACGGGTCGATCTTGCCGACCAGCGCCTGCTGGTTGAGGTTCTGCGTGTAGCTCTCCAGCGCACCGCCGGAGGACTTCTCTTCCTGCTCCTGCTCGCCCTGCTCGGGTTCGCTGCGACCCTGCGGCGGGTTGCCCTGGGGCGGCGCCTTGGCGATGCCGTGGGAGATGAAGTTCACCACGTCGAGACGCGAGATGTTCTGCTTCTGCAGGTAATACACCGCGTGCGAGTCCTTCTCGCCGAAGATCGCCACCAGCACGTTTGCGCCGGTGACCTCCTTCTTGCCCGAGGACTGCACATGCAGGATCGCGCGCTGGATCACGCGCTGGAAGCCCAGCGTGGGCTGGGTGTCGATCTCGTCCGTGCCTTCGATGCGCGGGGTGTGTTCTTCGATGAAACCGGTCAGTTCGCGACGCAACTCGTCGATGTTGGCGGCACACGCCTTCAGCACCTGGGCGGCGGAAGGGTTGTCCAGCAGGGCAAGCAGAAGATGCTCCACGGTGATGAACTCGTGGCGCTTCTGCCGTGCCTCGACGAAAGCCATGTGCAGGCTGACTTCAAGCTCTTGCGCGATCATTCAATTTTCCTCCATCACGCATGCCAGCGGATGTTGATGCTGACGAGCAAACGAGGTGACCTGCTCCACCTTGGTCGTGGCGATGTCCCTGGGAAAGACGCCGCATACCCCCATGCCCTCTCTGTGGACTTGGAGCATGACTCGCGTGGCACGTTCGCGATCCATGCCGAAATATTTCTGCAGGACGACGATGACGAAATCCATCGGCGTGTAGTCGTCGTTCAACAGCATGACCTTGAAGAGCGGGGGCGGGCGCGTGCGCGTCCGCTTGGCTTCCAGGACCAGATCGTCTTGTTTTCGGGTGCCCATAAAATCATTCTAATGAAGTCGAAGCAGAGTGCAACACGCGCTTCGTGTGCGCGTCGAGTCCCGGGAAAACCCCATGCAGAGTGTGGTTTGGCGCGCACTGCCCGAAACAGGCTTCTTGCGCTGCGGCATGAACGCATCTCCGCGCCAGGCGCGAAATCGCGCTCGGGATGGGGGTGGGTCCGTGCGCATTCATGTTGCGCTGCGCGATCGAAACCGCGCGAAATCCCGTTGACGCTGCCGTGCCGAATGCGTAAAAAAGAAGGCGAGCGCCGGCTCGAGCCTGATCCCGAGGGGCTTCCGGAGGTGGTTTTGGTCCCTGTCAGCGCCCACACGACCGCGGTTTGCGAAGGCCGCGGTGTAACAAGCAACCTTGAAGGATCCAAGCAATATGGCAACTGGTACCGTGAAGTGGTTCAACGATTCCAAGGGTTTCGGTTTCATCACGCCGGATGATGGAAGTGAAGACCTGTTCGCACATTTCTCCGCCATCACGATGAGCGGTTTCAAGAGCCTGAAGGAAGGCGAGAAGGTCTCCTTCGACGTCACCCAGGGTCCCAAGGGCAAACAGGCCTCGAACATCCAGCGCGCGTGATTCCGCGGCGCATGTGATCGTGCCCGCCACTGCCGGTGGCGGGCGAAAAAACAGAAGGGCCATCGGATCTTCCGATGGCCCTTCCGGTTTTCTGGAGCTGCCGCGTTCTGCCGGGCGGTTGCGTGCAACCGCCGCGCCAAATCACTTCAGCTTCACTTCCTTGTACGGCACGTGCTTGCGCGCGACCGGGTCGTACTTGCTGAACTCGAGCTTCCCGGGTGTGGTGCGCTTGTTCTTCGAGGTGGTGTAGAAGTGACCCGTACCGGCGGTCGACTCCAGTTTGATCTTTTCGCGGATGCCCTTGGCCATGGCCTTCTCCGTTCAGTTCGGTTGCTTACAGCTTCTCGCCACGGGCGCGAAGCTCGGCAACGACGACGTCGATGCCTTTCTTGTCGATCGTGCGCAGACCCGCGTTGGACACGCGCAGGCGGATCCAGCGGTTCTCGCCTTCGCTCCAGAAGCGGCGGCTCTGCAGGTTGGGCAGGAAACGACGCTTGGTCTTGTTGTTGGCGTGGGAAACGTTATTTCCCACCATCGGTGCTTTACCGGTCACTTGGCAGACGCGAGCCATACGATGCTCCAGGGAATTCTGATTGCGGAAAACGTGCGAGGATAATGCAAGAAGCGCGGTCGAGGCAAGCCCCGCGTACCTTCGTCGTGTTCGCAGGGTGGAATGCCAGGCAGGGTCCGGGGCCGGAGCGGAAGGGCGGGCGGAACCTCAAAGCAGGCCGCGTTCGGCGAATGATACCGGATGACCGTGCGCCGGCACCACGAAATGATCGAGCACGCGCACGTCGACCAGGCCGAGAGCGTCCTTCAGCGCACGCGTGAGCAGCTCGTCGGCGGTGCTCGGCTCGGCGGCACCGGAGGGATGGTTGTGGGCGAGGATCACGGCCGCGGCGTTGCGCGCGAGGGCGAGCTTGACCACCTCGCGAGGATACACCGAGGTCTGCGTGAGCGTGCCGCGGAAGAGATCCACCGCCTCGATCAGGCAGTGGCGTGCGTCGAGCAGCAGCACGCAGAAGGTCTCGTGGGGCAGGTGTCCGAGGCGCAGGCGCAGCCAGTCGCGTACGACCTGGGGTGAATCGAACAGCGGGCGTGCAACCAGCGTCTCGGCGAGTGCCCGCCGCGACAGTTCCATGACCGCCTGCAGTTGGGCATACTTCGCCAGCCCCATGCCAGGTACCGCGGCGAACTCGTTCGCGTCGGCGCCGCACATGCGGGTCAGGGTGCCGAAGCGGGACAGCAGCGCGCGGGCGAGGTCGACCGCGCTCTGCCCGCGGATGCCCACGCGCAGGAAGATCGCCAGCAGCTCCGCGTCGGACAGCGCCGCGGCGCCGCGGGCGAGGAGCTTCTCGCGCGGACGTTCGTCCGCAGGCCAGTCGGTGATCGCCATCGCGTGTCCGCCTCCCTCGTCGTGGCCTGTCGGCCTATCCAGAATGCATCGATCCATCGCGGAGTATAGTTCATCGTCATGAGCATGTTGAGCAATCGCAAGATCGTCCTCGGGGTTGGCGGTGGCATCGCCGCGTACAAGTCGGCCGAGCTGGTGCGCCTGCTCGGCAAGGCCGGCGCCGAGGTACACGTGGTGCTGAGCGAGGGCGGGGCGCGCTTCGTGACCCCGGTGACCTACCAGGCGCTGTCGGGCAATCCGGTGTGGTCCGACCTGTGGGATGCGCGCATGCCCAACCACATGGCGCACATCGATCTCGGCCGCGACGCCGATGCCATCCTCGTCGCCCCGGCGACCGCAGATTTCCTTGCCCGCCTCGCTCATGGCCACGCCGACGACCTGCTCAGCACGCTTTGCCTGGCGCGCGCCGTGCCGCTGATCGTCGCCCCGGCGATGAACCGCCAGATGTGGGAATCGCCGCCGACGCAGCGCAACGTCGCGCAGATCCGCGCCGACGGCGTCGCCGTGTTCGGTCCCGCGGCGGGCGACCAGGCCTGCGGCGAGGTCGGCATGGGGCGCATGCTCGAGGCGGAGGAGCTGCTCGAACGCCTCGAGGGCTTCTTCGTGCCCAAGCTGCTCGCCGGACGCAAGGTCGTGCTCACCGCCGGGCCGACCTTCGAGGCGCTCGATCCGGTGCGCGGCATCACCAACATCAGCTCGGGCAAGATGGGCTACGCGCTCGCGCGCGCCTGCGCCCAGGCGGGCGCGGAGGTGGTGCTGGTGAGCGGACCGGTGAGCCTGCCGGTGCCGGCCGAGGTGAGGCGCGTGAGCGTGACCAGCGCGCTGGAGATGCGTGACGCGGTGCTCCACGCGCTGCCGGGTGCGGACGTCTTCATCGGCGTGGCCGCGGTGGCCGATTACCGGCCGCTGGCGAGTGCCGAACACAAGCTGAAAAAGTCCGCCGATACCATGAACATCGCGCTGACCCCCAACCCGGACATCCTTGCCGAGGTGGCCGCACATGCCGACGCGCCTTTCTGCGTCGGTTTCGCCGCCGAGAGCCGCGACCTCGACGCCTACGCCGAGGGCAAGCGACGCAACAAGCGGCTGCCGATGCTGGTCGGCAACCTGGTCAGCGACGGCATGGGCGGCGACGACAACACCGTGATCCTCTACGACGACGCCGGCCGCCACCCGCTGCCGCGTGCGGCCAAGGCCGAGGTGGCGCGCGGCATCGTCGCCCACCTCGC
>NZ_AMXD01000119.1 GCF_000310185.1 Thauera aminoaromatica S2 | reverse complement strand
CGCGCCACAGCGAGGCGCCGGAGGTGCTCGCCCGCGCCGACGCGCTGCTGGCGCTGCTCGCCGCCCCCGCGCTCGCCGAGGCCGCGGGCGCCAACGTGCAGGCCCTGCTGCTGCGCAAGGCGAGCGACATCCGTTCCGACCACGACCTGCGCGTGGCGCTCAGCCAGACCCACGTCAACCCGCTGAAGTGGCTGGGAATGGCCTTCCTGGGCTTCCTGACCCTGGTCTCGGTGGCCATGGCCCACCTCGAACGCCCGCGCGCGGCCTTCGCGGCGGTGCTGCTGTTCGCGCTCGCCGCGGCCCCCACCGCCGCCATCGTGCTGATCCAGGGCAACCCCTTCCAGCAGCCGAGCTCGGTCACGCCCGCGCCGATCGTCGCGGTCGCCAAGGCGCTGGAGCGCTGAAGCGCCGGTCGGCCCTGCGGTTGCAGCACCGTGCCGAGGTCCCGCCGCGCCCCCTCGCGCTGCAGGCCCTGCTGCGCCTTGCGACACCCGATCGGGCAAACGGCGAATCCGTCGCGATGGCCGCGGCCGCCCCCGGTCGATGGCTGTCGGAAAAATTGACACTGCAGCAACTCGAGCACGCCCGGGATGGCGCGCGCATTCCTCTCCAGAGGCCCATTTCCCACTGGAATCAACGCGCTGTGACCTTCTACCGCGCGTGCTGGCGCGATCATTGCTTAAGATCTGGTCGAAACTCTCGGGCCGACCTTTCGCGTCGACGCCCGTCACCGAACGTGTCGCCCAAAAATAAAGGAACCACCCATGTCCGCCTCGCTCCCCCGCCTCCTCACCACCCTCGCCGCGATCGGCGGTCTGGCCGCGGCGGGCACCGCCCACGCCAGCCTGATCAACGGCGGCTTCGAAACCGGAACGGGGACGCCCTTCGTCGCCGACGCCAACTGGGCGCTGTTCAACGAGTCGGCGGTACCCGGCTGGGAAACCACCGCCACCGACAACCAGATCGAGATCTGGGGCAACAACTTCAGCTCGGTGAGCGGCGGCCCGGTGCCCGCCTACGAGGGGCGCCAGTTCGCCGAGATCAACGCCACCCAGTTCGCCACCCTGTACCAGGACGTGTTCGGCATCGCCACGGGCAGCGTCGTCGGCTTCGAGTTCGCCCACCGCGGACGTTCGGGGGTGGACACGATGCGCATGATGATCACCGACCTCGGCCTCGACAACCTGCTCGGCGGTGGCGATGACACGGTGTTGTTCTCCAAGAACTACTCGACCGGCAACACCGCCTGGGCCTTCTACACGAGCGCCGGCGAGGCGCCGATCAGCGCCCTCGGCAATGCCACGCGCTTCTCGTATCAGGCCATCAGCACCGCCAATGGCAGCCCCTCGGTCGGCAACTTCATCGACGCCGCCGACTTCGGCGTCGGCGTGCAGGCGGTGCCGGAACCGGCGTCGATCGCGCTGATCGCGCTCGGCCTCGCGGGGCTGGGGCTGCGCCGCAAGCGCGCCTGAGACACGCGTCGCAGTGCAGGCGGCTTGACACCACGGCCCCGGCGGTTCGCCCGGGGCCGTTTCACTTTGCGGGGTCGGCTGCGCAGTGCACCGCCAGCCACAGCGCATCCGCCGAGGTCGACTCGACGCGGTGACGCCGATGCGCCGGGATCACGAGCCAGTCACCGACCTTCAGCTTCACGTCGTCGCCGTCATCGTCGCCCCCCTCGAAGCGCAGCACCGCCGCGCCCGCCAGCAGCGCCACCCACTCGTCGCCAGCCTGGTCGTACCACTCGCCGGGCGCGCTCGCATGGCCGTGCGAGACGATGCGCTCGACACGGCAGCGCGGATTGGCGAACAGGGTCTGGAAGATCTCGCCGCCTGCGGACGGCGGCAGCGCGGCGAAGAGATTGCCGCGCCCGGCAGCCTGGATCTCGGCGCTCATTCCCCGCTCACGAAACGATGTACGCCGCCGAACCGGTGGACAGCAGCTTGCCGTCGGCGTCGAGGAAGCTCATCCGCGTCGACGCGACGCGCGAACCCAGGCGCAGGACCTCGGCTTCCATGCGGAAGGATTCGCCGATGCCGGGGCGCAGGTAGTCGATGCGCAGGTCGATGGTGCCGAGCTTCGAGAAGCGGTGCAGGCGCTGGAAGGGCGGTTCGTCTAGGTGGCGGGCGCCGATCGCGGCCATCACCGCGAGACCGCCCATGGCGTCGAGGCAGGCGGCGATCACGCCGCCGTGGATGCGGTTATGCACGAAATGGCCGACGAGCTCGTGGCGCATCGCGATGCGGCCATGCACGCGCTCGCCGCCGATGTCGTCGATCTGCAGGCCGAGCAGCGCGTTGAAGGCGATCTTCTGCTCGAAGATCTCGCGGATGCCGGCGATGAACTCCGGCTCGAACTGCACCGGCAGCTCCGCCGGGGTGGAGTGTTTCGGCATGGATGCATGCTCCCTTGCAAGAAATGGCGCAGCCCCGGGCGTGGCGGGCACGCACCGGGGCCACGGGCAGGCTTGCGGGCGCGGATGCGCGCCGCAGCCTGCAGCGCCCCGCAGGGCGCGAGGCAACGATCAGGCGCGCGGCACCGGCACGCCGGGCGTCACGCACAGCGAATGATTGAGGGCGATGATCGCCTTCTTGTAGTCGCTGCGCTCGATGATGAACTGCATGTTCACCTGGCGCAGGGTCTGCGACACGCAGTTCACGTTGATCTGCGCGTCGGCGAGCGCCTGCGCCGCGCGTGCGAGCACGCCCGGGATGCTGATGTTGGAGCCGATCGCGCACACGATCGCGCTGTTCTTGACGGTCACCACCTGGTAGCGCGCCTCGAGCTCGGCGATCAGCGCGGGCGTCACCGAGTTCTCCCACAGCACGTGGGCGATCGAGTTGGCGTTGGTCGCCTTGAGGATGTAGGAGATGTCGTGCCTGCAGAAGATCTCCATGATCCCGAGGTCGAAGCCGACGGTGCCGACCATGCTGGGGTCGTGGATCTCGACCAGGGTCACCTTGTCGCTGCCGGTCACCATCTCGACGCGGGCGCGCTCGCCGACGTAGTCCTTGGTGATCAGGGTGCCCGGGTGTTCGGGCTCGAAGGTGTTCTTGAGGCGGATCGGGATGCCGGCGAGCTCCATCGGCTTGGCCGCCTTGGGGTGGATCGCCTCCATGCCGACGTCGGCGAGCTGGTCGGCGACGTCGTAGTTGGTCGCGCCGACGATCACCGCATTCTCGAGGCCGACGATGTTGGGATCGGCCGAGGAGAGGTGGAATTCCTTGTGGATGACCGCCTCGGCGGGGCGCACCTCGACCGCGATCTTGCTGAAGGTGACCTCGGAGTAGCCGCGGTCGAACTCGCGCATGATGCCCTCGGTGCCCTTGGTGTAGCCGGTGGCGACGATCACGCTGTTGTCGAGGTCGAGCCCCTTGAAGCTGTTGTGGATGCGCTCGTCGATGGTCCACGCCTTGTCGTCGTGGAAGCCGGCGAGGTCGAGCAGGATGGCGTTGACGCCATTGGCCTTGAGGATCTCGACGCTGTTGAAGGCGCTGTGCGACTCGCCCACCGAGGCCAGCACCTCGCGCGCGGCGAGCAGCACGTCCTGGCGGCGGATGTAGCCGCTGGCGAGCACGTGCTGCATCGCGTCGAGGTATTTCTTGACCTCGCCGATGCGGGTATCGACGAAGGCGTCGGCGACGTCCAGCGGCAGGGCGAGCTCGGCGAAGCCGGCGTTGAGCTTCTTGAGGCTGACCGCGAGCGCGTCGAGCGCGCCGTGGTAGTCGGAACCTTCCGCGAACAGGGCGTAGATGCCGCGTTCGCCGGTCTTCTTGTGCTCCAGCAGCTGGTTGGTCACGCCGGAATAGGCCGACACCACGTAGATGCGGCCGAGGATGCGCGACTTGTCGTAGAGCATGATGTGGCGCAGCACATCCCCGAAGGCGGACATCGAGGTGCCACCGATCTTTTCAACCGAGATCATCCGTTTTCCCGAGCTTTGCATGACGTGTGTTCCAGTTCTGATTAGAGACCGACCGAAACCCGTCATCCTATTGTTTTGGCGCGGAAATGGACATAGCTGCGGACGAATTCGGCGCCATTTCGGCGTGATTTTCTCGTCCGGACCAGCGGACACGCCGCCCGCGGGCGGCTCCGCCCGAACCGGAGCGGCCTTCCGACCGGCTCAGCAGGCCGCCAGCGTCGCCGCGCCCGATGCAGCCGCGATGGAGGCCTCCGCGGCGATGAAGCCGAACAGGTCCTTGGGATCGTCCAGCGCCGGGATCAGCGCCAGGCGCTCGCCCATGCCCAGCTCCAGCGCGAGGTCGCGCATGTAGCGCAGCGCCGAGTAGTCTTCCAGCGCGAAGCCGACCGAGTCGAAGATCGTGACCTGGGCGGCACCGCTCCGCCCCTGGATGCGGCCGGCGAGGACCTGCCACAGCTCGGTCACCGGGAAGTCTGCGGGCATCTGCTGCAGATCGCCCTCGATGCGCGATTGCGGCTCGAACTCGCAGAACACCGGGCCGAGGCGCAGCACGTCGGGGTGCAGCTCGGTCTTGCCCGGGCAGTCGCCGCCCACGGCGTTGAGGTGCATGCCGGGCTCGATCATGTCGGCGGTGAGGATGGCGGCCCGGGTCTTGTCGGCGGTCGCCGTGGTCACGATGTCGCAGCCGCGCACGGCCGCGCGCACGCTGCCGAAGGCGCGCCAGGCCAGGCCCAGGCGCTCGAGGTTGGCGGCGAGCTTGCGGGTGGCGGAGGGGTCGACGTCGAAGAGGTGGAAGACCTCGACCCCCAGCAGGTGGTGGAAGGCGAGCGCCTGGAACTCGCTCTGCGCGCCGTTGCCGATCAGCGCCATGCGGCGCACGTCCTCGCGCGCCAGCGCCCGCGCCGCCACCGCGGACATCGCCGCGGTGCGGATCGCGGTGGTCAGGGTCAGCTCGCTGACCAGCTCGGGGGTGCCGGTCTCGACGTCGGCCAGCACGCCGAAGGCCATCACCGTCGGCAGCTGGTAGCGGTGGTTCGACGGGTGGCCATTCACATACTTGAACGCGTAGCTGCGGGCATCGGACACCGGCATCAGCTCGATCACGCCGACTTCGGAGTGCGTGGCGACCCGGGCGCACTTGTCGAAATCGTTCCAGCGCAGGAAGTCCTGGCGCAGGTAGCTGGCGACGCCGGCGATGCACTCGGCGAGGCCCTTGCGGCGCACCATCCCGGCGACCTGCTCGGCGCTCAGGTAGCGGGTGTCCAGGCG
Organism: Thauera aminoaromatica S2; assembly: GCF_000310185.1. Taxonomy (GTDB): domain Bacteria; phylum Pseudomonadota; class Gammaproteobacteria; order Burkholderiales; family Rhodocyclaceae; genus Thauera; species Thauera aminoaromatica. The sequence goes on along the minus strand of NZ_AMXD01000119.1, from coordinate 6,294 downwards.
TCTGGCTTCAGGGGCGCTCATGATCGGTCTCCGTCCTCGTTATCGGATGTGGCGCTGCGATGACGCCATCTTGACCGAATACCCCGCCAAACAGAATCCGCAACTCTGTATCGAAAACGTCAGCCTTTAGGCAAAATTGCCAGGCTGAATTGCCGGAATGATCGAATGGACACCCTGGACCATCAGTTGATCGGCCTGCTGCGCAACGACGCCCGCCTGAGCGTGGCCGCGCTCGCGCACAAGCTCCAGGTCTCGCGCGGCACGGTCACCAACCGCATCGCGCGCCTGGAGGACCAGGGCATCATCGTCGGCTACACCGTTCGCCTGCGCCCCGACGCGCAGCCGCACGACATCCACGCATGGACGAGCATCGCGGTGGAGGGAAACGAGACACGCGCGGTGATCGCCAGCCTGCTCGGCGAGCCCGCGGTCGCCGAGCTGCACGACACCAACGGCCGCTGGGACCTGCTCGTCGGCCTGCGCGCGGCCAACCTCACCGAGCTATCGACCGTGCTCAAGCGCATCCGCCTGATCAAGGGCATCCAGAGCAGCGAGACCAGCATCCACCTGAAAACCTATCGGGTGTAGGCGCCTGTCATCAGCGGAACACGATGGTCTTGTTCCCATGCACCAGCACGCGGTCTTCCAGGTGGTAGCGCAGGCCGCGCGCAAGCACGGTCTTCTCGATGTCCTTGCCGTAGCGCACCATGTCCTCGACCGCGTCGGAGTGGTCGATGCGGATCACGTCCTGCTCGATGATCGGGCCCTGGTCGAGGTCGGCGGTCACGTAATGGCAGGTGGCGCCGATCAGCTTGACACCCTTCGCGTACGCCTGGTGGTAAGGCTTGGCGCCGACGAAGCTGGGCAGGAAGCTGTGGTGGATGTTGAGGATGCGGCCCGGGTAGGCCGCGCACAGGTCCGGCGACAGGATCTGCATGTAGCGCGCCAGCACCATGGTATCGCCGCGCACTTCCTCGAAGATGCGCCGCACCTCGGCATACGCCGCGGACTTGTTGTCGGTCCCGACCGGCACGTGGTGGAAAGGGATGCCGTGCCACTCGACGAAGCCGCGGAAGGTGTCGTGATTGGAAATCACGCAGGGGATCTCGATGTCGAGCTCCTTCGACTGCCAGCGCGCGAGCAGGTCGTACAGGCAGTGCTCCTGCTTGCTCACCAGCACCACCACGCGCTTCTTCACCGCGGAGTCGGTGATCTTCCAGTCCATCTCCAGCTCTTCGGCGAGCGGGCGGAATTTCTCGCGGAACTCGGCGAGATGGAAGGGCAGCGAATCGGCCTTGATCTCGATGCGCATGAAGTAGCGCCCGACCTCCCCCGCCTCGAGTGGCGGCTCGGCGTGCAGCGAGGTCTCGAGGATCCAGCCACGATGCTCGGCGATGAAACCGGAGACCTTGGCGACGATGCCGACGCGGTCGGGGCAGGAGGCGGACAGCGTGAAGAAGCGTTGGCGGTGCATGCTGGGCGTGAGGCGTGAGGGGTCTGGAGCGGGGAGCGGAGCGGGTCAGACGCGCGCGAAGACCTTGTCGATCTCGGCGCGCAGGCCGGCGTAGTCGCGCACCACGGGGTACTGCGGGAACTCGCGGATCACGTTCTCGGGCGGGTGGAAGAGGATGCCGCCGTGGGCTTCGCCGAGCATCGCGGTGTCGTTGTAGGAGTCGCCCGCGGCGGCCACCTTGAAGTTGAGCTCCTTGAAGCGCCTGACCGCCTCGCGCTTCTGGTCGGGCATGCGCAGATGGTAGTCGACCAGGATGCCCCCGGCGTCGGCCTCCAGGCTGTGGCAGAACAGCGTCGGCATGCCGAGCTGCTTCATCAACGGCTTGGCGAACTCGTAGAAGGTGTCGGACAGGATCACCACCTGGTAGGCGTCGCGCAACTCGTCGAGGAACTCGCGCGCGCCCGGCATCGGCCCCATGCTGGCGATCACGTCCTGGATGTCGGGCAGGCCGAGCTTCTTCTGCGCGAGGATGTCCAGGCGGTACCTCATCAGGGTGTCGTAGTTCGGCTCGTCGCGGGTGGTGCGGCGCAGCTCGGGGATGCCGGTACGCTCGGCGAATTCGATCCAGATTTCGGGGACGAGCACACCTTCGAGGTCGAGACAGACGATACGCACCGCGGACTCCTGAGGGCAGTTTGTCGGAAAGACCAGGATTCTAGCAGGGCGGCGCATCCATACCCCGTTGGCAGACACGTCGCAGGGCGGGACGGCCCATTTGCATCGTCCTGCGTGGCGTATTTCTCGATCCGGGCCACGCAAGCGCGTTTCCCGCTCCAGCGCATCGCCGATAATGTCGCATCATATCCGCTGACCGACCATGATCAAGCTCATCCCCATCGAAAAACTCCAGCCGGGGATGTACGTCCACGACCTGAACTGCAGCTGGATGGAGCACAACTTCTTTCGCAGCCGCTTCGCCGTCAAGGACGAAGCGGTCGTGCGGAAAGTGCGTGCGATCGGCACGCACGAGATCTACATCGACACCGCGCGCGGTCTCGACCTCCCCGAAGCACCGACCCGGGAAGAAATCGAGCACGAGGTCGACGAGAAGATCGACGCCATCGCCGCAGAGGCCGCCCCGCGCATTGCAGCGCAGGAGGTGGCGTGCGAGATCGAGCGCGCCCGCGCGCTGCACCGCGAGGCCAATCTCATCGTCCGCGACATGATGGCCGACGTGCGCCTGGGCAAACAGATCGAGATGGAGCTGATCGAGCCGCTCGTCGAACGCATCGTCGACTCGATCTTCACCCAGCAGGACGCGCTGATCCCGCTCGCCCGGCTCAAGCAGCACGACGCCTACACCTTCCAGCACTCGGTGTCGGTCTGCGCGCTGATGACCACGTTCGCCCGCAACCTGCAGCTGCCCCGCCCGGTCATCCACGAAATTGCGGTGGGCGCACTGCTGCACGACGTCGGCAAGGCCAGCGTCCCCGACGCGATCCTGAACAAGCCGGCCAAGCTCACCGACGCCGAGTTCGCGAAGATGAAGAACCACGTCGTGCAGAGCAAGATCATCCTGCAGGCCACACCCGGCATCAGCGCCATCGCGCTCGACGTCGCCGCCCAGCACCACGAGCGCTTCGACGGTACCGGCTACCCGAACAAGCTCGCGGGGGACGCGATCAGCCTTTATGGCCAGATGGGCGCCATCGTGGATGTCTACGACGCCATTACGTCCAACCGCGTCTATCACAAGGGCATGCCGCCGACCGAGGCGCTCCGCAAGCTGCTGGACTGGAGCAAGTTCCACTTCAAGCCCGAACTCGTGCACGCCTTCATCCGCGCGGTCGGGATCTATCCGGCCGGTTCGCTGGTGCGGCTCGAAAGCAAGCGCCTTGCGGTCGTGCAGGCGCAGAACCCCGACAAACTGATCGCGCCGAAGGTCACGGTGATGTTTCACACCGATGGCTACGCACTGACACCGCAAGACCTCGACCTGCGCCACGCGCAGGACCGCATCGTCGGCCATGAGGACTTCGCCACCTGGAAGCTGAACCCGGCGCACTGGTTACCGAAGTAGGCCTGCACGCTCGACGTCCTGCGCAGGAGCGCCGCCCGGCGCGAAGGGGGTTCGGCCCCCTCAATCCGCCGGGATCGCTTCCAGCGCCTCGTGCAGCTCCAGCCAGCGCAGCTCGGCCTCCTCGATGCGCTCGGCGAGCTCGGCCTGACGCTTGTTGAGCGCCGGCACCTCGCCCGCCTGCGGGCCGGTGTACAGCGCCGGATCGGCGAGCTTCGCGTCGAGCTCGGCCTTCTCCTTGTTCCACGCCGCCATGCGCTTGTCGATCTGCTCGAGCTCCTTCACCAGCGGCCGACGCGCCACCAGGCGCGCCTGGCGGTCGGCGGCGGCCTGGGCGCGGTCGGCCTTGCGCGCGGCCTTGTCGGCAGCCTGGTCGGGGCAGGCAGCGGCCGCGGCAACTTCGGCGCGGCGGCTGGCGAGCCAGTCGCGGTAGTCGTCGAGGTCGCCGTCGAAGGGCTGGATGCGGCCGCCATCGACCAGCACGAAACGATCGCAGGTGGCGCGCAGCAGCGCGCGGTCGTGCGACACCAGCACCATCGCGCCCTCGTAGTCCTGCAGCGCCATGGTCAGCGCGTGGCGCATCTCGAGATCGAGATGGTTGGTGGGCTCATCGAGCAGCAGCAGGTTGGGGCGCTGCCAGATCAGCAGCGCCAGCGCCAGGCGCGACTTCTCGCCGCCCGAGAACGGCCCGCAGGGCGTGGTCGCCGGGGTGGACGTGCCGCCCACGCCGTCGCCGCGGAAGTCGAAGCCGCCGAGATAGTCGCGCAGCTCCTGCTCGCGCGTCTGCGGATCGAGCCTGACCATGTGCTGCAGCGCCGACTCGTCCGGGCGCAGCGTTTCCAGTTGATGCTGGGCGAAGTAGCCGGTCGCCAGGCCCTTGCCTTCCAGGCGGCGGCCGCTGGCGAGCTGCAGCTCGTGCGCGAGCAGCTTGATCAGCGTCGACTTGCCGGCACCGTTGCGCCCGAGCAGGCCGACGCGCTCGCCCGGGCGCAGGGTCAGCGTGATGCGCTCCAGGATCGTCTTGTCGCCGTAACCCACCGCGCCGTCCTCGATCTGCAGCAAGGGGTCGGGCGCCGGCGGCGCATCGCGGAAGGCGAAGCTGAAGGGCGTGTCGACGTGCGCCGCGGCGATGCGCTCCATGCGCTCGAGCGCCTTGATCCGGCTCTGCGCCTGGCGCGCCTTGGTGGCCTTGGCGCGGAAGCGGCGGATGTAGTCTTCCATGTGCGCGATGTCGCGCTGCTGCCTCTCGAACATCGCCTGCTGCTGGATGAGGCGTTCGCCGCGCTGGCGCTCGAAGTCGGAATAGCCGCCGGTGTAGAGCGCGAGCTTCTGCTGCTCGATGTGGGCGATATGGGTGACGCAGGCATCGAGGAACTCGCGGTCGTGCGAGATCAGCAGCAGCGTGCCGCGGTAGTCGCGCAGCCAGGCCTCGAGCCAGATCACCGCGTCGAGGTCGAGGTGGTTGGTGGGCTCGTCGAGCAGCAGCAGGTCGGAACGGCACATCAGCGCCTGCGCCAGGTTCAGGCGCATGCGCCAGCCGCCGGAGAAGTCCGCCACGGGGCGCTCGATGTCGGATTGCAGGAAGCCCAGTCCGTCGAGCAGGGCCGCCGCGCGCGCGCGCGCCGCATAGCCGCCGATCTCGTGCAGGCGGGCGTGGAGTTCCCCGATGTGCGAGCCATCGTGCGCGGCTTCGGCTGCGGCCAGCTCGGCCTCGATGCGGCGCAGCTCGGCGTCGCCGTCGAGCACGTAGTCGATCGCCGGCTGCGCCAGCCCGGGGGTTTCCTGCGCGACGTGGGCGATCACCCAGCCCGGCGGCAGGTCGAGGTCGCCCTGATCGGGGTGGAGCTGGTCGCGCAGCATGGCGAACAGGCTGGATTTGCCGCTGCCGTTGGCGCCGGTGAGGCCGACCTTCCAGCCGGGGTGGATCTGCAGCGTGGCGCTCTCGATGTGGACCTTGGCGCCGCGCGCGAGGCGCAAGTTACGAAGACTGATCACGAACGGATACACGGCCGGCAGGCCGCGGGCGGTTGCAAAGGCGCTATTCTACGCGCCGGCTCGATCGAAGCCGGAACACGCATTCCGGAAACCCGAGCCGACCACTCGGCCGCGGCAACGCGATGAATGTCTTCGATCGCCCCGCTCGGCCACCCGAATCCGGAAACCGCACGCATGATCCGTATCCGCTCCCTGTCTCTCGTCGTCGCCCACCGCTCCATCATGCCCGGCCTGTGCGCGGCGCTACTCGCCTCCACGATCCTGCCCGCCCACGCGCAGACCGCGGACGAGGCCGCCCGCACCGCCGAGCGTACCCGCGCGGAGGCGCTCGCAGCCGATGGCAAGGCGCTGCGCGCCGAAGCCGAGGCCACCTACCAGGCCACCGTGCCGGGCTGTTACGAGAAGTTCCTCGTCAACCGTTGCATCGACCAGGCGAAGAAGCAGCGCCTGGAGACGATCCGGCGTGCCCGCGAGCTCGAAGCCGAAAGCCGCGGCATCACCCTGGCGGAGCGCCAACGCGCAGCAGCGGCCAAGCCGGCCGCCGGCGAACGCCCCAGCCCCCCTGCCCCACCTGCCGCCCCGCCCGCCGCCTCCCCCCTGGCCCCTTCCGGGCCGAGCGGGGACGCGACGATCGCGCCATCTACCGAAGCCGAGCGCATCCGCGCCCAGCGCGTCGAGGCCAGCCGCGAGGCCGAAGCCGCCACGGCCCGCCAGCGTGCGGCCCAGGACGCCGAGCGCGCGTCTGCGCGCCGCGATGCCGAAGACGCCG